>NZ_DASXHN010000076.1:0-2490 GCF_036488505.1 Paraburkholderia sp. | reverse complement strand
AGTTTCACGTTGATGGTTTTCGCGAGCCCCTCTTCTATCGATACCTGCGCGCGCCCGTCGGTGCCGTACCAGTCGCCGCCGACCACGCGGTTATCGCTGGGCAGTTCGGTCGTGTACGAGAGGTTGAACTCGCGGTCGACGAGGCGTTTCGCGTCGGATTTCTCGTAGTTGTCGGGACTCACCGGCTTGCCGTTCACCGCGATCAGACGGCCGCGCACCATCGGCGACAACGCTGCGTCGCCCTGGTCGTGCTGCTTGAGGTAATCGGTGACGCCGGCACGCTGGTCGGGCTGGATATCGATGAGAAACTGATTCGGTGCGTCTGGCGGTGTGGATTGGCGCCAGCCCGCGATCAGGTCACTACGCGTCATCGCGATTAAAAGCAGGCACATCAGGCCGATCCCGAGCGCCGTGATCTGCAGCGCGCTCGCGCCGCTGCGCCGCTCCAGCGATGCAAGAGCATATCGCCAGCCCACGCCCGCGCCCACGCGTTCGCTGCGCACAAAGCGTGCGGCGGCCCAGAGCGCGATGCGCGCAATGCCGCCAAACACGATGAGACCGCCCGCGAATCCACCCGCCACGATCCCGCCCAGCTTCCACTCGCCCGCCGCGAGCACGAGCAGGCCTGCGAACAGCAGCACACCCACGCCGTAGGCGATCCACGCTACCCGGCCGGCGTCGCCGAGTTCACGGCGAATCACGTGGACCGGTGGCACGCGCGTAAGCGGAAGCAATGGCGGCACCGCAAAACCAAGCAGCAGCACCAGTCCGGTCGCAATGCCCTGCAACGCGGGCCAGACGCCCGGCGGCGGCAATTCGACACCGACGAGCGTTCCGAGCCAGTCCAGCAGCACCAGATGCCCGCCGAAGCCAAGCACGACGCCGGCCACGCTGCCAAGCAGACCAACAACCAGGAATTCGCCGATAAACAACGACCGCAGCGTCCCCTGACTCACGCCGAGACAGCGCATTGCGGCGCAGCCGTCCAGATGCCGGCGCGCAAAACGATGCGAGGCCATCGCAATCGCGACGGCGGCGAGCAGCGCGGTCAGCAGCGAAACGAGCGTGAGGAAATGGCTGGCTCGGTCGATCGTCTGGCGCACTTGCGGCTGGCCGTCCTGCAACGATTCGAGCGCGACGCCGCGCAGCTTGCCGTCCTCCACCTTTGTGCGGGCGAATGCGGCGAACTGCTTGACCTGCGGATCCGGCCCCGCCACCAGCAGCCGATAGGTCACGCGGCTGCCGAACGTGACGAGGCCGGTGGACGCGAGTTCATCGGCGCGCATCATCAGGCGCGGCGAAAAGCTCACGAACGAGAAGCCGCGATCGAGTTCGCGCGTGATCACCGCCGCCACTTTGAACGCGCGCGTGCCGACCCGGACCGTGCCGCCGACGGGCACTTTCAGCGCATCGAGTAAAGCGGGGTCGGCCCAGACGGTACCGGGAGCAGGAATGGAGGTGGCGGCCGTGCCGGGTTGATTGGCGGCAGGCGCGATGCGCACCGCGCCACGCAGGGGATATCCGGGAGAAACGGCCTTTAGCGCCGCAAGGCGGGCGACGGGAGCAGAAGACGATTCCCCCGACGTACCCGCGCTGATCATGCTGGGGAAGATAGCGGTGGTCGCGGTCTCGAGCTTGAGTTGCGACGCTTCTGCCGCGAACGCAGAATCGACCGGATGATCGGCACGTACCACGAAATCCGCGGCGATCATCTGGCGCGCGTCGCGTTCCAGCCCCTGATGCATCCGGTCAGCGAGAAAACCGACACTCGCGAGCGCCGCAACTGCCAGCACGAGCGCGAGGATGAGCATGGTCAACTCGCCCGCACGCCAGTCGCGCGCGGTCATTCGCAGCGACTGGCGCACGATCTGCCTGAAGCTCAGTCCTTGCTGCTTCGAATCCTGCTTGGAATCCCGCTGAGAATCCTGCTTAGAATCCCGCTTCAACTCGCCGCCCAAACCGCTCGTACTCAATCGTGCTTGCTCCCAAACCTGCCGACACCCGGATTCACGCGCGCGCTGACGCTGGGCACCATGTGCTTGGCCATCCGGTCAAATCCGCCGCGCACGCCTTTCACGAGCCGCGGCAATGCCCATCCGGCGCACAACAGGAACGCGATGATCAGCACCAGGCAAAGCAGCGGCACGAACAACGCGAGCGTAATGCCGAGCAACGCGCCGAAATCCTCAGTTGCCGATGCCACCCAGTTCGACACCGGTTCCGGCGATAAATTGATCAATGCACGCGTGCCGGCCTTCGCCAGATGCGCGGCCCCCGCAAGCGTTCCGCCAGCGAGCGCGGCGACGGTGAGCAGCGCCGGATCAGCGTGACCGAACGCGCCGACGGCCAGCACCGCGCCGGCCGGAATGCGAATGAAGGTGTGAATGGCGTCCCAGAGGGAATCGAAAGCGGGGATTTTATCGGCGAAAAACTCGACGACTGCGAGCGCTGCCGCCGCGCCGATCACCCAGGGAGAGCCTAGTACGGAGA
>NZ_DASXHN010000074.1:0-8186 GCF_036488505.1 Paraburkholderia sp. | reverse complement strand
GGTCACGGGCGGCGGGTCCGCGCGCACGCCAGGAACCGGAACAGCGTGTTGTCAGCGACATCCCGGTGGATATCCACCGGCATAGGGGGACCCGGTTCACGAGACAGGTGATGAGGTGCACCGCGGCCTATCATTAAAGTGTTCTGGCGTCCTCCACAGGACCCTCATTCGGAACGCTCAGAACGAACTGCCGGGTATGGAGCGAATCGTCGGCGCGGGCAACAGGCGCTTGCGATCAGGTCGACATCGTCGGCTGACCGATCGCGCCGCGCGGCTCGCAAGGAGGCGCAAAGTGATGAGATCGAATCGCCATACGGAAAGCGCGCCCGCTTTCCGCAGCGGAATCATCCGCTGGATGCCGCTGATGTTGTGCATGGTCTTGCTGGCTGCAAACGTCGGCGCGGAACAGCGCACGATCCAGATTGTGTCGGGCACGTACGGTGCGAACTGCGGTGCGCCGCGCGGCAACCTGACTCGCGAGGTCGCGCGTCATTGCAATGGGCGGTCCAGTTGCGGCTATTCGGTGCCGGGGCTGGATCAAGGCAGCGCGGCGAGCGCGTGCCACGGCGATTTTCTTGCCGAATGGCATTGCGACAACGCGGAGTTTCACAGCGCCGCGCTGGCTCCCGGCGCGACATTGGGCGATACGCTCGTGCTGAGTTGCGTGGAGTCGCGCGGCGCGGGCAAATAGAAGGGTGCGTACCGAAGTGCTCCGCCATATAAGCCGACGTACAAAAGAGAAAGGCCGAGGCCAATAATCACCTCGGCCTTTCATCCCCGCATTTGCGGCGTCTTTAACCGGCCTTGCGAACCGGTGCAAAGCGCCGTTTTCCGAGCGGCGGTGCAATGCGCCGGAAGCGCTCGCGCTTGTGCTCTTCTTCGAAATGCGCGAGTGACGGCTTGACCAGATCGCTGCGCGACACGATGCCGACCAGACGCATGCTGTTGCGGTCGCTGACCACCGGCAGACGTTCGAGGCCGAGCACCGCAAGCCGTGTTGCGACAAGCCGGCAGGTTTCGGACGGCAACGCAAAGGCGGGATGCTGCTGCGCGAATACGTCGGCGAGCGTCATCGCGCGTTTGCGTTGCTCGTCGCCGGCGCAAAACCGCTCGAGCAGCGCGCGGTCGGCGACGCCGATGACCGCGCCGCCGCGCACCACCGGATAGGCGCGGCGCAACTGGTTCGCACCGAACAGCGTTTGCAGCGTGTCCGCTACCGTCTTGCTGCAATCGATCGATTCGACCGACGCGGTCATCACTTCGTCGACATAGTGGCGCTCCAGCGGATCGACACCGTACTCGCGGTAGATGTGATAGCCGCGGCGCGCAATCTTTTCCGTCATGATCGAACGGCGCATGACCACCGTCGAGAAGCCGTGCGCGACCAGCGTGGCGGTCAACAGAGGCAGCAGTGCGTTGCTGTCGTGGGTGAGGCCGAAGGCGAATACGATGGCCGTCAGCGGCGCGCCGAGCGTGGCGCCCAGCGTCGCGGCCATGCACACGAGCGGCCACAGCGCCGGTTCGCTGCCCGGCAGCCAATGCGCGAGTACGGTGCCGAGGCCGGCGCCGAGCATCAGCAGCGGCGCGAGCACGCCGCCCGACGTGCCGGAGCCGAGTGCAACGACCCACATCACGGCCTTGACCGCGAGCAGCGCAAGCGCGATTTGCAGCGCAATGTGCTGATGCAGCAGATCGCCGATCACGTCATAACCGACGCCGAGCGCGCGCGGTTCGAGCCATCCGCCGATGCCGACGACGATGCCGCCGAGCGCCGGCCACCACATCCAGTGGATCGGCAGTTTGCCGAACAGGTCTTCGACCTTATAGAGCGCGGCGGACAGCCCCGACGCGAGCGCACCCGACAGCACGCCGGCGATCGCGCAGGAAACCAGCGACCAGCCGTCCGGCGCGGCGGTTTGAAGCGGAAACAGCGGACCTGTGCCGAAGCAAAGCGCGCGTGCGAAACCGGCGACCGCGCAGGCGACCGCGACCGGCAGGAAACTGCGCGGGCGCCATTCGAACAGCAGCAGTTCGACTGCCAGCAGCACGGCCGCCACCGGTGTGCCGAACACCGCGGTCATACCCGCGGCGGCGCCGGCGACGAGTAGCGTCTTGCGTTCCGCCGATGTCACCTTCACGCACTGCGCGATCAGCGAGCCGAGCGCACCGCCGGTCATGATGATCGGGCCTTCCGCGCCAAACGGTCCGCCGCTGCCGATCACGATGCCTGACGACAAGGGTTTGAGCACCGCCACTTTCGGCGACATCTTGCTTTTGCCGAACAGAATCGCCTCGATTGCTTCGGGAATGCCGTGCCCGCGGATTTTCTCGGAGCCGAAGCGCGCGATCAACCCGACGATCAGCCCGCCGACCACCGGCACGCCGATCACCCATAGCCCGAGCGTGTTGGTGGCAGGCGAGCGTTCGACGAACGACAGCGTGCCGAAGAAAAACAGATTGGTGAACAGCCGGATCAGGTTCAGCAGGACGAATGCGGCAAGCGTGCTGACCAGGCCGATACCCGCCGCCAGCGCGAAGATGCCGGGCAGTCGCGCGTTGGCCGAAAAGTCGCGCTTGTGGGAATCCATACTCATGGTTATTCGAAGTCGATCTGTGGAATCTGAAAGGAACCTTCGAGCGATTTCAGTTCTGCCCGGTGCAACTCCGCGAGCCGCTCGAGTACTCGCTCGCCCGCTTTTTCAAGGTGAACCTCGACCTGACGGCGGTCGGTTTCGCTGATCTGCCGGCGCACGAGACTGAGCGCCTCGCAGCGCGACACCAACGCGACGACGCCGTGATGCTGCGCCTGAAGCCGCTCGGCCAATTCGCCGACGGTTGCCCAGTCACGCTGCGGGTAACCTTTGATATGCAGCAACAACAGGTATTGCAGCGGCGTAATGCCTTCGTTTTGCGCGGCCTGCTCGGAGAACCGCTCGAAGCGCCGCATCTGATAGCGAAACTCCGATAGTTGCTCGAAGTCGCTTTTGCGCAGTCCGCGAGTCCGTACCTTCATTGGATGTCCCGCCGATGTGAGGAAACCGCAAAATATATCACGTAATGATGTGTTCGCGGCGCCTCTTCTTACAATGCTGGCTTCGCCGCGTGATGCTGTCGGCCTGCTTTCGTGGGCTATTTCGCCGTGCTGCGATCACGCTGTCCGGCGGGGTGGCGCGACGGTTTGCCGGTAAAGGCCCGCGATCAGATCGACCTGCGTGATCATGCCGACCACGCGCCCTGCGTGATCGAGCACCGGCACGTGGTGGTGGCCGAAGTTCGCGAACATCGGCACGAGTTCGGTAATCGGCTCGCTCGCGTTGACGCTGCAGACCTCGGTCGTCATCACGCTGCCGACATCCGCGCTGCGAAGCCTGTCGCCGCGCAACCAGCCGTCGAAGTAACCGGCGATCGGCGCAAACGCGCCAAAGCCTTTGTTGTCGACGAAGTCGGCGCGCGTGACGATGCCGATCAGCCGCTGGCTGGCGTCGACCACCGGCAGCGCCTTCACCTTGTTGCGCCTGAACAGATCCCACGCGGCGCCGGCGCGGGTAGTTGCGGACACCGAGACGACATGGCGGGACATGATGTCTTCGCAGCGCAGTTCGGCGAAGCTGCGCGAGAACGCTTGCAGCTGGGTTTCGCGCAGCAAGGAATAGAGATCGTCCGGATCGATGTCGAGTAGTTCATCGCGGCGTCCCAGTACGGCTTTGACATCGGCGCGCGTGAAGCCGACGCGCGACGCTTCGTCGGCGGCCTGGCTCGCGGTGACGCGATCCTGGCGGCCCGCATGCGGATAGCGATGGCCGGTGGCGGCGTGATAGACCAGCGCCGCGAGCAGCAGTGCGGCCGACTGGATCGCGATGGGTTCGAGCACGAACCGGTAGCCGAGCGCATGAATGACGGGGCCGCCGAGCACCGCGGTCAACGCCACCGCGCCGGACGGCGGATGTACGCAGCGCAGCGCGAACATCCCGCAGATCGACAGCGCAACCGCCAATGCGGCGGCGAGAGTCGGATCGCCGATCAGCAGCGCACAGGTGACGCCGATCGTCGCGGACACCAGATTGCCGCCGATGATCGACCACGGTTGCGCAAGCGGACTGGCGGGCACCGCGAACAGCAGCACCGCGGAGGCGCCCATTGGCGCGACCAGTAGCGGAACAGTCGCGCTGGGCCCGAGCAGCAGATACATGAGCCCGCCGGTGAACGCGATACCGAGCAGTGCGCCCACACATGAGCGCGCACGCTCTTGCCATTTCACGGCGACGGGTGCGGGGAGAAAACGGGACAGCCAGCCAGGAACGAAGGTACGGGACAAAATGGGTGCGGAAAGTAGTCGATTGTGGCGGCCCCGACATTACCGGGCGAACCCCGGCAACGCGAATACCGTGTGGTCATGATTATATTTCAATATGATATAAAACCGGGTTTGAGGTCGTGCCCCGCGGAAAAATTTGCCGTTGTCTGCTGAGATTGAAAGCCGGCCAACGCTGTTCAAAGTCAACTCCAACGCTGTAACGGACCGGCTCTTTAATCACGTTGTGATATAAAATATCGGGAAAGGCCGAGACAAGCTGCGTTCGGTTTGTTTCGTATTTCGATAAAGGAGCCATCATGATGATCACTTTTCAATCGACGGCGTCACCGGATGTCGTGATGCTCAGAGACCTCGCTCAATATCTGCTGGGCCTGATCGGTAAGCGGCTTGGCGAACGGGGTGTGATCACGCACGATGAACTCCCGCACGCGATCGACCGGCTGGAAGCGGCGATCTCCGCGGACGCGACGGTGGAAGCAACTTTCGAAGCGTTGCATTGCTCGCCAAAGAATCATCGTGAGTCGCACAACCGGCTTTCGCAACGCGCATGGCCGTTTCTCGACATGATGCGCGCGGCGCGCGAAAGCGATGCGGACATCATCTGGGGACTCTGAAGCCATTGCCTACCGCGCACCGTACCCGACCTGTTATCGGTTCCAACCGTGGTACTCGTGAAATGCACGGCTGATTCGCGGCATCAGAAATGCATTGCGCGGATGACACAGCGCACACCGCTATTCGAGGCAGGCGGTGCGCATATTTTGTTTCTCTGGCTCGACTCGTAGCCCGCGCACGACGATGCATCAAGCGATGAACGAGTCCGCGCGCGAAGCAGGTGACGCTAGCCGCCCGCTCAGGTAAACAGCGGCACTGCTTCAATCAACGCAAATCCGAGCAGCGCGCCCAGCGTGGCACCCAGTAGCCGCGGATGCAGGCGCTGAAGGTGCAATCTGTCGAGCAGACCGCCGATCAGAATGATGCCGAGCAACCCAAAGGCGAACACCAGGTAGCTGATTTCGAAGTCGTTATCGATGACCATCGGGCACCTCCCATGCTTAGTGCAATACGGACGGGCAATCACGCTTGCGGCTTGTTGCGACGATTGCTTACCGGTTAGTATATATCACAGCGTGATCTATAAACGAGCAGCCCCCGCAGCGTCGACGATGCCGTGCTGGACGGCAACAGTGGCGAGCAAGTCGAGGGCTTTTCATCGAAAGAACGAGGAGCGGCAGTGCAGATGAATGAGTCAAAGGGCGACTTCGCCACCGATACCCGGCTTCTGCGAATCACGGCAATTGCCGCGGTGATCGGCATGCTCAGCACGTTCGCCGCCGATTTCCTGCTGCATCTGATCCGCCTGTTTACGAACGTGTTCTTCTTTCAGACGCTATCCATCGCGAACAACTCGCCCGCCGGCAACACGCTCGGGCTTTGGGTGATCGCGATGCCCGTGCTGGGCGGTCTGATCGTCGGCTTCATCGCGCGCTACGGTTCGGAGCAGATTCGCGGGCATGGTATCCCGGAGGCGATCGAAGCGATCCTGTTCGGCAAGAGCAAGATGTCGCCGAAGGTTGCGGTGCTCAAACCGCTGGCCTCGGCGATTGCGATCGGCAGCGGCGGCCCGTTTGGTGCCGAAGGGCCGATCATCATGACGGGCGGCGCGCTGGGTTCGTTGATCGCGCAGTTTTTTCATCTGTCGAGCGGCGAGCGCAAGACGCTGCTGGTGGCCGGTGCGGTCGCCGGCATGACCGCGGTGTTCGGCACGCCGGTGGCCGCCGTGCTGCTCGCGGTGGAGCTGCTGCTGTTCGAATTGAGGCCACGCAGCCTGCTGCCTGCCGCGGTGTCGTGCGCGGTAGCGGGCTTTTTGCGGCCGCTGCTGATGGGCAGCGGTCCGCTCTTTCCACTCCAGACATTGCCGCTCGGCGCGCTCGGACTCGCTTCGTGCGCCCTTGCGGGATTGATTGCGGGCGCGCTGTCGTGGGGCTTGTCGACGTGGCTCTATAAGGTCGAGGACGCATTCGCGCGGCTGCCGTTTCACTGGATGTGGTGGCCGGCGCTCGGCGGTCTGGCGGTAGGTATCGGCGGCTATTTTCAGCCGCGCGCGCTGGGCGTCGGCTATGACGTGATCGGCGATCTGCTGATGAATCACCTGGCCGTTGGCGTCGTGTTGGCAATCGTGCTGGTGAAGGCCGTGATCTGGGTGATCGCGTTGGGCTCGGGCACGTCGGGCGGCGTGCTGGCGCCGTTGCTGATGATGGGCGCGGGCGTCGGCGCGCTGCTGGCGCCGGCGATGCCTGGCGGCGACCCCGCGATCTGGCCGTTGATATTCATGGCGGCGGCGCTCGGCGGCATGATGCGCGCGCCGATCATGGCCGTCGTGTTCGCTTTCGAACTGACGCACGACGCCAATGCATTGCTGCCGCTTCTGACCGCCGCGGCTGTCTCGTACGGCTTTACCGTCGTCTTTATGCGCCGCTCGATCCTGACCGAGAAGATCGCGCGACGCGGCTATCACATCTATCGCGAGTACGGAATCGATCCGCTGGAACGTCACCATGTGAACGAAGTCATGACGCGTACGGTGAAGACGATCGATGCGGGTCTGAGTGTTGCGGACGCGCTCGCGCAGCACTTCGGACCGAGCCAGGTTCATCGCGCCTATCCGGTGGTGCGTGCAGGGCGGCTCGTCGGCATGGCGGATCGGCGCAAGCTGGTCGACGCGCTCGACAACGGCGCGGCGACAGCGGCAGTCGGCGACCTGTGCGCCAACGAACGGCTCGAAATCGCGCTGCCGGACGAGACCTGCCGGCATGTCGCCGCGCGTCTTGCCGCGCGTTCGCTGGATCGCGTGCCGGTGGTGGCCGATGAATCCGGCTATCAACTGATCGGTATCGTGTCGCGGCACGATCTCGTCAAACCATCGCTGTCCATCTTCAACGAGGAACGCCAGCGTGAGCGGTTCCGCCGTATATCGCTGAATCGTGAGCGGGCGGAGGCTACCGCCGAGCACCGCGAATAGTGCGCGCTTTACGCTTTCCTCAGCGATTCCTTATATGTTTGCGGGGCATTTGCGGCCGGCTGTACATATCACGGATTGACATATACTGAATTGATAGTGTCGCCGCGAAATCACGGTGCAGGGAGACATGACATGTCGTGCTTCAATCGCATTCTTCTCTGTTACGACGGAACACGCGAAGGGCAACACGCGTTGAAGGACGGTGCCACTCTCGCGCAGGATCTCAAAGCGGAAGTACACCTGCTTTCCGTGCTCAACAATTCGGCCTGGATGCAAGGCGCCGATATCACGTCCGCGATACCGATGAATTTCATCAACGAGTCCGCTAAAACGCTGCTCGACGAAGGATTGCAAAAGCTCGCCGCGCGCGGAATTCGCGCGGTGGGCCACCTTGCGATCGGCGAGCCGCTGGATCAGATCCCGTTCTTTGCCAAAGAACTGAATGTCGATCTCGTCGTGGTGGGACACCGTCGCACGCATGGACTCGCGCGCTGGTGGGGCGGCCGCAACGACGGACTGCTGCTCGACCGGGTCACGTGTAGCGTGCTCGTGACAATGGGCGCGGTGGCCGGGGCATCGGCCGCGGTCGCCGGCGCCGCATACGGCGGCGAGACCGAGCGGTCCGCCGAGCACTCCTAGACGTTGCAGTTGCGTTGCAGTTGCGTGGTATCGGCGGGCTAGTCGCGCAGCGCTGCCGGGCGGATGCAGCGCTGCGCGCGTTCGGACAGGACGCAGTTCGCGCCGAGGTCGCCGATAGGTAGCAGTGATCTAACGTTACGCGTCGACGCCGGAACCACCCCCTTGCGTGTATGATAACGATTCTCATTAATGGGCGTGGGTGGCACTCGT
>NZ_DASXHN010000022.1:0-26118 GCF_036488505.1 Paraburkholderia sp. | reverse complement strand
CGACGTGATGTTTTTTCTGCTCGCAACGTTCATGCTCGCGTCGCTCGCCATGCAGCGGCTCGATGCCGTGAAGGTGAATCTGCCCTCGGGTCGCGCGCAGCGGATGTCCGTGGATGGACCGCCGACCGTGAGTATCGACCGCGGCAACGCGATCTTCGTCAATCGTGAAGCGGTTCGTCCCGACCAAGTGGAGGCGGCGATCAGGCGCGCGCTGCGTCCGGACCACGACGTGATCATTGCCGCCGATGACGCCGCCGGCCACGGCGTAGTAGTGCAGGCAATGCTCGCCGCCCGACGCGCCGGCGCCGAGCATTTTCTGGTTGCAGTTCGTCGTGAATAGCGCGACGCGGCATCTGATCGACGCGGGCGACAACCGGCGGGTGGAAGTCATCGTTGCCGCCGTGCTCGGCACAATCGCGTGGGGGCTTTTTCTCGTCGCAATGGGGCGCGGTCTGCTTGCAATGCCGGTCCCCGAACCAAAGCCGGAACCGCCGTTGCAGATGAGCATTGTCGATCTGCCGGATCCGGCGCCGACGCAGCCAGCCGCGATGCCGGGCTCGCCGTCGACCGTCGCGCGGACACAAGAAGCGTCGCCGCCGAAGCAGCAGTCGGTCAAACCCGCGCGAACCGACCCGCCGCCCGCTCGCACGCCGATGGCCGCGCGACCCTTCGCGCCAAAAACGCACACCCCTGCAGCATCAGCCGCACCCGACGCCGCACCTGCGGCCGCAACCGTCTCGCGCACTGAAAACGCGACGGCCGATGCGCACCCGTCATCGCCAGATTCCCGCGATACCGCCGTGGATCCGAAAACCACCGACCCAGCAGCCGACGAGTCGACGCGCGGCGACTCACCAGCGCGCGCGATAGCCCAACCGCTGCCCGCCGTACCCGACGACTTGCGCGAGCAAGCGTACCGGACAGTTGCGATCGCGTATCTCGTGATTCATACGGATGGCTCCGTCGCCGTGGAACTCGTGAAGCCCACGCCCTATCCGCGTCTGAATCAGATTCTCGTCGAGACGCTGCGAGGCTGGCGTTTCGCTCCCGCGCTGCACAACGGACACCCGGCCGAAACGCAGCAGGACGTGCGGGTTCACTTCAACGTCAGCTGATGAGCACGGGCGGTCGCCGCTCGGACAGCGCGTGATGAACGAGCAAGGGCTCGCAAAATCGATCATCGTGGACACGATCGCGCATTTCCTGCGCGAAGCGGGCGTGAGCGAATCCACGCAAGGTGGCGCGGCACCGGTTGATCGGCCCGGATAGCAAGACCCGGTTGGATATGTCCGGCACGTATCGCGATCGAACCGATCAGGCCGCGCAACCCGCTACCGGCCACCTCGCGGCTGCCTGCAACGATCGACTAGAGGTCTGGCGACCGCCCGCCGCCGTTCACTTCGTGCTCGCCGGCGCCTCGATCATCTTCCAGCCATTGCCGGCGGGGTCCCGGAAGCCGGCATCGACGCTGCCGTAGCGATCGACCGGCTCCTGCGTGAATTCCACGCCGCGCGCCTTCAGTTGCTCGTAGCTCGCGCGGCAGTCGGCGACCGACAGCACCAGAGGCGGCATCGCCCCCTTCGCGACGATCGCGCGCAGTGTTTGCGCGGTGGCTTCATCGTGTATCGGCGGGCCCGGTGTGAAAAGGCCAAGCTGGAACGACGGTTGATCCGGATGCTGGACCGTCAGCCACCGGTAGGACCCGTTGCGCACGTCCGTGTGGACGCGAAAGCCGAGTTTATCGACGTAGAAAGCAAGCGCCTCGTCCTGATTGTCGACATACACGCCGACCACATTGACACCCTGATTCATCACTCCTCCTTCGTTGACGACTTCGATCGTTTCGATGGCTCGACTGTATCGCCGGCGGCGCGGCGGCGCTTCTCCAAAACTGCGATCGTGAGGTCGGGACGTTGCGCCGCTTTCAGCACGCAGGCTGGCACGCGCTCGGGTTGCGAAGGATCCGCTCGCACATCGACACGCATCTGGCCCGGGCTGCGGCCGGTGATGTCGCGAAAGATGCGCCCGAACGTACCGAGGCTTCCCCATCCGGTCGCGAACGCGATCTCGGTGATGCCGAGCTCGGTGTCGCGCAACAGCGTGGTGGCCTGCTCGATACGCCGTGTCAGCAGATAGCGGTGCGGTGGAACGCCGAAGGCCCGCTTGAACGAGCGCGCGAAATGCGCTTCGGACACGCCGCTGACTTCGGCGAGGCGCCGTACCGGCCAGGCCTCCTGCGACGCCGCGTCCATGCGGTCTTTGGCACGCAGCAGCCGGCGCAGCAACGCCGGGTCCTCCAGCGCGCCGGCGGTGGTCTGCGACGGGGAAACCTGAAGAGAACGATCCTGGCGGCGGGGCATGAGTTCGGATGGGCGGCGCAAACGGTAAGCCGTTAGTTTAAGCGCGCCGCACGCGGCGGCCTCGGGGTGCGCCCGCGCGGCACCCCGACCGTGCCGCGCCACCATCCGCGTCACGCCGCCGGCTGACTCTTGCCGTAGGTGAGCCGGCCGTTTTTCGACAACAGCACGGCGACCGGCCGCGTCATTTCGAATTCGGAAAAGATGATTGTCATGCTGACCGTGATCGGTACAGCGAGAAATGCGCCGGGCACGCCCCATAGCGCCGACCACACCGCCATGCTGGCGAGAATCGCAAACGGACTCAGGTTCAGCGAGTTGCCCATCAGGTACGGATCGAGAATATTGCCGATCACGAAGTGAATCGCACTGAGCGACACCAGCACGATCAGTATCGAATTGACGTCGCCGAATTGCAGCATCGTCATCAGCACGGGCAACACCACCGCGAGCACCGAGCCGATATACGGCACGTAGTTCAGCAGCGCGGTCAGCACCGCCCACAGCCCGGCGAACTCGAGGCCGACGCTGCGCATCGCACCCCAACACACCGCGCCGAGCAGCACGCCGAGAAACGTTTTCAACGCGAGGTACGCGCCGATGCGGCGGTTGATGTCGGTGACGACCGCGCGGATCCGCGCGGCGTTACTCGAATTCGCCGACATATTCGCGAGCTTCTCGCCGAACGTGCCCCGCTCGACGAGCAGGAAGGCCGCATACAGCACCACGACGAAGATGTCGATGATGAGCGACGACAGCGACGTGAGCATGCCCGTCACGATCGCCTGAATGTTGATCTGCGCGAGCATGTTCCGCCGCAACGAATCCCACGTGGGCTCGCTTTCCAGATGGAGCAGTATGGAGATCTTGTGGGTCATTGCGAGCAACGAGTCCTGGTAGCGCGGCGCGAGCGCGACCAGCGCGTCGTAGTTCTCGACGAGCATGTCGACCGCGAAGAATATGCCGGCGGCAATCAGGAAGATCGACAACCCGTAACGCAATTGCGTCGGCAGCCGTTGGCCGATGACCGGAATGCGTTGCAGCAGGCGCGTGAAATCGACGACCACATAGACCGCGATGATGCCGAACACGATTGGAACGAAAACCGCGCGTCCGATAAAGAGCACCCAGCCCACAATCAGAAGCAGCACCACCACGCATACGGACGCCTGCAATCTGTCGGTCATCTGTCAGTGCTCCATTGATCCACAAACAAATTCGCCCCAGAACCGATCTTCGCACATAACGATGACAGCCCAAACAAAACGCGACAGATCGGTCCGACGGCCCCTTACACGCGAGCGAACGCCCCTTCAACACCGTTTTCGCACGCACGTCAAAGCAAGACTGGGACGACCTGCGATGACACCGAAGTCACTTCAAAGTGAACTCGAAGCTGCTTCGAGCACCTCGACGAGTCCGTTGCTCAATTTCGGACACCCCGAAACGCGCCAACAGAAAGTCGCAAATCGCCGTGATTCAACGAGTCCGCTCGCGATACCATCTGCTACGCTCATTTGAAAGGTTTCAACGGTCTGACGTAATCCGACGCGCGGGCATCCGCCACGCGCCGCTCGTGAATTGCCGTCATCCATGCAGCGAAGTGGGCGCCGCCGATCTTGCGTGGATCGCGGCGCGTCGATCCGTGCGAGATTCGTCCGATACCCGCGCGTGATCTCTGCTGCGCGTATCCCTCTTAACAACGGCACGGAGCACGAGATGCTGGAACGGCTGGGAGCACGATTCGTCGCAATAGGCCTCGTCCTGACTTTCGCCGGTTGCGGCGGCGGCGGGGGCGGTTCGAACCCGAGCGGCACAGGCTCGAACGGCGCCGCAGGCACACCGGCGTCGAACCCCGCGCCCGCGTCGAGTCCCGCGCCGGCATCGGGCGCCTCCGACGCGAGCGGCACCACGCCGAAGCTTGCCGCCGCGACGCCGATCCTCGACGGCACCACGCTCGGCGACACCCACTGGCCCGCAGGCGTGACCGCGACCGGCGGGACCGGCCAGCCGGTCAGCGGCTTGAACTGCACGCTGCGCAGCACCGCCTACACCTACGCGCATCTGTCGATTTACCAGAACGGCAAGCTGCTCACACTGCCTGCGAATGTCGGCATGGTCGAGCCGACCATGACCGCGCCGACCGGCTGCGCGTATCCGATCCATACGGTCGACGCCAGCGGCAAGATCCATATGGATACGACGAGCGGCGCGGCCTATACGCTGGGTCAGTTCTTCGCGATCTGGGGCCAGACGCTGAGCGCATCGAATGTCGCCGGTGTGACCGGCTCACCGGTTGCAATCTATGTGAACGACGACGGCGCGCTCACGCAATACACCGGCGACCCCGCGAGCCTCGTGCTGAAGCCGCACACGGAAATCACCGTGATGATCGGCACCCCGGTCACGCAAGTGCCCACCTATACGTGGACCGATCCGCCGCCATTCAACCCCAACCCGATCACGCTCGCCTATGGCGGCGTGGTCGGCGCCACCGGCGCCTGGCCGAACGGCAGCACGGCAGCGGGCGGCAAAGGCTCGCCGGTCGACGGGATGACCTGCGCGCCGGACATGTCGGTGCTGTACCACGTGCATGCACATCTCGCGATCATCAAGGACGGGCAGTGGCTTGCGTTGCCGATGCAGGTCGGCATTCTGTCGCAGTGCACGTATGAGATGCATACGCACGACCAGACCGGCATCATCCATATCGAAGCGCCGAACCTCAAGACCTACACGCTCGGCGACTTTTTCGACATTTGGGGCGAGCCGCTGACGAACACGAACGTCGCGGGGATCACGGGCAATGTCGTCGCGTATATCAACGACAACGGCGATTCGCGCCGCTACATGGGCGACATACGCAACATCGAACTGACGTCGCTGCGCGATATCACGCTGCAGATCGGCACGCCGCCGGTGAGCACGCTGGCCACCTATTCGTGGTACGAGCCGCAGTGACGGACAAGGCGTTGACCTGCGCGGCGTGACGGTTGCAACCGGGCACGCCGGCAGGCCGAAAGACATCGATGGTGACGCGCAACCGGGCAAGCCGGCCCGCACGGGAAGGTGGCGCTCAGGGGCACTTGCCGGCACGTCAGCGCTGCATGCCTGAATGACTGGTGCCGCGAGCCCTCCTCGGTACGATCCCGCTCACGGGTTTCGGCGCCGCGTTCGCGACCAGAATCAGCGCCGCGCCCGCCAGACCGCTCGACACATGCTTGAGCGCATGACCGGCGATCACATGATGGGTCAGCTCCCACACCTGCCAGTCGAGGCTTTCGAAAATCTTCGCGACCCCGTAGAAGACGATCACGAGCATCCATGCAAGCACGCGATCCACCCTGCGCGTGAGCGTCATCACGATGATGAACGCAAGGCCGCCGAACTGCAGGATCGCGTAGGGCCACAGGCTGTTGAACGCGAGCCAGTAGCCGACCGTCGCGGGCGACACGACGGCCATGATCAGCAATGGCGGCCAGCCGACACGCTGGCCGTTCTTCGACGTCCACAGCATCGCGAGTATGCCGGCGAACACGATCGTCATCGGCAGACGATCCCAGACGAGCGTCGCGTCGGTCGGCGCGACGTGATAGTAAGCGGAGCCGAATGCCGTTAGCACCAGCCCGAACCCGGCGACCACCATCCCGGGGAATTGCGGCGGTTGATCCGACGCATGCCGCCGCACCCAGTCCAGACACAGCAAGCCCGCGATCAGGATGACGACGTTCGACAGCACGTCCGACGCGTTATGCAGTGAGCCCAACGAGCGTTCATCGGCGAAGTGGTGATAGGACGCCGGCTGTGCAAGCGGCCACAACAGTTGCAACACCGTGCCCACCACGAAAAGCATGACACTGCCCAGCAGCAAGCGGGAAATCTTCACGTTATTCGACTCCGAAATGGGCGCAGCGCTGGGACACTCGATCACAATCGACGCGGCGCCGATCGACGGGCGTGCCGGGTAAGCGCCGTCCCAACTCGCGCTGCCTGCCCCTATCCGCCGCCTGCCCCTATCATCTGACAAAGCGGGTTTGCGCAACAAGGACCGATGGGGGGCACCACTGGCCGCCCGGCCATAGTATTCTCCTTACGCAATGCAAAGTGCGCGCGAAACAGCGAGTAAAAGACATGGTTGCAAAGCTGCAAGGCCCCGCCGAGCAGTGACGACGCGACGTCTTCACTACGTTTCGATCAAAACCAGCAGGGTCGCCGTGACCCAAAGGACCCGTTGGACCTCATGCAAGCGCAGAAACATCGCCCGCTCCACCGGCCACCTCGATGGCTGCGCGCGGCGCCCGCGCTCGTGCTGTGCGCGAGCCTGCTGGGCGGTTGTGCATTGCCGCCGCTCGAAAACCGCACAGAGTCGCATGCATTGACGCCCGAGCTGGCCGCCAGTACCGATCTCGGCCGCGCGGTTGCTCCCGAGCTTGCCTCCCACGCGGGCCTCGCGGGCATCTATCCGCTGGCGGATGCGCACGTCGCGTTCGCCACGCGCATGGATCTGATCCGGTCGGCGCAGCGCACGCTCGATATCCAGTACTACATCTGGCGCAATGATCTGACCGGCACGCTGCTGCTCGAACAGATCCACGAGGCGGCGGACCGCGGTGTGCGGGTGCGGCTGCTGCTCGACGATCTGGGCACGCCCTCTTCGCTCGATCCGACGCTCGCGGCGCTCGACGCGCATCCGAATATCGAGGTGCGTCTGTTCAACCCGTTCCTGGTGCGCAACCCGAAATTCGTCGGCTTCCTGACGGATTTTCCGCGCGCGAACCGGCGCATGCACAACAAGTCGTTGACCGCCGACAGCACCGCGACGATTCTCGGCGGCCGCAACATCGGCGACGAGTACTTCGATGCCACTGACGGCGTCGTGTTTGCCGACCTCGACGTGCTGGCCGTGGGCCCGGCCGCAGCGGATGTCGCGCGAGACTTCGACCGTTACTGGGCAAGCGCGTCGGCCTATCCGGTCGAGCGGATTCTGCCGCACGAGAGCGTCGACCAGTTAGCCGTACTAGACCGCAAGGCCGCCGCGATCGCCGCGGACCCGGCGGCCGCCGCCTATAAAGAGGCGTTACGCGACCCGCACGTCGTGCAGAGATTGCTCGACGATACGCTGCGGTTCGACTGGGCCAAAACGCAAATGATCAGCGACGATCCCGCGAAAGGCCTGAACAACGCGCCGCCGGAAGCGCTGATTGCTCATCAGATGCGCGAAGTGCTGGGCGACCCGACGGAAGAAATCGATCTCGTGTCGCCGTATTTCGTGCCGGCACGCACCGGCACCCAGTACCTGACCGGACTCGCCGCGAAAGGCGTCGACGTGCGGGTACTGACGAACGCGCTCGAGGCGACGGACGTCGCCGCGGTTCACTCCGGCTATATGAAGCGACGCGTCGAACTGCTGAAGAACGGCGTGCACCTGTACGAATTGCGGCGCCTGGCGGGCACGCCCGACAAAAAAGAGCAGTCACCGGGTCCGTTCGGCAGTTCGGGCTCCAGCCTGCATGCGAAGACGTTTGTCGTCGACTACCAACGCGTGTTCGTCGGCTCTTTCAATTTCGACCCGCGTTCGGCGCATCTGAATACCGAGCTTGGCCTCGTGATCGACAGCCCGCAGCTTGCAACCCAGGTCGACCGGCAATTCCTCGCGTTGCTGCCCAAGGTCGCTTACACGGTGCGGCTCGACGACAACGGCAAGCTCTACTGGATCGAGCACAACGGCGACGTGGAAGTCCGCCACGACACCGAACCCAATACGACGTGGTACGGCCGGCTCGGCGTGTGGATGTTGTCGATTCTTCCGATCGAATCGCTGCTGTAACGGCCGCGCGAAAAAGCCAGCTCGTGCTATGCCCGGCTCCCTGTTCCTTGCTGTTTCAAGAGGGGCGCTCCGTTGCCGGGAACGTCAGAAACGCCGCAAGTCGCGATCGCGCAACGGATCGGGCGTGCGCGACACTTCACGCAACACGCCGCTAGTGTCGAACGAGAAGTTGAACAGCAAAGGTGTGATGTTGTTCTCCGTATAACGATACGACCACACTTCGCGTTGCGTGCGGCGGAAGAACGCCGTCTCGGCAGGCCGGCCGAAGTTCACCAGTACGTCGTTGCGCGTCCAGGTGCCGATTTGCGCGCGATTGAATTCGCTTAGCTGCAATAGCTGACGTACGCTCACGATCTTGCCGGAAGCGTCGATATCGGCGGCGACGGTTGTCGAACCCATCGGCTGGGTCGGCCACATGAGCCGGCGGCCGCCGTTGGGCAGTTCATAGACTTCGCGTGGCGGACCCATCCGGGCGATGATCGCCGACTGATCCTGACCGGCCTGAAACTGTTGCCACGGCTGCGCACAACCTGAAACCATCAGTGCCATCGCACAGGTGAGCGCCGCGCGACGCCAACTGATGGATGCACGCGCGATTCGCACGGTGGGATCGGGAATGTTGGCGAGGCGCGTGAACATGGGTTCCTCCCATTGCGTTCAACGACGGGTAGCTTCGATATCTGTGACAGGGTGGCGTCGGGATGTGAGCGCCGTGCTCGCCGCTCGCGTTCGGGACGCGCGCGTTTGCGACGCTTACGTTGCGTCGATGCGCATACATGCGCGGGCGGGTCATCGCAACGCCGCATTGACCTCGCATTGACGCTCACATTGATGCGGCGTTGATGCGAGATACATACCAGCTTGCCGCCACCGGCTACAGGCAAGGCGCCCACTCTCGGATGGCGGCCATCGGTGACGCGTTGCTTAGCCGATGACTTTCGCGCGCAGCCGCGCGTGCTCTTCATCGGATATCGAGCCGGACGCCTTCAGGCGATCGAGTTTTTCGAGTTCGTCGGCGACGCTAAACCCCACCACGCTACGCAGATCTTCCCGCATCTGTTTCGCGCGCGCCTGATCGCGCTCCGCCATGCCGCGATGCTGCGTGAGGAGGTACGCGAAGATCCCGATATACGGGAGGATGATAAGAAAAATCACCCAAAGAACCTTGCCCCAGCCCGACACATCATGACGGCGGAACAGGTCGCCCGAAACCGTAATGAGCAGCCAGAACCACAAGATGAACATGAAGATCGAAAAGAGATCGGCCAGGAAGTTCGTGAATGTGAAACCATCATTAAAGAAAAGCATCCTTGTTCTCCAGTCATTCCGGTTGCAATTGAACGGCTTATTCGATTTCGAACTAACGGTTGCTCGCTATGGACGGCTCCTGCAATCGGCCTGGCAGCGCTGAAAACTACCATGAAAGCGTGGCAATTGCGCACGCGCATGCATGGGTTGTATTAAAGCCGCGGCTGGACTTCAGACGGCTCGCATAAAACCCCGAGTTGTCTTTTCAGCGCGCGTATCATCTTTTCTCCGGTACGTTGCCCGATGCAAACTTTTGATACCGACCTTTTTAATCCTTATATCGTAATTCCGCACAATAACGCGAGGACTTTTTTGGGGGGTCCACTGCGCCTGCCATAGAGATTCAAGTCCACGTTGCCGGCAATGTCAATTCATTCCATAGGTGAGCGCAACGGATCATCCGTTTTTTCTCGGACAACTGAAAGGGATTGCAAAGAATCGGCGCTTCTCAGGCGGGATGCGGAGAAGGCGATCACCGCAGGGCAATGTAGTGGCAAACGGGCCGGGCGGTGGTCCGTATCGGCCTGCGCCGCAGATGTCAATTTCGGTGGACGCGGCGCGCTGCGCATTTCCGGCGCGCGGAGGCTGGACTAGCCTCGCGCAATTTCAGCCCGTGCTTTGGCAGCACCACCTCGCACGACGCTTGTGCGCCCCCAGGAGGCGAGGCCAACGGCTACCGACGTGGTCGATGGGCCATCACCGCTGCCCGACATATTCGACCGGCAACGCAGGTCGATCGGAGTGCCCGAAGGTTGATCTTCCCATTACACGCAATTGGAGGCCCTAAACACAAACGCTTCGGCAGGCACCGCAGACGGATCGACCACTTCGATCGCGACGTCCGTGAGCGCCTCGTCTGACGCAAATGCGTTGAGCCATAGCCGAGCCAGCCGCGGCAACACATGTTGTTCGATAAAACCGATCAGCAAACGCGCGCCTGTTTCCTGCACGAGGCACCGTTCGACGATGTAGTCGACCACCTCTGGAGCGTACGTCAACTGGACCTGATTGTTTTCCGCCATACGCGAAATCACCCGGTTCAGGTGAAGGCGCACGATTTCGGCCAGAGAATCCTGCCCCAACGGGCGATATGGTACGACTGTCACTCGGCCGAGAAACGCAGCGGGAAACGCCTTCAGCAATTCGGGAGTGAGCGCGGACCGCAGCCCGTCGATCTCAGGCGCGAGCACCGGATCGGCATACAAGCTCGCGGTCAGATCGGCACCGACGTTGCTCGTCATCAGAATAGTGGTGTTGCGGAAGTCGATATAGCGCCCATCCCCGTCTTCCATGTAGCCTTTATCGAGTACCTGGTAGAACATTTCATGGACGTCGCCGTGCGCCTTCTCGATCTCATCAAGTAACACGACCGAATAAGGACGTCGGCGTACCGCTTCGGTCAACACGCCGCCTTCGCCATAGCCGACATATCCGGGAGGCGCCCCCTTCAGTCCTGAGACCGTGTGCGCCTCCTGATACTCACTCATGTTAATCGTGATCAGGTTCTGCTCACCGCCATAAAGTGCCTCGGCGAGCGCAAGCGCTGTCTCGGTCTTGCCGACACCGGACGGCCCGGCAAGCAGAAACACGCCAAGCGGCTTGCGCGGATCCGCAAGGCCCGCGCGCGCGGTCTGCACACGCTCGGCGATCTGCTGTAGCGCATGGTACTGCCCAATCACCCGCGAACCCAGTGCAATGGGTAGTAACTGAACGGCACTCACTTCGTCGGTCACCATGCGTCCGACAGGAATGCCGGTCCAGTCCGAAATGATTTCCGCGACGATCGCTTCGTTGACCTCCGCGAATACAAGTGGCTCGTCCGTCTGCAGGCTCGATAACTTCTGCTCCAACTCGCGTAACTGTCCCATCGACATACCGGCGCGGTCGGATGCGCTGTGCTCGACGGACGCGCTCAGTGTATTGCGAGCGTCGGCCAGTGCCATCACCGTCTGCGTCTGCGCCTGCCATGCAACGTCGACAGCCAATTCCTCCGACTCAAGTGTGGCAATGCTCTTCTTGACCTCAGCAAGCGCGGCGCCGTCACCGAGGCCGATGCGCGCCTCGTTGCCCAGCAGCTCAGCCTCGACCCGCGCAGCCCGCAACCGTTCACGGATACCCTGCAGCTCACGCGGCGGTGCGTGTTGCGACAAGGCGACGCGCGCGCAAGCGGTGTCGAGCAAACTGATCGCTTTGTCCGGCAACTGACGCGACGGGATGTAGCGATGTGACAGTGTGACTGCCGCGCGAATCGCTTCATCGAGCACGACGACGCCATGATGGCTGCCGAGTGCGCCAGCGAGGCCCCGCACCATGTCAATGGCGGATGGTTCCTCGGGTTCCGCGATCTGTAGCACATGGAAACGGCGCGTGAGAGCCGGGTCTTTCTCGATATGACGCTTGTATTCGGCCCACGTCGTCGCGCCAATCGTGCGCAATGTGCCGCGCGCGAGCGCCGGCTTAAGCAGGTTGACCGCATCGCCCGTGCCGGCCTGACCGCCAGCACCGATCAGTGTATGGATCTCGTCGACGAACAGCACCACCGGAGTGGACGACTTCACCGCTTCTTCGAGCACGGACTTCAGTCGTGCCTCAAACTCGCCTTTCATGCTCGCGCCGGCAAGAAGCGCACCTACGTCGAGATTCAGCAGCCGAACCTCGGCTAGCTTCGGCGGCACTTCGCCGGCCGCAATCGCGAGCGCTAGCCCTTCGACGACTGCTGTCTTGCCCACGCCCGCATCGCCGGTGAGCAGCGGATTGTTCTGGCGCCGCCGCAGCAGCACGTCGATCATCGTGCGGATCTCGACTTCACGGCCGACAACCGGATCGATCTCGCCAGCTCGCGCCCGCGCGGTGAGGTCCACACAGAACTGCGCGAGCGCCGCGCCCTTCGTGGGCGCCGCCAGCGCCCCTGACGCCTCGCCCGGCACCGCAGAGGCGAAATCGCTCCGGTCGTACGGCGCGTCCTCCGCTTCTGGCGACCCGTCGATCCACGCTGGCAGCGCATCATGAAGCCCATCGGCCGGAATCTTGCCGAACGCCGGCGAGATGGACAACAGTACGCGCCGCAACTCTGGTGTCTCGACAAGCGCGACTATGAGCCACGCGCCACGAATCCGGCGCTCGCCGAACGCGAGCGTCGCAATCACCCACGCGCGCTCGATCGCCGCCTCCACGTGATGCGAAAAGTCTGTCAGCGCACTCGCGCCCGACGGCAACGCGGCCAGCGAGGTCTGCAGATCCCGCTCGAGCAGTTCGCGGCTAATACCGCAATGCCTGACGATACGGTGCAGATCGCTATCGGGCTGCATCATCAATTGATGTAGCCAGTGCACCAGCTCGATATACGGATTACCGCGTAGCTTCGAGAGCGCGGTAGCGGATTCAATGCTCCTGAAGAGCGTCGCGCCGAGCTTGCCGAACAGCGCATGGCGTGAAATGGACATAGGAGGTCACCCGTTGACTGGAGGTTATAGCTGGATGTCTAAGCGAACGAAACGCGGGCTCGTTTCGACATTCGACCTTGTGACCGGATGTTCCCGACAACTTGCATATCGCGTTGATCATGCGTCAAAGCATAGCCCGCCGAGTGCCGCATGTATTTGGGCCGTTGCCCATATTCCGGCTGAAACGTGCGAAGTACTATCCATCCCATAACGCATCCCGTCATAAGCCGGCCCGTCGTTTTCATGCGGGCAGTCTTCGCACTTCGTTTTCGCACTTCCCGCAGGAGAGTTCCCCGAGTGCACGCTCCATCGGCAGGTTTCTCACGCGCTCGTCGTATTCGCCGGGCGGCCCGATCATGACCGGATATCAGGCCCGGTGGGACAACTCGCCGGTCAAAGCCGGCGTGCTCAAGATGTCCGCAAGGACGATCCGGTCGATCGCGGCCGCGGGAGCCATCGGGTCGATCGGGTCGATCCCACGGCGGCCACCAGCTTCCCGAGGTGATCCGTCGAAGCGCATTGCGGCTGGCCGCGCGTTGCATGCAAGCGCAGGCAGCCGCACCGACGCGGGCCGCGCCGCCAGCAGCAATGCATCCCCGATTGCCAACCCTCAACCCTTGACCGATTCGCCCTTGAAGCTGACCGACGAAACGCCTAAGCCTTGCGAAGCCAACAGTCCCGCGCATCCCGCAAACGAGCCGGTGGCGGCGCCAATCGAACCCGTGCCCGCAAAGCCGGAAGACTGGAGCGACCTGATCGCGCTAGCGGGCGACGGTCATTGCACGCACACAGGTGATCTGCTGCAACGCGCGAGCGAACCCTCAGCGTCAGAAAACAAGCGGCGCGACAGCAGTTCGCTGTTCTGGCCGGCTCGAGCGAGCGAAACGAGCGCCCTCGAATCAAGCGGTTCTGAATCGGACCCACTGGCCACGCTCACGCTCGAATACCGTCAAGCGCTCCTGAGCCAGAAAAGCGGCAATATGCATATGCTGAAAACGGCAAGCGCGGACAGCAACGGCCCAGCGGGGCCGACGCAGCACGATCCGTTCGCCGAACTCGCGCCCCGCTCGCAGGCCGAATCGTCCGTGTTCGATCTGCTCACCCATGGCAGAAATGTCGACACGCTGCTGGATAGCCTCGACGCGTTCGGTTCCGGCCAAATCTTCCAAGCAGACGAACCGCACGAAATCCTGGCATTGCTTGCGCCCCGCGGCCTCGCGCCTCGCCGTCCGAGCCAGGCCGCGCAGCTTGCGCGCGAGGAACACCACCTGGTCAGTGTGGACAGCCATATGTCCGTGCCTGATTCCATCGAATATGAAGAAGCCGAGTGCCAAGATGAACACGACCGCTAATCCGCAAGCGTCGCACGCGCCAACGCTTCAATCGCTGCTCGAAACACAGACCTTTGGCGAACTGAAAGCGCAGACGATCGACAACGTGCGCAGATATCCGTCTAACATTCGCGAACGCTGGCTGCTGTTCGAACTGTTGTGCGTCGACGGTGAATGGGAACGCGCGCTACAGCAACTGCAGACGTGGGCCACGCTGGAACCCGAGGGTGCGTCCCGCGCGCATCTGTATCGCGGACTGATCCAGAGCGAGATATTCCGCACCGAGGTGTTCGCGGGTCAGCGCACGCCGGGCGAAATCGATCCACTGCCGGCGTGGGTGAAATCGTTGATCGAGGCCAACGCCAAGCTCGGCGAAGGCAACCTCGCCGCCGCCGACGAACTGCGTGGTGCCGCCTTCGGGAACACACCGACAACGCGCGGCGAGAGCACGCAGATCGGCGCATTCGAGTGGCTGGCCGACAGCGACAGCCGTCTTGGGCCAGTGTGCGAACTGGCCGTCGCGGGCGGCTACCGCTGGGTGCCGTTCGACGCAATGAAATCGCTCACACTAGGTCCTGTGACCGCGCTAACCGACCTGGTCTGGCGCTCGGTCATCGTGGCTCTGCGCAATGCAACCGTGCTGCGCGGCTATCTGCCGGTGCGGTACCCGGGTTCGGAAAGCGGTCCATCCGCAATCAGGCTCGCCCGTGAAACCGTGTGGCGGGACATCGGCGAAACGGGCGTAATCGCGCTCGGCCAGAAAACCTGGTGCACTAACGTGGGGGACTTCGGCCTGCTCGACGTCGGTGACTGCCACTTCATCCACGACGGGCAGGCATGAGTACGTCCGACATCCGGCATCGGCAGGCGTATCTGCCATCGTTGATCGACCGCCTGCTCGACGACGCGCCGCACCGGCAAACAGAGCATCCGGGCGCCTATGCGCCGAACGCCGAACGCATGCACCGCATTATCGAACGCGACCTGAGTCTGCTGCTCAACACGACCAGCCTCGACGATGAGCTCGATGAAACGCGGCATCAGGCAGTGGCCAGTTCGGTCGTCAATTACGGCATCGCCCCGCTGGCCGAGAGCTACCTCACCCATCGCAGTTGGGAGGGTGTCGAGAAAGTGGTCCGTGCCGCGATCGAGCGCTTCGAGCCTCGGCTGATATCTGACTCGCTGCGTTTGCGCCCGCTGCATGGCAACGACCCGGTCCGCTACAACCAGCTGGTATTCGAAATCGACGGGCTCATGCACTGGTCGCCCTATCCGCTCGAATTCCGCATTCAAAGCGCGTTCGACATCGAGACGAACCAAGTCACATTCGATGGGGACTTCCGCGGAGAGCGCTGACATGGATCCACAATTTCTCGAGTATTACAACACCGAACTGACCTACATGCGGGAGATGGCCGGCGAATTCGCCGCGCAGCACCCGAAGATTGCGCGGCGCCTCGGTATGGACGGCATAGAAGTGGCCGACCCCTACGTGGAACGCCTCATCGAGGCATTCTGCTTTACGTCGGCGCGCACGCAGATCAAACTCGATGCCGAATTTCCGCGCTTCACGCAGCGGCTGCTCGAAGTGGTCTATCCGAACTACGTCGCCCCCACGCCGTCTATTGCGGTCGCGCAGTTGCGGCCCAGCTTAAGCGCTGGAGATTTCGCGAAAGGCGTCCGAGTACCGCGTCATAGCATGCTGCGCTCGGCCATTCCACCTGGCGAGCAGACTGCGTGCGAATTCCGCAGCAGCCAGGACGTGACGCTGTGGCCAATCGAGATCGCCGAGGCGCGGCTCACCGCCGTGCCGCCAGATATCCCGAACACCGACCGTCATCTGCTTCCGCATCAGCAGTTACGCGGCGCACTGCGGCTGCGGCTGCGCACAACGGGCGAAATCAAGTTCAGCCAGATGAAGGATTTCGATCGGCTGCCGGTCTACCTCGGCGGAGACGAACGCATCGCCTCGCATCTGTTCGAGTTGATCCACGCCGGCAGCGTCGCTTCGGTGGTACGCAGGTATGGCGCACCGGACGGCGAAGGGCACGTAGTCGCGAAATCGCCGGTGGCGTTCGAGGGTCTGCGACCGGACCAGGGGTTGTTGCCGCTCACCTGGAATACGTTCCAGGGCCACAATCTGTTGCAGGAGTATTTCGCGTGCCGCCAGCGCTTCTACTTCGCCGCGCTCACGCAACTCGCTGCGGGCCTCGCGCGCGTCGACAGCAACGATGCCGAAGTCGTGTTGCTGCTCGACCGGCTGCCCGAAGAATTGGCCACGCACGTCGACGCATCGCGCTTCCTGCTGTTTTGCACGCCTGTCGTCAATCTGTTTCGCAAGCGCACCGACCGCGTCGAACTCAACCGTGCGCAGACCGACTTCCATTTGTTAGCCGACCGCACGCGGCCGCTCGACTACGAAATCTTCTCGGTATCTCGGGTGTTCGGCAAGAAGGCCGAAACGTCGCTCGAAGCCGAGTTCAATCCGCTGTATCAGACACTGCACAGCGACGTCGGCAACCACGGCCGCTACTTCTCGGTGCGCCGCGAACAGCGCGCGCTATCGGCCAACGCACGCAAATACGGCACCCGCACTCCGTACATCGGTACGGAAGTCTATGTGTCGCTGGTCGATCAGGCTGAAGCGCCTTATGCCGACGACATCCGTTACCTGTCGGTCGACGCGTGGGTCACGAACCGCGACTTGCCGCGTTTGATCCCGCGCAACGGCAGGACCGATTTCACGATGTCCGACTCGGTGCCGATCGAGGGCGTCGGCCTCGTGCATGCACCCAGCGCGCCGCGTGCGCCATATGCGAGCGGCGAAACGGCGTGGCGTCTGATCCGTCAGTTGAGCTTCAACTACATGCCGCTAGCCGAACTCGATCACGGCGACGGTGGCCAGGCGCTGCGCAACATGCTCGGCCTCTTCATCACGCCAGGCGAGCGCGAACAGGCGAGGCAGATCGAGGCACTCGTCGGCGCGCGAACCGAGCCGGTCGTGCGGCGTCTACCAGGCGATGGACTGCTCGTGTACGGGCGGGGCGTGCGCTGCGAACTGACCGTCGACGAAACCGGCTTCTCCGGTATCAGCCCGTACCTGTTCGGCCTCGTGCTCGAGCATTATCTCGCCCGTCATGTGTCGATCAACGTGTTCACCGAAACTGAACTCCGTTCGATGCAACGTGGCCTCATCACGCAGTGGCCGCCACGCATGGGCGGACGCGGAGCCGTGTAAATGGATTCGTCGAACATATCCGCTGGCAGCTCCGTCCCATCGGCAGTCGATCCGCAATCGCTCGGCACCCGGCTCAGCGCCTGGTTCGACCCGCATGCGCCGTGGCAATCCGGCTTCATCAGCGTGATGCGCGCAATCGCGGCACGCGCCCCGAACATGCCGTTGCCCGGTACCGCGCGGCTGCCTGGCGGCGAGCCATTCCGGATCGGCCAGCAACCGACGATGACATTCGCGCCGCGAGAGATCGCGTCGCTCGACATGCGCAACGGCCGCCTCGACGTACGTCTGTTCGGACTCGGCATTTGGGGACCGCAAGGGCCCCTGCCGTTGCACATGACCGAGCTCGCCTACAGTCGCGTCGAAAGCCATCAGGACCGCACGCTCGTTCACCTCGTCGACCTGTTCCACCACCGTGCGTTGTCACAGCTTTATCGCGCGTGGGCGTCGGCACAGGCCACTGCGTCGCTCGACCGACCCACCGACGAAACCTTCTCCTTCTATGTCGCGAGCCTGACCGGAGTCGACCCCGCCGAGGCGCGGCGCTCCTGTTTGCCAACGCACGCGCGTTATAGCGCGGCAGCCCACCTGGTGCGGGAGTCGCGCAATCCGTCCGGCATCGCCGCAACGCTGTCGCACTACTTCGGCGTACCCATGGTGGTTGAGGAATTCGTTCTGCACTGGATTCATCTGTCCGCATCGGAACACACGAAGCTCGCCATGCCTGGCCCGGCGGCGGTCATCGGCGAATGCGCTCAACTGGGCGAGACCATTCCCGACCGGCAGCACAAGTTCCGCCTCGTGGTGGGACCGCTCGACCTCGAACAGTATCTGCGACTTACGCCGCACGGCGAGGATCTGGCCACATTCGTCGAATGGGTACGGGCCTTCGTTGGCCACGAATACGCATGGGAGGTCAAGCTGCTGGTCCAGCCGCGCGCCGCACCGCCGGCCCGCGCCGGCGCGGCGCAGCGGCTCGGTTATTCGACGTGGCTCGGAGAGTCGATGAGCGAGCAGCCTGTCGTCGGCATGGTGTTCGAGCCCGAGCAATACAACGATCAGTCACGGAGTCCGCGCACATGAACGCCAATACGCCCGCCGCCTTGCTGCGCTACGCCGATTTGCTCGAACCGGTTGACGCCGACGCGCCCTGCGGCCCCGACCTCGAATACGATCCGGATTTCGTGATGCTGCTCGCCGCCGCCGCACCGCGCGCCGAGGCGCAGTACGGCGATTTCGTCGACGTTCCGGCGCCCGCGAATTGGGCCGAGATCGAACGCGATTGCCGCGCGCTGCTGCTGCGCACGAAGGACATCCGCCTCGCGATCATCCTGCTGCGCTGCCGGGTCCGGCTCGACGGCGCGGCTGGGCTTCGCGACGGGCTGGCATTTCTGAAGGCGATGTTCGAATGCTACGGCGAAGCACTCCATCCGCTGCCTGTGTTCGAAGGCGAACGCGATCCGGTGATGTACGCAAATGCGATCGCCGCAATCGCCGATACCAACGGTGTACTAGGCGACATGCGGGGTATCGCAATGCCGAGGGCCGCAGGTGTGAAGCTACATCTGCGCGATATCGAAAAAGCGTTTGCGATGCCTCGCCAGAAAGATGCGCTTGCGCCTGAATCCGTCGTCCGACTGCTTAAGGAATTGTCGGGCCGGCGCGATGCGACGATTGCGGCATTCGCCGAAGCACGCGGGTTGACCGAAAATATTGCTGCGTGGTGTAACGAAAAGCTCGGCGCCGACGCGCCCGATCTGGGTGCGCTGCACCGCGCGCTGCAGCCGTTTGCGCAACCGCAACTGGACGGCGGAGGCGCGGCAGTATCCGGAGCCGCGAGGCACGCGTCGGTGCACGACGATGACAGCGCGTCTGGCCAGCCGTCCGCCGCAAGTGCTACCACGCCTGCCGCCGCGCCAACTCTGATCACTGGCGTGGCGCCGCCATCGGAGATCCCGGCCGATCACCTATCTGCCATTGCCATCGCGCCGCCCGTAGACCGGTGGGGCGCGCTGGCGGCCATTCAGCAAACACGCATGTGGTTCGAGCAGAACGAACCGAGCAGCCCCGTCATAGTCCTGTTACGCCAGTCCGAACGGATGGTCGGCAAGCGCTTTTCGGAACTTGCCCAGATCATTCCGGCCGATCTGCTGGCTAAATGGGATGACATCGATACCTGAGCCAGCTCGGGCAACACTGCCCTCACTTCATGTCCCATCAATCCATACGGCACATCGGCTAACGCAACAAACTCCAATGAAAAGACTCGTCAAACTTCTCGTCCTCGCCAGCCTCGGGATTGCACGTTTTGCCTCTGCTGCGTGTCTCCAGTTGAGCCCGACCGATATGGACTGGATGCGCGATAACAATAACGTCGGGTATCTGCAGTTGCAGGCCAACGTGCTATTTCAGAATAGTTCCGTGTCTATCGATCCCGGACTTCCGGTCGGGTCGTTGATCGCCACGGGCGTATCCACTGCGCTTCCCGTGTCGACCTATTTCATGGCGTGCACGAACGGCGGCACGATGACAATGAATCTCGCCGGTGCCACGCCGTCCAGCATGCCGGGCGTCTACAACACCAATGTGCCCGGTGTCGGCTTCAAGCTGACTCACGTTAGCGGAACCGGCGCTGTGGTGGACTTTCCAATCGCGAGGCCGGTGCCGCCAGGCACGGGTGGTTCCAACCAGGTCGTGTACAGCTCTTTCAGCGCCGGGACGCACTTTCGCATTGAATTGTTCAAAACCGCGGATATCGCCAGCAATGTAAACGTTCAGTTTGGCCTCGTCGGTACCGCCCAAACCGACGGTGACGGTAAAACCGTTCTTACAGTCAACGGTAGCAGCATCAACATCAAGGTACTGCCTAGTTGCACGGTTAATACAAGCGCCCTAAACATCGACTTCGGCACATTCGGTCCAGCTGACGTGTCGGCGACGTCGGGCCCCACACAGCCGGTTCAGTTCACGGTGCTCTGTACGGGGCCAACGCCACCAGCATCGATTACTGCAGCACTGTCCGGCACGCCCGATCCAGACGACGGCACAATGCTGAAGAACACCGGCGCGACGAATCTCGCTATCCGCCTTAAAGATGTATCCAAGGGCACAGTCCTGAGGCCAAACGATCCAGCGAGCACCGTCGTCCAGACGCCAGGCGGGGGCATGCAATCGCCGTTCTCACTTGAGGCGACCGTCTTGCGCGTCGGAAGCGCGACGCCAACTGCGGGCAAGATTCAGGCGACCGCGACCCTCACCATGACTATTCTCTAATTCATTCGCGCACCGACGTAGACCCACAATTATCAGCATGAGCGCTTTATCCACCACATCGCCAGACTCGATCTTCGTGCAGATCGCAAGCTACCGCGATCCCCAACTGATCCCCACGCTGCTCGATTTGATCAACAAGGCGAAGAAGCCGGACTCGCTGCGCATCGCGATCTGCTGGCAGCATGCGCCTGACGAAACGCTCGGCGAATTCTGGCGGCAGGGCTTCGGCAAATGGCGTACGGAAGAAAGCAACGACTGGCCCATTCAGCATGTCAACTATCGGGGCGCGAAAGTCGAACTGATCGACGTACCGCACATGATGACGCAGGGCGCGTGCTGGGCACGAAACACACTCCAGCAACGCTACGGCGGAGAACGGTATACGCTGCAGCTCGATTCGCATCATCGCTTCGTCGAAGGATGGGACAGGCTCGTCATCGACATGCTCGAATCGCTGCGGGGCGAAAGCCCGAAGCCGCTGCTGACTGCCTATCTTCCATCGTTCGACCCAACGAACGACGCGGACTTGCGTGGCAATCCGCAGTTCCTATGCTTCGAACGCTTCGGTACGGAAGGCGTGGTGACGTTTCGCGGCAAAATCTTGCCGACAGCGGACACACCGGTTCGCGCGCGCTTTTATAGTGGACATTTCACGTTCGCTGATGGTCATTTTGCGGAGGCTGTCCAGCATGACCCAGACTATTTCTTTCTCGGCGAGGAAATCTCTATCGCCGTGCGAGCATTTACGCATGGCTACGACCTATACCATCCGCACTGCCCGATTGCCTGGCACGAGTACACGCGCGAGCATCGCGTGAAGATGTGGGACGATCACACCGATCAGGCAAAGCAAAGAGGAGAAATTGACGAACATTGGGGGGAGCGCAGCGCGCGCGCGTACCAGCGCAACCGTGCGCTACTCGGCGTCGATGGCGAACCGTACACGCAGCAGGATTTCGGCAAATACGGGCGGGGCACGGCGCGGACCTTGACCGAGTATGAGACGTACGCGGGCATCAGCTTCTCATGTCGGGGCGTGCACGAGGCTACGCTAAATCATGAACCACCGCCGCGGCCCGGCGCGCCGCGCCCCGACGAAGCATCGTGGAAAGCCTCGCTGCGGCGCGCGAATGACGTACGCGTGTGCCTGCATCGGAACACCGTCGACGAGCATGCGGCGTCCCCGGGCGCGGCGAACCTGCTGGGTTCCGCGATATCGGCCGTCGTCGTCGTTTATGACAGCACCGCGGCCAGTCTGCATCGCGAGGTAATCGAGGCCAGCCGCCTGTCCCAATACCGGACGAACGATTGGCTCGATTTTCATGTCATCTTCGTATCAGCTCTCGATCAGATCGCAGCCCGGTATGTCATCGAACTGTTTGACGATGTGGGCGATCTGTTGGCCCGGGTCGGGCACGCCATCGATGTTTGACGCTTCGTCACCTGCAAGATGTGGAAAGCGATCCGGCTTCGCGCGGCCAAGCGGATTGCACCATGTCATCGGATTCGGTGCATAGCGATATGGGCTGACGCCACCGTCAACGGTGCGGTCGGGGCTGATGTACCGACCGGCGTCCGGATCATAAAAACGCGTGCCGTTATGATGCAATCCCGTTTCTTCGTCTGCGTATTGACCGGCATAGCGAAGCGGCTGCGCGACGGTCCCGCTGCGCTCCCACTCGGGGGCGGCAACCTTGCCCCATGCACGATAGCGGGCACTCCACACGAGCTTGCCGGTTTCCTCGGTCAACGCGATTGCAGTTCCGACACCATCGGTATGGTAGTGATAGACCTTCGTATCCTTGATGCCGCCGTCGCTATCGAGTGTCTGGTCGACACAGGCAAGCGGCGCAAAACCCGTCAAACCGGCTGGCGCCGGCTGATACAGGTAGGTCCGAAGTGCGCCCGCACGCTGCTCCTGAATAAGCCTGCGTCCCTCCCAGACATACCGGGTGAGCTGGTCCTGCTCGGGCGTCCGCGACCGCCTCGGCGAACCGGTTTGGACGCGTTTCCCGATGCGCCGGCCCAATGCATCGTACTGATAGCGCACAGTGAGCCCCCTGCGATGTGCGGCGATTACCCGACCTTCCGCATCCCATTCGAGCGACAGCGCGTGATCGCGACCGGTCCTGTGCACCAGTTGACCGTACTCGTCGTATTGATAGCGATAGCCGCGGCACTCCGGGATCCGATGATCCGCGTAGATGGCAGGAAACCAGTTCCCACCGGGCGTATCGAGCAGATTGCTCGCGGCGTCCCATGTGAAGTATTCGATACCCACGTGATCCGACACGCGCCGCAGCAGGCAACCGCGCCGGTCGTAGTCGTACCAGGCGTGCTCTTCAACGGATCCGGAGGTTTTGATCAGCAAGTCACCAGGGCTATAGTCCACTTCGCGCCACAGGTGCATATCGCCCTCAGGCGGCGGCGCCGACGCGTCTGGCTCGCCGCGCATCGTCGCGCGCCACCGCTCGGGCCAGCCGAGCGGCGAATAGCCGACTTGCGTTTGCAGGCGACCCTGCGTGCATGTAACCAGACGCCGCATCAGGTCATACCCGAACCGCGCAATCTCGCGCTCGTCGAATTCGACGACCGCGGTCTCACCGGTCTCCAGGCGGCGGGTCCGTAGTTCCTGCCCCTGCGGCAACAGCATCGCGACAAGACCGCCGATGGCGTCGTACGTGTAACGCAGTTCGCCGTTCGCTCCTTGCTCCGCGATCAGACGGCCGCCCGCGTCGTACTCGAAGCGGATTTCATCGGCACCGATGCCGATCAGCTCCCCATCGCCGGTTGGCGTGCGGCTAATTGCTTCGAGACCTCCGCGAGAGCAATAGCGATACACGTAGCGGTTATGCTGCGTTTCCCGCTCGACAAGCCGTCCCGCCGCGTCATAAGCAAAGGTCTCACTACGCGCTTGCGCACCGGCTTTTGTCGTCACCCTGAAAATCTGGCCGGCATCCGTATGGTTGAACTCGCGCACGACACCGTCCGCGTCGGTGATCGACAGGCAGTGTCGCGCGCCCCATTCGAGCGTCTGGACGGCGCCGTTGCCACTTTCGATCCGCAATGGACGGCCATGCGCATCGTATTGCCGCGCGATGACATGGCCTTCCTCGTCGACCGCGCGCAGCACGTTGCCCCGCCGGTCGCGATACCAATGCCGGCTTTGGCCGCTGCTCCCGACAAATGAAATCCGTTGACCGGCGGCGTTCCACACATGCCGTTCCACCTGCCCGTCCGGACGCGTCACGCTGACCGGTCGACCAAGCCTGTCGCGCTCGATAAGCGTGACGGCGCCGAGCGCGTCGGTCATACGCACGACGCGGCCGCTGGCGTCGCGTTCGTAGTGCGTCGCACCGCCATCGGCCTCGGTGCGTTGGATCAATTGGCCCCACCTGTCGTGGACGCATGTGGTCGCGACACCGAGCGCATTGCTCGAGCGAGCCACGAAACCATTGGCGTCGTACTCGAAGCGCGTCATTGCACCGCCCGGCATCTGATAGTGCAAAGGTTGCAGACGACTGTTGCGCGCCCACATCCATATGCGGCCGTCACTGGTCATCACCGATACCGGCTCGCGCGACGCGAATGCGTACTCTGTAATCCGGGCGTTGCCAAGCGGATCGATTTCCCGCGCGACGCGTCCGAGCCAATCGTATTCAAGCTGGACCACGCGCTCGCCAGGCAGCCGCAGAGTTGTCGGTGCACCGCCATCCCGATAGTCGAAGCGATAGCGTCGTCCGTCGAAGTCCGTATGCGATCGCACCTGGCCGTATTCGTTGTACTGCCAGCCAGCGGAATGGCCGAATACGTCGATCGCCTGCGTGACCTTCCTATCGACGTCATAGGTGAACCGGTCACGTGCGCCCTCGGAGGTGGTGCGCTCAACCACGCGCGCGATGCCCCCGATCGTCCGCCATGCGTAGCGCGTGATCATGCCCAGAGCGCTGGTCTCCTCCACGATCCGGCCGCCCTGCCAGGCAAAGCGGCGAACGATTGCACCGATGCGATTGCGCACTTCCGTGAGTTCACCGTTCGGACTGTAGCCATATTGGACAAGCACGCCGCCCGGCCCATCACCGACGCACTCGATAGCGGTGAGGTGGGTGCCCGTTGCGGTCTCATAGTGCATCCGCAACTCCTGGCCGGCCGTATCGCGCATACGCAACAGACGCCCTTTGCGATCCCATATACATCCGACTCGCTGCCGGTGCAGATCCTCGATGTACTGGAGCCGCGCAGTCCCGCTTTCGTTGAAGTCACCGAAAACCCGGTAATGCGGCGTCAAGTCGGCGACGACGATGCGGCCGTCAGGCAAATGAGCGAAGTGTAGTTGCGCAGATGGTGCGATGGTCTGGGTGCCACGTTCGGGAAACGGCACGCTGACCGTGCTGCCATATTCGTCGGCATATATCAGTTCGCTGCCCACTTGGTGCAGCGTGACTTCCCAGCGGGTGCGCCAGCCGACGCCCAGCAGCCCGACCGATGCGCGAGCGCTCGAATAGTGACGGGACCAATCGAACGCGAGACGGCCGCGAAGCGTGAAGTCGATTTCGTCGGCGGGCAGACAGACCTTGCTGCCGGAAGTCACATCGACTGAACGGCACAAGACACCCGACAACGCGCGGCGCACGCGATATCGGTCGACCACGTCACCGAGCTGCTCGCAACGGTCGACCGCTTCGCCGCCGCGCGCCGATGGCAATACGACGCCTGGCAAGCTGACCAACTCGGCCCCTATCCCGGCAATACCAGTTTTCAATCCGTGATCCTTCCCGTCAGGAACCGATCAGCACGTCCGGCGAACCGGTGGTGATTGGCGCGCCGCACGAAGCGGTCCCGCCTACAAGAGCTGCTGGTACGTTGTTGATGAATACCGACGCCGAACCGGCAACTACGGCTTGTGCGGACGGATGCAGCGTGCACGATGCCGAGCTGATGCCGGTCAATGCGGCGGGTATTCCATTGATCGTCACTGACGGCGAACCAGTGACGATCGCACCGCCATGTCCGATTGCGTCCCCTTTGCGGGCGGCAGAAAACATAAGGAATGGTCTCCTCGTGAATACCGGGCCGTACGCTGGCGCGCCCGGCCGCTGTACGGCGTTGCGGAAGACTTGTTACAACTCGATGAACGACGGCGGCATCGACGGTATTGGCGTCGGCGTCGGTGTTGGCGTCGGCGTCGGTGTTGGCGTTGGCGTTGGCGTTGGCGTTGGCGTTGGCGTTGGCGTTGGCGTTGGCGTTGGCGTTGGCGTTGGCGTTGGCGTTGGCGTTGGTGTCGGTGTTGGTGTTGGTGTTGGTGTCGGTGTTGGTGTCGGTGTTGGTGTCGGTGTTGGTGTCG
>NZ_DASXHN010000009.1:0-29360 GCF_036488505.1 Paraburkholderia sp. | reverse complement strand
CGCAACGCGCGCTGTTCGCGCAGCAGGACGCGTACGTCGTCAATCGCGGCAACGCGGTGGGCAGCCTGATCGGGCTGTACATGGCGCTGGGCGGCGGCTGGTACACGCCGCAGCCGCTCGTCGATGCGGCGACGCGCCGGCAGATGGAGCAACGCACCGACTGGGGCGATCTGCTGAACGACGCGAGCACGCCACGGACCGCCGCCGCGCCATCCGAAGGTGCGTCCCGATGAGCGAGACACCGGAATCATCCACGGCAACACCGTCCGCCACGCCGGTAGCGTCAGCGGCTGCCGATCCTTCGGGCCGCGCGGTCAAGTGGATAGTGGGCCTGATTGCCGTCAGCCTGATCTGGTATCTGCTCGCCGACCGCTTTACGCCGTACACCCAGCAGGCGCGCGTACAGGCCTATGTGGTGGCCGTGGCCGCCGAGGTATCGGGCCGGGTGACACGCGTACTCGTGCATAACAATCAGGAGGTCAACGCGGGCGACTTGCTGTTCGAAGTCGATGGCGAGCAATACCGCATCGCCGCCGAGCGAGCGCGGGCCGATCTCGAGTCGACCCGCCGCCAGCTCGGCGCGAGCACGGCCGGGATCGATTCGGCGCGCGCGTCATTGCGCACGGCGATTGCAAACGAGGTCAAGGCGCGCCAGGACAGCGAACGGCTCGAAAGGCTGTATCGCGAAGACGAGGGCACTGTGTCGTTGCGGCGTCTTGAGGTGGCCCGCGCGACGCACGAGCAGGCGCAAAGCCAGGTAGCCGCGGCGCGCGCCGAAGTGGAACGCGCCCGCGAACAGCAGGGCGGCGGCGAAGCGGAAAACGCGCAGTTGCGCAGCGCCGCCGCCGCATTGGAAAAGGCGCAGCTCGATCTGGCCAATACGCGGATAAGGGCGCGCTCGGCCGGCGTCATCACCGATCTGCGCACCGAAGTGGGCCAGTTCGCCGCGGCGGGCAACCCGGTGATGACGCTGATCGCGATCCGCGACGTGTGGATCAGCGCGGACATGACCGAGAACAACCTCGGCCGCCTCGCGCCCGGCACACCTGTGGCGGTCGCGCTGGATGCGTTGCCGGGCGAAGTGTTCGAAGCGCGCGTGCGCAGTATCGGCTATGGCGTGAGTGTCGGGCAGGGCGCGCCGCCGGGCGGTCTGCCGACGGTCCAGAACAGCCGCGACTGGCTGCGTCCGGCGCAGCGCTTTCCGGTGATCGTCGAGTTCGAGCCGGCTGAGCGCGCGCGGCTGCGCAACATGCGCGTGGGTGGACAGGCCGAGGTGATGGCGTTTCCGAGTCCCGGCAATCCGCTCAATCCGCTGGGTCGCGTGTTTCTGCGCGCGATGAGTTGGATTTCGTACCTTTATTGAAGCGCGTCCATGGACACCCGTCTGCAACGACCCGGTCGACGCGCGTTACGGATGGCCCTTGGCGTCGCGCTGTGCGCCGCGATCAGTTTTGCGCTCGACCTGTCGATCCCCGTCATCGCGCCGGTGTTCGCGGTCTTTCTGCTCGCCACGCACAGCCGTCCACTGTCGTTGAAGGCCAGCGCGATGCTCGCGCTCGTCGTGGCGCTGACCACCGGCAGCGGCCTGCTGCTGGTGCCGTTGCTACGCCATTACGCGTGGGCGGGCGTGATGATCATCGGCCTCATGCTGTTCGTCGCGTTTCGCTATGGATTGCGCGGCGGCAATAATCTGGTCGCGACCTTCCTGGTCGCCGGACTGACGATGATCTCGGCGGCCGGCACGGCCGACTTCCAGCTGGCGGTGACTGTCGTCGGCGCGTTGGTGAAGGGGCTCGTACTCGCGGTGCTGGTCTCCGCATGGGTGCACTGGCTGCTGCCGGAATCCGCGAGCGCGCGGCCACGGCCTGCCGCGCGGGTCATGCCTGACCATCAGGCGGCGCGGATCGCGCTGCGCGCGGCGCTCGTGGTGCTGCCCGCGTATCTGCTTGCGATGACCGATCCGGCAAGCTATATGCCGATCATCATGAAGTCGGTGAGCCTCGGCCGGCAAAGCTGCACGACGACGGCACGCGGCGCGGCGCGCGAGCTGATTGGCTCGACGCTGTTCGGCGGCCTGCTCGCGATCGGCTTCTGGTTCGCGCTGCGGCTCTTTGTGCACCTATGGATGTTTTTTCTGTGGATGCTGCTGTGCGGATTGCTGGTGGGACGCAAGCTTCATGGCCTCAGCCCGACGCGTTACTCGCCGGGCTTCTGGCTGAACAGCCTAGTCACGATGATCATTCTGCTCGGACAGTCGGTGCAGGACAGCGCGGCCGGCAAGGATGTCTATGCCGCGTTCGCGGTGCGTATGGGACTGTTTCTGGCGGTGACGGCCTATGCGTGTCTGACGCTGCTCATTTTCGAGCAACGCCGCCGCGACGGATGACCTGGCGCCGATGCCATCACGATGCCGATCGCGGACCGAGTCTGTGCTGACGATGGCTTGCCGGAATCAGCCATGCCGCGCCGGCAGGGCAAGCAGGACCAACAGGAAGCACCGGAGCCCGTCATGAGAAATACGACACGCGACACGCTCGTGCGCCTGCGGGCACGCGACATTCTGTCGGAAATCGGCTGGACCCTGTGGCATCTGCGCGCGATCCTGGCTGGTCTACTGCTGCTGTTTATTGCGCTGACACTCGGCATGTACTACTGGGGCGGTGCGGTCGAGACAGCCAACCGGACGCCTTCGCCGTTCGGCGAAACCGTCTACTTCTGCTCGATTACCGCGTTGACCATCGGCTATGGCGACGTGGTGCCCACCTCGACGTTTGGCCGGATCGACGCGATCCTGCTTGGTCTGCTGGGCGTCGTATTCACGGGATTGATCGTCGCGGCGGCGGTGCGGGGGGTGCAGGAAGCCGCGCACCGGGCGGGCGGCGAGCACGGCTAGCGTGCTCGTGATGTCCAGGCTTATTTGATTGCCTGGATTTCGTCGGCGATCTGCTTCATCTGCGGGGTCTTTTCATACTTCGCCCACACCGGCTGCATCACCTTCACGAACGCCGGGCGGTCGATTTGCGACGCGTCGACGATGGTTGCGCCGCCGTTCGTCACCGTCTTCTGCGCATCGGCTTCGCGCGCGGTCCACAGCTTCTGGTAGTAGGGCACCGAGTCAGCCGCCGCCTTCCTGATGATCTGCTGTTCCTGCGGGCTCAGCGTATCCCACACCTTTTTCGAGAACACCAGCACTTCCGGAGTCATCGAATGCTGGGTTTCCGAGTAGACCTTCGCGACTTCGTAATGCTTGCCTTCTTCATACGTCGGGATATTGTTTTCCGCGCCGTCGACGAGGCCGGTCTTCAAACCGGTGTAGACCTCGGCGGTCGGCATCGGCGTCGGAATGCCGCCCATCGCCCTGATTTCATCGACCATCAGATCGGACGGTTGCACGCGGACCTTCAGGCCCTTCATGTCGGCCGGCGACTTGATCGCCTTTTTCGCGTACATCGAACGCGCGCCGCTCTCGTAAAACGTCAGCGCGACCATACCCTTCGCCGCGAACGCGTCGAGAATCTTCTGGCCTTCCGGGCCGTACATCACCTTGCGGAAATGGTCGATATCGCGAAACAGGAATGGCAGCGATGGAATCATCGATTCCGGCACGATCTCGTTGAACGCCGCGCCGTTTGCGCGGGTCATGTCGAGTGCGCCGATGCGGACCTGGTCGATCGTGTCGTTCTCGGAGCCGAGCGCGCTGTTGCCGAACACCTTCACGGAATCCTTGCCGTCCGTCGCCTTGCTGATTTCCTCGCTCATGTGCTTGACGGCCATGTTGGTCGGGAAGGTGTCACCGTGTACATCCGCGCAGCGGAACACGCGCGCTTCGGCCGGCATCGTGCTGAACGCCAGCGCCGCGGCCGCGACGATCATCGGAACAGCGGAGGAGGCAGATTTCATTTTCATCATGAGCATTTTTGAAAGTAGCGCATCTGACGTGGGCAGATGCCGGGGCGTGGGTCCAGGACGCTGCACACCTGAAAAAGTGCGGCATTGTTCGGCCGCGCCATCACGTTCAGTTCAACGGGACAGCTTTGCGAATTCGTCGGTACGGCCGGCTCGAAGAACAGACCGATACAGTTGTATGATGACTTACAAAGTCTATACAGGGTGACCACAGTTGTACATACCGTGTTAACCCGCGAATGCGGCGACAGTGGCAGCGTGAGGACAATGCAGGGAAAAGGCGAGCCTCCTCCTCGACTGAAAGGTTGTCGGATAACAGTTGTCGATAGAGCGACGAGCTGCAATCAGGCGCGACCCAAAACCGATGCGGGCGCGCTGCGATTAGTTGCCGCCGTGCCTTGTGTGCGAGCATTTGCGAGCGGGCATACTCGTACAATCGGGGCGCGATAATGCGCCCATTTCCCCGGTCTTTGGGCGCACGCGCTGCGGTTGAACTGCTCGCCGGCGCCGCACCCGCGCCCATCACGTTTGCGCGATTTGCGACCACCTGTTCCCTCATGGATGCAAAGGAGGCAGCCAGGTAATGACGAGCGTGACGACGCACGAAGGCCAGCCCGATAACTGGCTCGTGGCCCGGCGCGATCCGGAGACCGGCATCGAAGGCCTGCGCGCGCATTTCAATGGCCACGCATACGATCCGCACGATCACGACGACATGTTGATCGGCTACACGGAACAGGGCGTGCAACGCTTCCAGTGCCATCGCTCGCTGCATACGAGCGTGCCGGGCCGCGCGATCCTGATCGAACCGGGCGCGCTGCATGATGGCCACGCGCCCGAGCCGGGCGGCTTCACTTACGCGATGTTGTATCTGCCGCAAGCGTGGGTCGAGCGCGCGGCGCGCCGGCTCGATCTGCCGGGCCTGGGCGGCGTCGAGGCGGCTTTCGGCGATACGCTCATCGACGATCGCAGCGTGATCGACGCGATCCGGCAGGCGTTTTTCGCCATCTACGGCGAAGAGGGGCGGCTCGCGCGCGACCAGTCGCTCGATCGTCTGCTGATGCAACTCGGCGGCCAGTTGCGCGACGCGCCGGTCATCGACGGCCTCGCCGCGCCGCCCGCGATCGCGCGCGTGCGCGATCTGCTGCATGAGCATATGCACGGCAATCCCGGCCTCGACGAACTCGCCGATATCGCCGGCATCGACCGCTTCCGGCTCACGCGGCTGTTCCAGCGCGCGTTCGGCACGTCGCCGCATGCGTATCTGGTGCGCTTGCGCCTGCGCGCCGCGCGCAGATTGCTCGCGACCGGCCGCACGCCGGCGCAGGTCGCCGCGGAAGTGGGTTTCGCGGATCAGAGCCACCTCGGCCGCTGGTTTCGCCGCGCGTACCAGATGACGCCAGCCGCCTACCGGCGCATGTGCACAAACGTTCCAGACTGAACGCCGCGGTTCGCCGAACATGACCGGCTCAACGAGGAGCAATCATGTTCGATACCAAAGTGGCGCTGATCGTGCGTGACGATCTCGCGGTCTGGCAAAAGCTCAATGTGGTCGCGTTTCTCGCGACCGGTGTCGCGGCAGAGGCGCCTGATGCGCTGGGCGAGCATTACGAGGATGCCGCCGGGCATCGCTACGGTCGCATGTTCGGCCAGCCGATGATGGTGTTCGCCGCCGACTTGCCCGGCCTGCAAGGCGCGCATCGGCACGCGCTCGCGCGCGAACTGACGATGGTCCCCTATGTGCACGCGATGTTTTCGACCGGCCACGATGCGGCGAATCGAGAAGTTTTTCGTGCCGAGGATGCGGCCAACCTGAACCTGGTCGGCCTTGCGCTGCATGGTCCGAAGAAAGCCGTTGACAAGGCGGTGAAGGGATTGGCGTTGCATCGATAAGCGTCGAAGACGGCAACGCGCGGCGCTGCGGCTGCGTCTGTCGCTCGGCCAATCACTCGCACGCTTGCGTGGTTCAGCGCCGCATGCGCGGCGCCTTCCAGTTCGATTGCCGCGCGAATTCGACGAAGGAACTCAGGTAATCGAGCGTCGCATCCGCGTCGCGCGTGCCAAGAAAGATCTGCTTTGCGATCCCTTGCTTGCCGAGCTTCACACTGACGAGCGGCATCCGGTCTGCGTATTCGTGCGCGAGCCATTTCGGCAGCGCAGCCACCCCGCGGCGGCTGGCGACCATCTGCAACATGATGTCGGTGGTTTCGATCGTCTTGTGGCGGCGGGGCGTGACACCCGCCGGCCGCAGAAACTGGTTGTAGATATCGAGCCGGTCGGTTTCCACTGGGTAAGTAATCAGCGTTTCGTCGACCAGGTGTTCGGGCTTCACATAGCGCACGCTCGCGAGCCGGTGATCTTCGGCCACGACGAGCACCTGCTCGTAGTCGAACACCGGCTCGAAACTCAGGCCGGGGCGCAACAGCGGATCGGGTGTCACCAGCACATCGACGTCGTAGCCGAACAGCGCGCCGATGCCGCCGAACTGAAAACGCTGTTTGACATCGACGTCGACGTCGGGCCAGCGCGCCAGATACGGCGACACCACCTTCAGCAACCACTGATAGCACGGGTGACATTCCATGCCGATGCGCAGCGTGCCGCGCTCGCCGTTCGCATACTGCTTCATGCGCTCTTCGGCGAGTTCGAATTGCGGCAGCAGCCGTTCGGCGAGCGACAGCAGATAGTGACCCGCCTGCGTGAGCCGCAGCGCGCGGCCGTCGCGGTCCCAGATCGGGGTGCCGAGCTGCTGTTCGATCTTCTTGACCGTATGGCTCAACGCGGATTGCGTGAGAAACAGCGCGCCGGCCGCCGCGGTGAGCGACCCTTGGCGCGCAACTTCGCGGACGATGACCAGATGAACACGTTCGAGCATGACGCGACAATTCCCCAGATAGGCCGAAAGCGTTCACCCGGTAGATGAACAAAACTAATCGATGAATGAAATAATGCCATTTTATTTCATCTGTCGATAGCTTTATCATCGCTGCCACTTCCTACGTTTGAATGCATTTCTCTACCGGACGGCAGCGCATATGGTCACCACACACAATCTCGGCTTCCCGCGCATCGGCGCTAAACGCGAACTCAAGTTCGGTCTGGAACGCTACTGGAAAGGCGAATCGTCGCGCGACGCGTTGAAGGAACTGGGCGCGCAATTGCGCGAGCGTCACTGGAACGACCAGCACGGGCTCGATCTCGTGCCGGTCGGCGATTTCGCGTTCTACGACCAGGTGCTCGACATGAGCTTTACGCTCGGCAACCTGCCGCAACGCGTGCGCGGCTTTCATGGCGACAAGCTGGATAACTACTTCCGCGTCGCGCGCGGACGTTCCGCGCAGGCAATGGAACAGCACGCCGCTTGCTGCGGCGGCGTGGCGGCAGGAGAAATGACGAAGTGGTTCGACACGAACTACCACTACATCGTCCCCGAATTCACGGCCGATACGCAGTTCAACCTCGATACGTCGGGCTTTCTCGAACAGTTGCGCGAGGCGCGCAAGCAGCGCGTCAACGCAAAGCCGGTCATCGTCGGCCCGCTCTCGTATTTGTGGCTTGGCAAGGCGAAGGACGACTCCGACAAGCTCGCGCTACTCCCGCGCATCATGCCGGTGTATCGCGCATTGCTCGACTACTTCACGGTAATGGACGTCGAGTGGGTGCAGATCGACGAACCCGTTCTCGTGACCGAACTCGATCAGGCATGGCGCGACGCCTTCGTGACCGCGTACGAGGGCTTCGAAGAGCGCGGCGTCAAACTGCTGCTCACGACATACTTCGGCCAGTTGAAGGACAACCTCGAACTCGCCTGCAACTTGCCGGTGGATGGTCTGCATGTCGATGCGATCAATGCACGCGATGAAGTCGCACTGGCCGCGCAGAAGCTGCCCGCGCACAGCGTGCTGTCGGTCGGCGCGATCAACGGCCGCAACATCTGGAAGACCGACCTGAACGCTACGCTCGAATGGCTGACGCCGCTCGCGCGGCAACTCGGCGAGCGGCTGTGGATCGCGCCGTCGTGCTCGCTGCTGCACGTGCCGGTCGACCTCGCGAGCGAACAGAAGCTCGACCCGGAAATCCGCTCGTGGCTCGCTTTCGCGCTGCAAAAGCTCGATGAACTGAAACTGCTCGCGACCGCGTTGAACGAGGGCCGCGACCAGGTCGCCGATGCGCTCGCCGCCAATGCTGCCGCGATCCATGCGCGCCGCAACTCGCCGCGCGTGCACAACCCGGCGGTGAAGGCCGCGCTCGCACGCATCGACTCCAGGCTCGGCGATCGTCAAAGCGCGTATGCGCAGCGCGCGGCGAAACAGGCCGCATTGCTGAGGCTGCCTGCGTATCCGACTACGACGATCGGTTCGTTCCCGCAGACCGCGCAGATTCGCGACGCGCGCAGCCAGTTCAGGAGCGGCGCGCTCGACGACGCGGGTTACCGCGCCGCGATGCGCGCCGAAATCGAGCGCAGCGTGCGCGAGCAGGAAAAGCTCGGCCTCGACGTGCTCGTGCATGGCGAAGCGGAACGTAACGACATGGTCGAATACTTCGGCGAGCAGCTTGACGGCTACGCATTCAGCGAATTCGGCTGGGTGCAGTCGTACGGCTCGCGCTGCGTGAAACCGCCCGTCCTGTTCGGCGACATCAGCCGCCCGAAGGCGATCACGCTCGAGTGGATCACGTACGCGCAATCGCTGACGAACAAGCCGATGAAGGGCATGTTGACTGGCCCGGTGACGATCCTGAACTGGTCGTTCGTGCGTGACGACCAGCCACGTTCGGTGTCGTGCTACCAGCTTGCACTGGCGATCCGCGACGAAGTGCTGGATTTGGAGAAGGCCGGTGTGCGCGTGATCCAGATCGACGAGGCCGCGCTGCGCGAAGGTCTGCCGCTGCGCCGCGCGCAATGGGACGAGTATCTGCGCTGGGCCGTCGAGTCGTTCCGTATCACCGCGAACGGCGTCGGTGACGAAACGCAGATCCACACCCATATGTGCTATTCCGAGTTCAACGACATCATCGCGTCGATCGCCGATATGGACGCAGACGTGATCACGATCGAGACCTCGCGCTCGGATATGGAATTGCTCGATGCGTTCGATCACTTCAACTACCCGAACCAGATCGGCCCGGGCGTGTATGACATTCACTCGCCGAACATTCCGACAGAAGCGCACATCGTGCAACTGATGCAGAAGGCGGCGGAGCGCATTCCGGCCGAGCGTCTATGGGTCAATCCGGATTGCGGGCTGAAGACGCGCCAGTGGACGGAGGTGGTGCCGGCGCTGACCAATATGGTTGCGGCGGCGAAGACGTTGCGGGCGCAACTGCGATAGGCGCGGCGCGAGTCGCCGCTCAGGGCGGCGGCTGCGCGTCGATGCGTTTCAACGCGGAGCCGGCAGGCCATGGCGCCGCGCACACAATGGTGGGCGAGATGCGTACGACCCGCGTCGACATCTGGCTCTCGTATGCGGCGGATGCCTGAACGATGGTTCAGGCATCCGCTTGCGGATACGACAAATCAGGATTTGATGAACGCCAGCAGGTCGGCGTTTATCTGCTCGGCATGCGTGGTCGGCATTCCGTGCGGCAGCCCTGGATACGATTTAAGCGTCCCGTGCTTGAGGAGCTTGACCGACTTTGCGCCGGTGGTGGGGAAAGGGCAGATCTGATCGTCCTCGCCATGCATCACGAGGACGGGAACATCGATTATCGCCAGATCGTCGTAAAACTCGGTTTCAGACAGTACCTTGATGCAGTCGTATTGGGCCTTGATGCCACCCATCATGCCCTGCCGCCACCAGTTCTCGCGAATTCCCTCAGACACCGTCGCGCCAGGCCGGTTGAAACCGTAGAACGGAATCGTAATGTCCTGGTAAAACTGCGACCGATGATTGGCTGTGCCGTTGCGTATCTCGTCAACGACTTGCCTTGGAACGCCGTCCGGGTTCTTTTCCGATTGAATGAACAATGGCGGAATTGCGCTAATGAGCACCGCTTTCGCGACGCGTCCGTTCCCAGTGCCATGCCGGGCGACATACCGTGTCACTTCGCCGCCACCTGTCGAATGGCCGATGTGTACTGCATTCTTGAGATCGAGCGCTTTGACGAGTTCGGCGACGTCGGCTGCATAGGTGTCCATGTCGTTGCCGCGCACGGTTTGGGTGGAGCGTCCGTGACCACGGCGATCATGGGCGATCACGCGGTATCCGTGATGCAGGAAAAACATCAGCTGTGCGTCCCAATCGTCCGCGGAAAGCGGCCATCCGTGATGGAACACCAGGGTTCGCCTGTACCCCAGTCCTTGTAGAAGATTTGGGTTCCGTCTGCGGTCGTGATGTATGAACTTCCAGTACTCGCTTGCATCTCGTATCCTTTAAAGGTCGGTTTGACGAAGGAATAACTGTTCTCCGAGCACAGACACTGTTTCAGCGAGCCGGTAAGTCCGCAATGACTGGAGAATCGGCAACACAGCGGCTGATCGAATAGAACCGGGCGCACGTGCTCCCGGACGCACACGCCCGCCTTCCTGAAATCGAGTCTGCCATCGCAGCGTATCCGGCGCGCCTCAACACCACAACGGACGAAAGTGACAAAAAACATGGCAAAAACGGCACGCGCTTCCGTCCCACACATCGAGATTGGACTTGCTTGTGATGTGGGCACTTCATACACGGGTATCTACGGGCTGACCGACCTGTTCGGCTATGCGGGCGAGTTCGCGGCGAGGCGGCATGGTGACTCTGCGCGGTCCGCGGTCCGCATTACGCATTGGCGAGCCGACCATGCCGCGACGGAGGTACGGTGTGAATACGACAGTTGCCCTGGCTCATCGCACAGGTTGTCGTTACTGGTGATCCCTGGAAACGTGCAAGCGCCAGACAGGACCGACAAAGCGAGCCCGCTACTGGACTGGCTTCGTGAAAAACACAGCGAAGGCGTGGTCCTCGCCGCTGTGTGCGGTGGCGTCTTTATCCTCGCAAGAACGGGGCTTCTCGCCGGCCAGCAGGCGACGACCCACTGGTCATTCCATCAAGTATTCGCGGAGCAGTTTCCCGACGTGCTAACGGAAACCGATCACATGGTCATTGACTATGGCGATGTCGTCACGGCCGGGGGAGTGCTCGCGTGGGCGGACCTCGGGCTCAGGCTCACCGAGCGATTTCTGGGCAGCGCGGTGATGCTTGAAACAGCGCGTTTTATGCTCGTTGATCCTCCCGGACGCGAGCAGCGCTTCTATAGCGAATTCGATCCGAAAACGAAGCACGGAGACAAAGCGATATTGAAGGCCCAGCTATGGCTTTTCACGCAACGCGAGCGGCCCGTCAGCGTCGCTGATCTTGCCGGGCGCGCAGACCTTGAACAGCGGACCTTTTTGCGTCGTTTCGTTGCGGCCACCGGCATCAAGCCAAGCGAGTATCAGCAGCGGCTTCGGATTACTCGTGCACGCGAAATGTTGGAGTTTTCCCAGGCTACCATTGAAGAGATCTCGTGGAGTCTGGGCTATGGCGACGTCGCGGGGTTTCGTCGCGTGTTCCGCAAGATCATGGGCCTAACACCTTCTGACTATCGGAGACGCTTTTGCCAGCCGCCATTGCAACGCGCCGCAGCTGTACATGATCGTTTCGCTTCAATGTCACAGCAGCCGCCCGTAGAAGGAGCGTAAACCGGCACCGGTTATGAACGTGCGCACGCAGGTTCAGAAGCCCAGGACGACGCCATCACTTCAGGCTATTAAGGTCCAATGCGTTGGCGATCGCCTGCATGCCAGCGTCGTTCGGATGAAGGTTATCGCCACTGTTAAAAGCCGGCAGGAAGGAGGCTGGGTTAGCGGGATCGCTCACGGCTCGTGCCTGGTCCAGCACGGCATCGCACCCGCTCGACGGGCTCAGCACAAACGCGTTGACCTGTTCGCGTGTCGTTTCGATCGCGGATGTCCAGTACGGCGTGCCGCGAAACGGTGTCAGCGTGGAGCAGACAATCTTGACGTGGGCCCCATGTGCGCGGGCGATCAACTGTTGAAACGCGCCGATCAAATCCTGCGCGCTGGATGGTGTGTTGGTGTTGAGGTTGTTCACGGCATCGTCGGAGACGATAATCCACTTCACTCCCGGCTGCGCCAACGCGTCGCGAGCGAAGCGATTGAGGCCCGCCTGGCCCGCGCCATCGGTGAAAAAGTTGTTGCCACTGATTCCTTCGTTCAGTACACCGACTACCATCCCAGCGTTGAACAGGCGCACGGAAAGATCGTTCGTCCAGCGGCGATTTGCGTTGCTCGTGGATGCCGCTCCTTCAGTGATCGACGCGCCGAATGCCACCACCGCCCCCGTTGCGTGCGCATTCTGGACATCGACGTTCGTCAAAAAATAATAAGCCTGACCGGCAGGGTTAGTGCTGAAGCCGGTGAAGCTCGGATCGGCGCCGATGTTGCCCGGCGCAACATAGACGTCCTGTAGCGAGCCATCGTGCCCCGTCGGCTGCGGTGGGGTCGTGCCTGGCAGATACACGCTGACGGCGATATCCGCGAGTGGCTGCGCGTCGAAGGGAACCGGGTCGCTTGCGATCGACGTACCCGCGGGCAGCGTCACACTCTGTTGGCCTCCAAACGTGACCATTCTGGTGCTGCTCGCGACCGTCATGGCACCGCGGTCGCGCAGGGCAACGTGGACGTTGCCGATCACGAGTGGCTCGCTCCCGTACAGGTTCGACAACTGCACACGCACGGCAGACCCGCCAATGCTGGTGTGCACGATCTGGCGCACGGTCTGGTTCTTGAAGCCCGGCGCAGTAGCGACTGATGGTGCGACAGCCCACGTACCGATCCACGGAATCGGTGCCGCGCCATCAGACGTTCCTCCAGAACTAGTCCCCGACGATGTGCCGGAAGTACTCCCCGATGATGCGCCGGAACCGGAACCACTGGTCGATGATGCGCCAGAACCACTCGCCGATGTTCCGTCGGAGCCCGCTCCCCCGCCCGCGACGGCCTCGCCCGTGGCGCCACCACCACCGCCACCGCCGCCACCACCCCCACAGGAAAGACAGACCGCGGCGAAAAGCGCGATCAGCGCGCGTTGAGGCCACGCGCTAGTGCTATCGGCCAATGCTTGCAATCGGTGCATGGTGCCTCTCAACGCGGTCAGGCGGAACCGGAACGTCAACCTGTACACGAACGAACGCTTCGATGCAACGGCGTTTTTTGGCACTCGCTAGTTTTCTTGCGTCAGATGATTACCGATAAACGCAACGCATTGCGATGAGGTGGCGGACGTCGGTTGTCGCCACCTGGCCGACGCGGGGGCCTTCGCAGTGATTCGATAACGCGCGATCGTCGATCATGCGTACTGCGTGATTCTTAATGCGCCTGCCTTTTGTCCGATATTCATGGGTATCTGCGAATAGCGTCAGCACGCTGCTTTCCGCACGGGCGCATCGCTGTCGCAGGAAGGCCGACGAGCGCTCGGCGCGCAGGCGGGCGAAGCACGGCTCAGGGAAGTGGTGACCGCTGGCGGCTTCACGCGCTTCAGGCGCGCAACCCAAACGCCGTTCAATCTGGTTTTTCAGGCCCAGGCGTGAATCTGGCTCGCGCGGGCAGGGTATTCGTTCAGCGGCGGAAAACGTACCGTCTTTACTGACGCCGCAATCGATCCATTGCGAAGCGCAACGCCCATCATGTCGCTGGCGAGTGGCTGCCAATATCTGTTATTGGCGGTTTCGACAAAGCCGTTCGTGCCAAGCGAAATTCTTGGGGTCGACCCGAGGTCCTGTTGCGGCACCGCGGTCAGCGTGGCTCCCCTGCTCGCGTCGGGACGCCGTCAGCCTTCGCCATCCGCGAAATAGGCGCGCCTGACCCGTTGGACCAAAGTCTCATTGACCGGCCGGAAGTTCAGGTGTCTTATTTGTTTCGGAAACCTCCGCGTGTCCGTCGCCTCGTCCAGCCAGCACAATTTCCCATGACGGGTGGCTTCGTTTGCAAAGCAATCCCGCCTCAATCTCTGCAATCAGACAGTGCTGGAACGGTGGAGCGACTATCTGCTGGCGGTGCTGGACCGCAGCTGTGCGCGCATCCGGTCGGGAGGCCCACCCTTGCTACCCGGCGGACCGCAAGGAGGTGGGTCTCGTGCTGCAACATGGATGGTAGAGAGAAAACATGGACTGGAATCGCTGGTACAGCTTGAAGAGCTACCTGAAATCTTCGCTGTGGGCGGTGCCGCTGATCGCAGTCGCGATCTATGCCGTGGTAAAACCTCTGACCGAAATGCTGGGAAGGTGGATGATCAGGCAAGGGCTCCTCGATCCGAAAACCGGTTTTCTCGGGCTGTCCATGACTGGCGCGCGGTCGTTGCTTGATGACATCGTTTCCGCAGACCTGGGGTTTCTGGTGTTTACGTTCGGTTCATTGCTCGTCGCGATCCAGGTCGCTGGCGGGCAATACACTCCGCGGATCATCGCGACGACACTGCTGCGCGATAACGTCATCCGTAGCATCTCGGGATTGTTCGTTTTCACGATGCTGTTCGCGGTCAGAACGCTGAGCTGGATGGGTGAGAATGAAGTACATCAGCTTCAGGTATTCCTTGCAGCGCTATTCGGATTCGCCTCCGTCGTCGCGTTCCTTTTCCTGATTGACTACGCCGCGAAATCTCTGCGTCCGGTAAGCCTCGTAGCACGCGTCGGGAAGCACGGGATGGCGGTCATACAGAGCGTCTATCCCGCTCCGACTACGGGTACAACTTCCCCGCCGGAACGCGACGAACAGCGACGCATACCCGATCGCATTGTTTGCCACCGCGGCAAGTCCGGCATCGTCCTGGCCGTGAATCTGGAAAGGCTGGTGGCCAAGGCGCGGCGCACCGACGCAATCATCGAATTCGTACCGCAAGTAGGTGATTTCGTCGCGGTGGACGAACCCCTGTTCCATTTGTACGGAAATTCCGGCGCAATCGATGAGAGAAGACTCCGAACCCTGGTCGCTTTCGGGACGGAACGCACAATGGAGCAGGACCCGATGTTCGCGTTTCGCATCCTGGTCGATATCGCGGTGAAAGCGCTGTCGGCGGCGATCAACGATCCAACCACGGCCGTGCTTGCGATCGACCAGGTGCACCGGCTCCTGCGCGTGGTGGGCAAGCGGTCTTTGCACATCGAAGAGATTGTGGATCGGTCGGGGCGGGTGCGCGTGATCTTGCGGACGCCCAATTGGGAAGACTTCGTGCATATCAGTTTTCGCGAGATACGACAGTACGGCGCGGGCAGCATTCAGATCGCGCGACGTCTTCGCGCGGCCGTTGAGAATCTCGTCCAAAGCCTTCCGGAACATCGTCATGACGCGTTGCGCGTCGAGCTGGCACTGCTCGATCGTGCGATCGCCACGACGCATCCGTTTCCCGAAGACCTCGCGTTGGCCCGCATCCCCGACTCGCAAGGGCTGGGCGGTTCGGCAGGCTCGATAGCGAACGATTAGCCCTTTCGGAGCCGACTCGTGGACAAACTGATCATGGGCATTGTTGAATTCCGCGAGAACATGCTGCCGCAATACGCGCAGCAGTTCAGCAGATTGGCGCTCGCGCAGACGCCCGATGCGCTCTTCATCACCTGCTCGGACAGCCGGGTCGTGCCGGACCTGCTTGCGTCGACCCATCCGGGCGATCTGTTCACGATGCGCAACGTCGGCAACCTGATACCGCCAGCGACGGCGGAGGGGGTCTCTACCGGCGACGTTTCCGAAGCAAGCGCAATCGAGTACGCAGTGCTGGTGTTGAAAGTCGCGAATATTGTCGTGTGCGGGCATTCCGAGTGCGGCGCGATGAAAGCCGTGTTTGCACGCAGCGCCGAGCTGAAAACGCCGAATCTCGACAAATGGCTGTACCACGCCAATAACGCAGCGTTTCGCCTCGAACACGAAGGCCCGCTCGACGGCAGGCTGAAACCGCACGATCAATTGTCGCAACTCAACGTACTCGTGCAGCTCGAGCATCTGATGACCTACCCGATCGTTCACCAGCAAGTCACTGCGGGCGCACTGGTGCTGAGCGGCTGGTGGTTCGACATTGCGACTGGCGACATGTATGCCTATGAGCGCGTGAGCCGCTCATTCGAAGTCATCGACCGCGCGATGGCTGACCGGATGATTGCGCGCCTTGCGCCGGCGCGGTGAAGATGCATGAAGCTCTTCTGCACAATCGCCACCTCGGGTCGATGGGCGAGCCGTGGCGAGATGTCGCCGCCGACGCAACGCGTAGCGCGCAATTGCAGATTGCTTTCAGTCGGCTCCATGCAGATATTTCAGGGCGGCAGTTCAGCATTTTTTTCGCCGCTCTGGTAGCTTGACAGGCGTGGCATAGCAGCGCCGGGCAGGATCCTGGTGCCGCTGTCTATGCTGGCGTCGCGGCCGTGGTCGTGGTTCAACGCCCGGTCGAGCCCCTACCGTGAAGGAGTCAAGCATGGCCAGCACTACCATTGCCGCCTATCTCGCCGCTACACTCGCCGCCGCGGGTGTCGAACGGATCTGGGGCGTGACGGGCGACAGTTTGAACGGGCTGGCCTACAGCCTCGATCAGCTCGGCTCGATCCGCTGGATGCACACCCGGCACGAGGAAGCGGCCGCCTTTGCCGCCGGGGCCGACGCGGCCTCGACAGGGCGTCTCGCGGTGTGCGCGGGCAGTTGCGGTCCCGGCAATCTGCATCTGATCAACGGTCTCTTCGATTGTCATCGCAATCACCAGCCGGTGCTGGCCATCGCCGCGCACATTCCGTCGACTGAAATCGGTCTCGGTTACTTTCAGGAAACGCACCCTCAGGAGCTGTTCAAGGAATGCAGCTATTACGTGGAGGTGGTATCTCGCCCAACGCAGTTTGCGCGCGTGCTGGCGCGGGCGATGCGCACCGCTGTCGAGGAGCGCGGCGTGGCGGTGATCGTGTTGCCGGGCGATGTGGCGCTAAGCGAAGGCCCCGCCGAAACACCGTACTGGACGGAAAGCGCGCCGCCGCGGATGCTTCCTGCCGAGGCGGATCTCGATCGCCTCGCCGCACTGCTGAACGGCTCTGACGCGGTCACGATCATGTGCGGCAGCGGCACGCAAGGAGCACACGACGAAGTGGTGGCGCTTGCCGATACGCTCGGCGCACCGGTGGTCCACGCGCTGCGCGGCAAGCAGTTCATCGAGTACGACAATCCTCACGACGTCGGCATGACGGGGCTGATCGGCTTTAGCTCGGGTTATCACGCGATGATGTCCTGCGACACCCTGCTGTTGCTCGGCTGCGACTTCCCCTATCGCCCGTTCTATCCGGCCGACGCGAAGATCATCCAGATCGACTGGAAGGGCTCGCAACTCGGTCATCGCGCGCCTCTGTCGCTCGGGCTCGTCGGCACGGTGAAGGAAACGATCACTGCGACGCTGCCGAAGCTGCAACGCAAGACGAACCGCAGTTTCATAGCCAACGCGCGCAGGCACTATGCGTCCGCCCGCAAGGGCCTGGACGACCTGGCGACACCGGCCGGTCAGGGCCGCCCGATCCATCCGCAGTATCTGGCGAAGATGATCGACCAAGCCGCCACCGACGACGCGATTTTCACCGCCGACGTCGGTACGCCCACCGTCTGGGCCGCGCGCTATCTGACAATGAACGGCAAGCGGCAGCTGCACGGCTCGTTCAATCACGGCTCGATGGCCAACGCGATGCCGCAGGCGCTGGGTGCACAGGGCGCGCATCCGGGGCGGCAGGTCGTGTCGCTATCGGGCGACGGCGGCTTGTCGATGCTGCTCGGCGACTTGCTCACCGCACGGCAGCTCGATTTGCCGATCAAGGTAGTGGTGTTCAACAACAGCCTGCTGGGTTTCGTCTCGATGGAATTAAAGGCAGCGGGTTACCTTGATACCAATGTCGATCTGAGCAAAACCGACTTTGCGGCCATCGCGAAAGGCGCCGGCATTTTCAGCATTCGCGTCGAAGAGTCGGAGGACGTCGCGGGCGCGCTGAAACAGGCGTTCGACCATCCGGGGCCGGCGCTCGTGGACGTGGTCACGTCGAAACACGAACTCGCGATGCCGCCCACGATCGAGTTCGCCCAGGCCAAGGGCTTTAGTCTTTACATGATGCGCGCCATTCTCAATGGACGCGGCGACGAGATCGTCGAACTGGCCCGCACCAACCTGCGCTAGCCGCACGGATTCCCGCTATCGGTTGTGTTCTTCACATGGGGTGGTGGGCGAACGGGAAACATATGCAGGAGACAACCGGACGACGGCAACGACAGCAACGACGGCAGCGCCGCACCTGCTCATGTTCCGATCGACACATATAAAAGCACAGTCGGCGCCTTCGAACCATTCGGTGTAAGCGCACGTAGAGGCGCGCCATACGTGCAGCGGAATTCGACGAATCGCGACCACTGAAAGCGTATTCCGGCGCCGATACCCGCGAGCAGCCCCGGATTGTTTTCCGCTGGCTGGTCGATGCGAGTCCATACATGCCCGGCATCGAAAAAGATGAACGGTTGCACGACCGCATTGCTTGCGCCGAACTGCACCGCAGGTGTGCGCAACTCGGTCTGTGCGTTCCAGCCTCGATCGCCGAGCACGACGTACGGGTCGTAACCCCGTACGCTGGACTCTCCGCCGAGCCCCAGTTCTTCGCTCGGCAGCAACGTATCCGGAGTCCACTGAAACGTTGCATTGGCCGTCAGCACGAAGCCAGCGCCCAGCGCGAATGCACGTGCCGCCGCCAGTTGCATGTACACGTAGCGGGGCGTCGCGCCCTGCCGCGCGGCGTTGAACGCCGCGTCATTGTTGTTGCCATCCAGCCTGCCCGGACTTGCGACCAGTGTTGCTGAAGCGTGCGCCGTCCCCGCCTCTGTCGGCTTGCTGAAGTCGTAGGTCAACAGAAACTGGTGGATGTGAGTATTCGAGTTAAAAACCTGAAAGCCACCGAATTCCAGATCGTTGTTGCTCCGCTTGAAGTCGTATCCGATCTGTATGAGCTGGGTGGTGTCTGCAAGGGTCGGCAGACGCAAGTCGTAGCGGAAACTGAATTGCGCGGAGATGCCGCGCTGCCCAAACGTTCCGGGTAGCTGTGGCGCGCTCTGCGCGTACACGCCGAACAGCTCGATACTGTGCAGCCAGGGCAGCGGTGCCGAGTAGCTCAGCGCGTGAGCCGTGTAGCGCGTACGGTTGGCACCCCCTTCGCTGTTCGGATTGCTGCTGAAAAAATCGCTGCTGGCCGTGAATTGATAGGCGATCTGCTGATCGAGGCCAAACAGGTTGCCGTAGCCTATGCCCGCAAAGTACCGGTCGCGGCCGAGTTCGGGCACGCCGGCATTGTCGTAGCCCGCGTTGGCGCGAAACGGCACGCGGTCTTCGGTTTGCAATATGACGTCGGTCGTGTTTGCTTGCTGAGCGGGTGCGAAGACGGTATCGACCCGCCGATAAGGATTCGCGTTGAGCACGGCAAGTCCCAACGAGACTTCTCGTTGCAGGATGGGTTCGCCAGCTTGAAGCGGCATTTCGCGCTCCAGTAGCGCGCTCGAAAAATGGCGGTTGCCGCTCGCGCGAATCTGACCCAGCCTGAATTCGGCGACGTCGATATGCACCACACCGGCGCTGACATCCTGCTCCGGCACATAGACATCGACCAGCGGCATTCCCGCGGCCCGATAGCGATCGATCACAGCGCGACGTATTTCCGCCAGCCGTCCGAAAGTCAGGGGCCGGTCGAGATCGGCGGCGAACCTGTCAAGGAAGCTGGCATCGAGCACGGGCAGTCCCTGCGCAACGATACGTTGCTGCGGGGTGGGGGACGCCGTTGCGGACGATCCAGCGATTTGGAACACCAGTCCGGCAAGCTGCTTGACGGCTATCCGTTCGGCGTCGGCTGCGTTGTCGGACGGCACTGGCGGCGGCGCGGGCCGCGGAGACTGCGGTGCGGGTTGCGGCGCAAGATCGCGCCATGCCTGCGCGTTTGCAGGTGAGCTCGGCACAACGGCCAGGAGACACGACGCAATGACCAGGCAACGGATGCGGTTGAACGCGTCGCTCCATCGGCGGGACGGATTGATGGCGGATAGCTGGTGCCGCGCGGTCTGCACACTGCACGCGCCGTGACGGTCGCCTGGTCGGTCAATTGCGCCTGAATACCTTTCGATCATGCCCAGATTCGCAGATGGCGGGGTGTCGGTGAAGGCGGGACCGGTTCCGGTCAAGCGGTATTGTGACAGAGGCTTTCGGCCGACGAATAGCATTGCATCGCCTCGGCTATCGACGTTGCCAACCTGACGTTCTACCCCGCAGGCAATGCGGGGCGCTGTCACATTTCTTAAGCGGATGATGAGTGAGCTCTCCGACGAGCGGCCAACAGGCGCGTGCACTAGCCGCAAAACGCTGAAGTATAGGCATGCATCCGCGGCGGCAACGGCTATTCTTCAGACACCGCGACTAACGCTGGTGCAGTCGGCCCGCGGCTCGTTCGCGGCCAGTTCGTACCGCAAGTGGAAGGAGGATATATGTCGCATCCAACGTCACCCGGGCCCGCGCGACGCGCGCCGCAACGGCGGCCGTTGAGCGCACCCGTCCGGCTCGCTGTGGGCATCTTTCTCGCCGGACCGTCGCTGACCCCTGCTGTGCTTGCAGCGGGCGTCCTGCCGCAGGGCGGCAGTTACGCGGCCGGCGCCGGCAAGATAACCAGTCAGGGCAATACGCTGATGGTCACCCAACCAGGCTCGACGCGCGGTGTGATCGACTGGAACAGCTTCTCGATTGGCCGCAACAACATCGTGACGTTCGACAACGGATCGGGCGCGACCTTGAATCGGGTCACGGGCGGCTCGCCGTCAGCCATCCTTGGCAGACTGAGTGCAACGGGCAGCCTGTATCTGATCAATCCGCAGGGCATCGTCGTCGGGCCCGCGGGCGTCGTGACAACGGGCGGACGGTTCGTCGCCTCTACGCTCGATGCCGGCAACAGCGCTTTCATCATGGGTGACCCTCTGACGCTGTCGGGCGAGTCAAACGCGAGCGTGGTCAATCTCGGCAAAATCAGTTCGAGCGGCGGCGATGTGTTCCTGATCGCGCGGCAAGCGGTCGTCAACGCGGGCACCATCCAGGCGCCTGGCGGCACGGCCGAGCTGGCCGCAGGCGAACAGGTGCTGTTGCAGGACTCGGCCGGCAGCAGGCAGATTTTCGTGCAAACGGGCAGTGATGGCGCGATCGTCAACCGGGGACGCATCGCAGCCGCGCAGATCAGCCTGCAGGGCGCCGATGGCAACGTGTATGCGCTCGCGGGAGGCGGGTCTCGCCTCCGCGCAACCGGCACGGCGAGCCGCGACGGACACGTATGGCTCGTTGCGGACGGCGGCCGTGTCGAGCAGTCGGGCGTCGTCACCGCGAGCAACGCGGACGGCAGCGGTGGGACGGTCGATACGGATGCAGCGCACCTCTCATTCGGCGCAAAAGCAGCCGTCCACGCGGGCCAATGGAATCTCTCGACGCCAGCGCTGACGATCGACGATTCCGCTGCACGCGCACTGCGCCGCAGCCTGAATTCGGGCACTTCCGTCAATGTCGCCACGACCGGTGCGATGGGCGCGACCGGCGATCTCGACGTCGCATCGAACCTGCGCTGGCGGGGGCCGGCTTCGCTGACGGTCGCCGCGTACCGGGACGTGTCGGTCGGGAGCGGCGCGACGATTGCGAACAACGGTGCGGGCAATCTGACCCTGCGCGCCGACGCAAGCGGCAGGGACAACGGCGGCAGCGTCGCCAATTACGGCGTATTGGACTGGTCGAACAGCACCGGCACGCTGAGCGCTTTGCACGACATGAACGGCACGTACGTTGCCGGTACGCAACTGAGCAACGCGGCGTGGGTGCCCGCCGCATTCAGTGGGCTGGTCACGCAAATCACCGCATATAAGCTCGTGAACTCGCTGGTCGATCTGACTAACGTCGCCAACGATCTCACTGGTAATTACGCGCTCGGCAAGAACATTGATGCTAGCGCGACCAGCAACAGCGCCTTCGTTCCGATCGGCAACGTCGGCACACCGTTCACGGGGCAGTTCGACGGACAAGGCAATACGATTAGTTCGCTGACGCTCGCACCGTTGGTGGCTTCGCCGTATCTGCAGGTGATGGGCCTGTTCGGCGTAATCGGCACCCAGGGCGTCGTGCGCAACCTCGACATTTCAGGTACGGCGAACGTGGCTAGCAACCCGATGGCTAGCGTCTACATGGGCTTGCTCGCCGGTATGAACAACGGAACGGTCTTGCGCGTGAACACATCCGGCACGGTTGTGAGCGGCGGACCTAACGCTTTCGCTTCGCTCGACTTTTCGATCGCCGGCGGGCTCGTGGGCGGCAACGCCGGCTCGATTCTGCGGTCTTCGAGCAGCGCCGCGGTAACCGCGGGCAATACGCTCGGCGGTCTGGTGGGCGCGAATGGCGGCCTGATCGACCAGTCGTTCGCCACCGGTCCGGTCGTCTCGCTCAGTTATATCAACCAGGGCGGCGGCGGCCTTGCCGGCGACAACAGCGGCACGATCAACCAGTCTTACGCCACCGGCTCGACCCTGCTCCAGGGCTACTGCCGGGGCGCCGCGGGGACGCCATGCGGTGGTGCGGCACTGGTCGTCACCAACGAAGGAACGATCACCCAGTCATTCGCAACCGGCCTGGTGACGCAGCCGTTCTATGAACCGATCGGCATCGCGCGGACCAATACAGGCACGATCGCGAACGACGTGTACTGGAACACCAACACCACGGGCGCCACAATCGGCGTGGTGTACGGTACGTCGATTCCCACGGCGAACGGGCTGACTACCGCGCAGATGAGCACGCCGGCATCGTTCGTGTCGTATGACTTCGGTCCGACGGGAGTCTGGGCGATGCCTGCCGGCGCGACACATCCGGTGCTTCGCTGGCAACTGGCGCAATGACGGACGCGAGCCAGTCAATAGGGTTTCCAGAATAAAAAGCGGCCCTTCAGATGTCTGGGCTCGCACGGCGGTTCAGGGCGGGGTGCTGCCCGCCGGGCCAAGCTCGATGCCACGAGGCACCGGGGCGGCAATGTTTTGACCTCGCCGGCAGGGAATGAGGGAACCCCGATCCCGTATAATCCGGCATGACTCCATCTGTCTCCCACCCAGCAAGCTCACGTTCGGCAGCACCGGCCGCTCGATTCATCGGTTTGTTGATCGCGCATATCTCATCAGGTCTTTCACCATCCACCCATATGGAACGCACGTCCCACGCGCCGCAGTTGGCGGCCGAATGAAAATACCCAAACGGCTCGCACCGCTTCTCGAAGAAGGACTCATTGACGAAGTTATCGGCCAGTTGATGAGCGGCAAAGAGGCAACGGTGTATATCGTGCGCAGCGGCGAATCGACGCGTTGCGCAAAGGTCTACAAGGACGCGAAGCAGCGCAGTTTCCGGCAAGCCGCTTCGTACCGGGATGGCCGCAAAGTCAAGAACAGCCGGCAGGCCCGTGCGATGGAAAAAGGCACGCGCTACGGTCGTCAGATGCAGGAAGCGTCATGGCAGAACGCCGAAGTCGACGCGCTATTCCGGCTCGCCAACGCAGGCGTGCGCGTGCCGCAACCCTACATTTGCAGCGATGGCGTGCTGCTGATGGAACTGGTGGTCGATGAAATGGGCGACGTTGCGCCTCGGCTGAACGACGTCGACATGACAGAAGCCCGGGCTCTCGAACTGCACGCGGTGCTGCTCAACCAGGTGGTGCGCATGCTCTGCGCCGGCGTGATTCACGGTGACCTGTCGGAATACAACATTCTGCTGGCAGCGGACGGACCAGTGATCATCGATCTGCCTCAGGCCGTCGACGCAGCCGGCAACAACGAAGCCGCGTCGATGCTCAAGCGTGACGTCGACAACTTGGCCGCGTACTTCGGACGGTTCGCACCGCAACTACTCACCGCAAACTATGGCGCGGAGATCTGGGCGCTCTTCGAAGCAGGCCGCCTGCATGTCGACGCCGAATTGACCGGCCGCATCGAACTCGACACGCGACCTGTGGATCTCGATGGCGTACTGCAGGAACTCGAAGACACACGTCTTGAAGAGGACGCGCGAGTGCGACGACAGCAGGAGCTGAGCGCGGGCCGGTAACGTGCTGCACGTTCGACGGTATTCGTGTTCATGGCGGCAATATTTGGCCGTTGCTTCGCGGCGATCATGCGGTTCGGCGTGACATAGCCGCGGTCCAGCGGTCTTCTATCGCGCCTGACGAGTAAATCAGAAAGAGTGTAGGAGAAAGCGACGCGCCGAGGATGCTCGCGCCGATGAACCAGTACGTCGCGGCTTCGCCATGCGGACGGCTCGGTGCCGCGGCGGCAAGCACATGCGTCCATTCGGGCTTGAGCCGGATGGCGGCCGCGACGAAACACAGCGAGTGGGCTTCATGGCGTCGAGCATCGAGCAAGCCTCGTTCCCTGTGGAGGCGGCAGGCGCTCGCCCCGCACAGCCCCGGCTCGGCGTTCGTGCATCTTCTGCGTGTGGGCACGACGACGCCACGTCGCCGGTGTCGCGGCTCGAATGACCAGCGTGGCCGGCCTCCGGCATGTGGCGTGCTGCAACGCTGCAGATTGTGATGGGCTACGGTAGCGGTTGGATTTGCCGGGTCCCCGGCTCGTCGATCGGCCTTTTTGCAGGCACTTTTCGCAGCGCTATTCGAGGTAAGAGATGAGTGATCCATCGTCAGGGATCGTTGACTGCGCGATCGTGGGCGGCGGCCCCGCGGGACTGACAGCTGCGTTGTACCTTGCCAGATTCAGACGATCGGTCGTCGTGATCGACGCCGGTGAAAGCCGTGCCGGACTCATTCCGATGGTTCGGAACCTGTGCGGGTTCGAAAGCGGGATTGCGGGTCACGTGCTGATTGACAAGGTGCGGCGGCAGGTCATGTCGTACGACGTGCCTTTTTACCGTGCTCTCGTGACTGCGGCTCGCGTCAGGGGCGATGCCTTCGAGGTCTCGTACCAGCCCACCGAGTCCACTCAAACGCCATTGACGTTGCGCGCCCGGAGAGTGCTTGCTGCGTGCGGAATTCGCGACCGGTTGCCACCGCTTGCCGATGCAGCCGCTCTCACTCAACGAGGCCTGTTGCGGCTATGTCCGATATGCGACGGTTATGAGGCGCACGATAAATGCGTTGCCATCTTCGGGCCGGCCAAACGCGCGTTGTCGCATGCATTGTTCTTCCGCACGTTCGCACGCCAGGTCGCGGTCGTCGCGTCCGATATGGACAGCTTGGGCGACGACGAGCGCCGAGCGGCAAATGAGCGGTCGGTTCACCTGGTCACGCTCGGCTCGATCGCGACGCCTGGCGATACGGAGGACAAGTGGCAGATCAAAAACGTCGATGGCGACAGGTATACGTTTGATGCGGTGTATCCAGTCATGGGATGCACGCCGCAAGCTGCATGGTTCGACAACTTGTCGATTGCGCAAGACGCGACCGGCATGATCGTTACGGACAAGCACCAGCGAACCAGCGTTGACGGCTTGTATGCCGCGGGCGACCTGGTGAACTCGTTAAATCAGATTAGCGTTGCAGCTGGGGAAGGCGCGGTCGCCGCCAGCAGCATTCATTCGAGTTTGCCGCCGAATCCACTGTGAGCCGTCTGACGTTTGCGAGGTATTCAGGGAGTCCCGTCAGCGAGGCACTGTTCGATGATTCCAGGCTAGCGATAGTTGACGAAGTTGATCACGTCGTTGAGGAACCACGGCAGGATCAATTGGGTATCGGAGTAGCTGGTACCGACGGTGAGCCTTGGAGGCCGCGGGGCGGCGTCGTTGGGCGTCGCACCGTTGGGCGTGGACAGGATGTAGCTGTCCGTGCCGGGCGCGCCTGGTGGGACGCTCAGATTATTCGCGGGCGACGATGTCGAGGTACAGCCGGCAGTGAGCACGGCGAGAGCCGCGGCGCAGCAAAGGGACTTCATGGTGGCGTGAACTCCAGCAACGTAGCCTGGCAGTGTGAATGAGTTGGAAGCCGGCGCGCTAAGGATGCCGCACGCTGAAAATGAAGTCCACTGCCGCGCCCTACGTCCATCGATCGCAACGGGTGTGTAGTTTGCGCCGACCTTGTTTTTCTCGGCGGGATGACGCCGAATTGGGTTGTCACCTGATTCAATCTATCGTCCGGCCAGTTCGGGCTGGACGATCGGTAGGCCGTTGCGCGCTTGCCGAGTAATCACCGGTTGGTTACGCCCGCGTTTGCGCGCCGGCATAGGACATGCCAGAGGCGTTGCTGGTTAGCGGGCTCGCGTTTTTTACCGGCCGCCGCATCACGATGTCGCCATCATTCGCGCACCGTATGCGCTTCGCGTATCTATTGCCTTTATATTGGCTTTACGCTTATCGGCGGCCGGTTGTCAGCTTGAACTGCTGTTATTGATGAGCCGCCGGCGACGCGACGCTCGGCGTCGCCAGCGTGTTGTTGGTCTTGGGAGCCGGTGCGTCGGACGTCGAGCCGTTATTCGAACTCGGCAGGCCCGAGTTCGGCGCGCGCCCGGCATTCATGCCGCTGTCGGAGCCGGTGGCGCCTGGCGAGCCGTAGCCGCTCGTCATGCCGTTCGTCTGATTCATCTGGTTCGATGGACTAGCGGTGCTGCCCGACGTACCGCCGCCACTGGAGCCCCCGGCTGCCTGTGCATAAGCGCCGCCCGACAACGCGAGTGTGGCGACGGCCGCGATTAGCATGCTGGTTGTCTTGCTCATGGTCCGTTCCTCCTGGTTGGGACAGGAAATATCGATGCAGACGATCGCCGCCTGCGCAACCATGAGTTCAGCAATCACCGTGCCGCGTTCGCATCGGCGGGTTCGGTCCACCGGCTCTGCAACGACCCGGCCAGCACCACGCAATTTCTGCCGCTGGCTTTTGCCGCATACAGTGCTGTATCGGCTCTCGCCATGACCGAGGCCACCGTGTCGCCGGCTCTGAACTCGTCGACACCCGCGCTGAGCGTACAGGTGACGTCCCCGCTCGGCGCCTGCGAAACAGACTCCGCGACGATCGCGCGCAACCGGTTGGTGAGACGGGCCGCCTCTTCTTTGCCGGTCAGCGGAAGCAGCAACGCGAACTCCTCGCCGCCGATGCGGCCGACGATGTCGGTTTGCCGTATTCCGAGCGATATGGTCGAAGCAACATGCGCAAGCGCCTTGTCACCGGCGGCGTGCCCGTGCCGGTCATTGATGCGCTTGAAGTTGTCGATGTCCAGGATCGCGATAGACAGCTTCGACTTCGCCAGCCTGGCGTCATCGAGCAGCGCCTCGGTCTGGGCGATGAAAGCCCGCCGTCCGAGCACGCCCGTCAGATCGTCGATCGTAGCGAGGCGTTCCATCCGCTGCGCCAGCCGGTCATGCGCCAGCATCACCGTGCCTACCGACAGCGCTGGCAAGGTCATCGTGGCCATGCCGAGAAATGCCACGTTGATCGAGGTGGGCTCCAGAAAAGCGGTTTCGTGCGCGAGGCCGAATCCATAGACGACACAGCGAATCGCATGGACGATTGCTCCCAGGACTGCGGCAATGGACACGAAGTGGTACGCATACTGCGGTCTGCCGGCAGGCCGGTGCCGCTGCACCACCCAGACGATCGCAAACCGGATATAGGCGAGAAATCCCGATATCAGCGCGCCGCGGGCATCGACGTCGGGCGATACATACGTCCAGTAGACGATTGCTACGAGGATTGCGCCCAGCGCCCCGTATTCCCAGCTGATCGATGACCGTCGATGAAAGAATCGCCGGAAGCCCTGAAGCGCGAGGAACGACCCGATCACCAGCAACGTGCTCGCGCTCGCCACGACGACGTCCAGTCTTCGGAACAGCAGCAGAACCGCCGTGACGGCCAGCAGGGCACTAGCCACGCACCAATGGCGTATCCCCGGCACGGGTGCGTGAAACAGCGAGCCCAGAACGGCGACGCCCATCAGGCAGGACAGAATCGCAACGCCGATCAGAGCGGTCGGAATGGACATGGCAGCGGGGCGAAGGAATGTGATTCAGGAAGGCAGTTGGCGCAACGAATTCGTGCAGCTATTTCGGCTGCCGTCGCGCAAGCGCATATCGTACCGGAAGAAATTTCCGCGCAACGCGAATAGACGGTCAAACTTTCAATCACTTCCCAGTCGACGTAAGCTGTAGGTAAGCAGACGAGTGCTTCAACGCGCGTAGCGCGACTGGACGCGGCAGCGTGGACTGAGGATTGATACGGTCTCCATGGGCGCCGATCTGCGCACGGTGAGCCCGGGGCGCTGTACACGCCATTTACGAGCATCGGCCAGGCATTCGCGCCCGCTATTGGCACCGGCTATTGCCAGAGGCGCCGAAGTTCGTCACTCTTGAGAATCCGGTGTTTCGGCACCGAGATTTTCCCCGGACCCGTGTTGGGCCGTTGCTGACAGCCCTGGATCGGGTCTTCCGTTTAACCTTTACTTCACAGGACGGCAATATGTCACTCCGCATCAATGACGTCGCGCCCAATTTCACCGCGCGCACCACGCAAGGCACCATCGATTTCCATGACTGGATTGGGGACCAGTGGGCCATCCTGTTTTCGCATCCGAAGGATTTCACGCCGGTTTGCACGACCGAACTCGGCTACATGGCGAAGATCGAGCCGGAATTCACGAAGCGCAATGCCAAGCTGATCGGCCTGTCCGTCGATCCGGTCGAAGACCACGACAAATGGGCGGCCGACATCGAGGAAACCCAGGGTGCCGCCGTCAAGTACCCGATGATCGGCGACACCGATCTGGCGGTCGCGAAGCTGTACAACATGCTCCCGGCCGACGAAGGCGGCACGAGCGAAGGGCGCACCGCCGCCACCAACGCGACCGTGCGCTCGGTCTTCGTCATCGGCCCGGATAAAAAAATCAAGCTGATGCTGACTTATCCGATGACCACCGGCCGCAACTTCGACGAAATCCTCCGCGTGCTCGATTCGATGCAATTGACCGCCAAACACAAGGTCGCGACGCCCGTCAACTGGAAGCAGGGCGACGACGTCATCATCACCGGAGCCGTCTCCAATGAGGAGGCCGACAAGACCTTCCCCGGCTACAAGACCGTCAAGCCTTACCTCCGCACCACCGCTCAACCCCAATAACCCCACCATAGGTATCCAGACAAATGTGTTCGATGACGGGATGAAGGCGCGCGAGATGTAGATCTGCCGGTTGCGGGCGCGCCTTTCTCGCCGCCTTTCTCGTGGATGCGTGCTGTGATAATACAAAGAGATTCTTATGATCCTGAAACAGTACTACCTGGGCTTCCTGGCGCATGCCTCCTACCTACTCGGTGACGAGTCGAGTTCGACCGCGACGATTGTCGACCCACAGCGTGATATCCACCAGTACCTGGTTGACGCGGAGAAGTTTGGCCTCGAAATCCGCCACGTCACCGCATTGCCGTTCATTGCGCGAGCGGATACCGGTC
>NZ_DASXHN010000463.1:0-51500 GCF_036488505.1 Paraburkholderia sp. | reverse complement strand
CTATCTGTATGGCTGTCACTGCAAAACCTGCCGCGAAGCCCGCGGCCTTCGACCTGCTGCTACGCGAGATCCGCGCGTGCACACTGTGCTCGCCGCTGCTGCCGCATCCACCGCGCCCCGTGCTGGCGGCATCCGAACAGGCGCGCATTCTGGTGATCGGCCAGGCGCCGGGCGCGCGCGTACATGCATCAGGGGTGCCGTGGAGCGATGCGAGCGGCGCGCGTCTGCGCACATGGCTCGGCGTCGACGACGCGACCTTTTACGACACGTCGAAATTCGCCATCGTGCCGATGGAATTCTGCTTCCCGGGTCGCGATTCAAGTGGGGATTTGCCGCCGCGGCCCGAGTGCGCGAGCCGCTGGCATAGCGAGTTGCTCGGACACCTGCGCTCGATCCGGCTGACGCTGCTGATCGGACAGTACGCACAACGGTTCGGACTTGGCGATGCATTTGGGCCGACCTCGACCGATACGCTCGTGCGGTGGCGCGAGTTCGGGCCGGCGGTGCTGCCGCTGCCGCATCCGTCGCCACGGAACGTCGCGTGGTTCAAGCGCAATCCGTGGTTCGACGGCGAAGTGTTGCCGACGTTGCGCGAGCGGGTGAAGGGCGCGTTGGCGCAATGACGGCGGCCTTTGTCAGCTCCGTTGGTGTGAACGTGGCTTGAACCAGAGATGCGCAATGCGAGCCCGACGCGACTCGGGCAAAATCATCGAACCACGGGCGCCTGCGCAGCAGGTGTGAAGGTACGCATCACTCGCCAGCGTATGGTCGGAAGATCGCCCGACACAGTGATGCGGACATAGCAGCCGGGGTAACGTCCGGTCGCCCGTGGCATTCGACGCGCCTCAGCCACGTCGATCGAAATACCGCCGCAACAGACAGTTCGCGCTTGAGCCATGCAGCAGCACCGACAACACGATCGCATCGAGCACCGCGGGCAACAGCGGCGTCATCGCGCCGCGCGCGTGTTGCAGGCCGAACATCAAATAATAGAAAGCGCCGACGCCGCGAATGCCCATCCATCCGATCAGATGGCGCTGGCTGCTATCGACGCGCGCGCCAAACATCGCCACCACCACCGACAACGGCCGCGCAACGAAGAACAGAAAGATCGCCGGCAATGCCGCGTGCAGTGCGAGCATGTCCCGCCAATGCGCGGACACGACGCAGCCGATGATCAGCATCAGCGACAACTCCGCGATGCGTTCCATTTCGAGCGTGAAGCCCATCATCGATTCGGCGAGATACGCGTGCGCCTTTTCCGGATCTTTGGCCACCTCGCGCCGCTGGCCGCGTTGGACATCTTCGAGTACGTCGGCGGGATTCTTGTCTCCGGTCGCGCGCAATTCCTCGTGACGCAGCGCGACCCCTGCGACGAACACCGCGATGAATGCATACGCATTCACGAGCAGCGCGGCGCCATAAGCCGCCGACATCAAGCCGAGCGCGAGAAAGCCGTCGAGGCCGATCGCTTCGCCATAGCGGGTGCGCAGAACGAAAATGGAGCGCGCGAATACGATGGCGAATACCCAACCGATCGCCAATGCGCTGGCGAGGCCCCAGACGACCGTGCCCGCGAAATGCGCGACGCCGCTGCCGCCCAGCATATCGGCGCCCGCCAGCGTAAGGCCGAGCAGCGCGAACGGATAGGTGGCGCCGTCGTTCATTCCGCCTTCACCGGAGAGCGCGAAGCGGACCGGCTCGTCGTCGCCGGCTTGAGTGACGCGTAGCTCGTTCGCCAGCACCGGATCAGTCGGCGCGAGCGTGGCCGCGAGAAACAACGCCGCGCCATCCGCGTGGCCCGTGAGTAGCGCGGTGAAGCCGAACATCAGCGCGATCGTGACGAGCATCGCCGGACCGCCCAGCCGCAGCGGCAGGATCCATAGCGGATTGCGCAGCCGCACGCGCAGATGCATACCAATCGAAAACAGCGAGATGACCAGCCCGAGTTCCGCGACTGCCGTCAGCAACCCGTCTTTGTCGACCAGATCGACGCCGACAAGACCGAACCCCGCCGGGCCCATCGCGATGCCCACGGCCAGATAGATCATCGCGCCGGTCAACGGCAAACGGCGAATCGGCCCTCGCGCGACGGCCATGAAGGTCAGCAGTGCGCCAATCAGCAGGTACCAGATCCATTCGTCGTTCATAACGGGCATTTGCGCGCGCGCCGACGCTGCATCCGTCGACGCGATGCGGCTAGTGCGCGCTGCTTGCGCCGTGAGGGGAGCTTGCGCCGTGCTGCTTCGCGTGTCCCGCGCGTTCGCGCGCCGCCTGGTCGCGACTCAGCTCGCCGGGCGGCGTACCCGCCTGGCCGGCCGCGCCCGCGCCGCCTTCGGTGCCCGCGTCGTTACCGCCTTGCGCGAGCAGCATCGACGAGGCTTGCAGCGCCGGCGGTGCGGCGGCTGGCTCGGTGGGATGCGCCGACGCGCCGCCAGCCGCGAGAGCAACAATCGCGGCGACGGCAATTCGCTGAGCAACGGTGATCATTTGCGGCCTCCTGTGTCCGGACAAGCTGAGTGCACTATCGCGTTGCGGTTGCAAACGCCGTTCCTCGGCCGAACCAGGCCGCGCCGAACCAGCCCGGCCGGCGAGCAGCACCAGAAACCGCAAAAGCCGCGCGCGGCCTACGGCTTCAGCACCACCTTCACGCATCCGTCTTCCTTCTCGCGGAAGACCCGGTACATCTCGGGGCCCTGTTCGAGCGGCACGGTATGGGTAATCACGAACGACGGGTCGATCTCGCCCTCCTGAATCCGCCGCAACAGATCGTCGGTCCAGCGGTTCACGTGGGTCTGCCCCATGCGGAACGTGAGCCCCTTGTTCATCGCCGCGCCGAACGGAATCTTGTCGATCAGTCCGCCGTACACCCCCGGAATCGACAGAATGCCCGCAGGGCGGCACACGTAGATCATTTCGCGCAGCACGTGCGGTCGGTCCGTTTCGAGCATCAACGCCTGCTTCGCGCGGTCGTACATCGCATCGAACGAGCGCGTCGCGTGCGATTCCATGCCGACCGCGTCGATACATTTTTCCGGGCCCTTGCCGTGCGTCAGTTCTTTCAAACGGTCCAGCACGCTTTCTTCTTCGAAGTTGATCGTGAACGCGCCGGCGGCTCGCGCCATCGCGAGACGCTCGGGCACCCGGTCGATCACGACGACCTGCTGGGCGCCCATCAGCAGCGCGCTTCTGATCGTGAACTGGCCGACCGGACCCGCGCCCCAGATCGCCACGGTGTCGGTCGGCTCGATCTCGCATTGAGCCGCCGCCTGCCAGCCGGTCGGAAAGATATCGCCAAGAAACAGCACCTGTTCGTCGGTGAGACCATCCGGAATCTTCACTGGCGTGAAGTCCGCATACGGCACGCGCACGTATTCGGCCTGCCCGCCCGGGTAGCCGCCGGTCAGATGCGAGTAGCCGAATAGCCCCGCCGTGGTGTGGCCGAATACCTTGTCCGCCATCTCCTTGTTGCGGTTCGAGCGCTCGCATACCGAAAAAAAGCCGCGCCGGCACTGGTCGCATTCGCCGCACGCGATCGTAAACGGCACGACGACCCGGTCGCCGACCTTCAGCCGTGAATTGCCGGAGCCGACCTCGACGACCTCGCCCATAAACTCGTGGCCGAGGACGTCGCCGGATTTCATCGTCGGCATAAAGCCGTCGAACAGATGCAGGTCCGAGCCGCAGATCGCGCAGCTCGTTACCTTGACGATCGCATCGCGCGGATGCTCGATGATCGGGTCCGGCACATTATCGACGCGGACATCTTTCTTGCCGTGCCAGCAAAGGGCTCTCATATCGTGCTCCACTGAGGGCTGGCCATCGCTCGATTGCTCGATTGTTCGATTGCTCGGGCCAACCAGAACTAAAGGTTTGCCGCGCGCGCGAGCGAATGGAACAAATCGAATCCGGATCGCGACACGCGGCGACAACCGCCATTACGGCGCAGGCCGCAACTGCGGTGAATCGAGCAACGCGCGTGCCGTCGTTATCGTCGCGACGAGCGCACTCGATGGGCCTCTGCGTGGACCCTGGCTTGGATCGATACTTGCTCACTCGTTCTCGGGTACATAAGAGAAAATCTGTTGGTCCTCGAGGCAAACCATGAACGTTCCCGCGCAGATCGTCTCCTTTCTGAAGTCACGAGGTCTCAAACTCGCTACCGCGGAGTCCTGCACCGGCGGGCTGATCGCGTCGGATCTCGCGGGCGTGCCGGGCAGCGGCGCGTGCCTCGACGTCGGCTTCGTCAGCTACTCGCCTTCCGGCAAAGCCGGCTTTCTCGGCGTCAAGCGAGCCACGATGGAACAGTACGGGCTCACCAGCGAAGCGGTCGCGCGCGAAATGGCCGAAGGCGCGTTGCAGCAGGAAGGCTGTTGCGCGGACATCGCGGTGTCGAACACCGGCCTCGCCGATGGCGGCGGGCAGGGTGGCTCCCCGGACGATCCGCCGCCTGGCACGCAATGCTTCGCGTGGTCGTTCCGGCTGCGCGACGGCAGCCTCGTCACGTTCGCCGAAACCCGCCGCTTCACCGGTGGCAGAAACGACGTGCGCTCGGCGGCGGCGCTGTACGCGTTATCACGCGTCGAGCACTACTTCGATCAACTCCCGCGCAATCAGCGCGACAGCCATGGAGGACCCGCGTGATGAACCCGCTTTCTTCGATAGAGACAGATACCTGGCAGCAGTCGGTGATTCACGAACTCGGCGTCGCGCGCGAGTTCGACGCGGACCACGAGCGTGAACGGCGGGTCGCATTCCTCGGCGACTATCTGGCCTCGCAGGGCTTGCGCACTTACGTGCTCGGGATCAGCGGCGGCGTCGATTCGTCGACCGCGGGGCGCCTCGCGCAACTGGCTGTCGAGCGGCTGCGCGCACGCGGCTATGAGGCGAAGTTCGTCGCGGTGCGCCTGCCGTACGGCGCACAGCTCGACGAAGAGGACGCGGCGCTCGCGCTCGCGTTCATCCGCCCGGACGAAACATTGACGGTCAATATCAAGGACCCGTCGGATGCGATGCTGTTCTCGCTGAAGCGCGGCAATGTGCAATACGTCGACGACTTCCAGGAGGATTTCGTGCTCGGCAACATCAAGGCCCGGCAGCGGATGGTCGCGCAGTATGCGATTGCCGGCGCGAGAGTGGGGGCGGTGATCGGCACCGACCACGCGGCCGAATCGCTGATGGGCTTTTTCACGAAATACGGTGACGGCGCGGCCGATATCCTGCCGCTCGCCGGTCTCACGAAGCGCCGCGTGCGCGCACTCGCGCACGCGCTCGGCGCGTCGGAGCGCCTCGTCAACAAGGTGCCCACCGCGGACCTGGAATCGCTGACGCCGCAAAAACCCGATGAAGACAGCTACGGGATCGGCTATCAGGACATCGACGACTTCCTCGAAGGCAAGCCGGTCAGCGATGAAGTATTGACCACGATTCGCCGCTTTTACATGGCGACGCGCCACAAACGCGCGCTGCCGGTGTCGCCGGCGCCAGCCGACGAGTCGGCCTGAAGCGCCGCGCGCGTTAGCGATCCATTAGCGGGTCCGTTGGTGGGTCCGTTGGCGCGTCGATTAACCCGCGCGCTGCCGTTTGGCGCGGCGTGCGGGCTCCGGCGCCGCTTCGCCGCCTGGCATCTCCTGCAATTGCTGCTCGGGGGCGATGCGCGCGCCGCGATCGCGGTCCACGGACTGGTCGGCGGGCTGCTGCAGCGTATCGGCATCGTCGCCGACCGTCTCCTGTTGCGCGCCGCCTTCCGCCTCGATCTGCCGGCGCGCTTCCTCCCAGTGTTGTTCGGCCTTGCCTTCCGGCTCCGGATCGTTTTCCCACAAGTGATACGCGCGCGTGCGAATGCGCGCTTCGAGATCGTTGTCCATATGTTTCTCCATCAAGGTGAGTAGTGTGGCGAACGGCAGCTGCGCTGCGGTTCGATGTCGCAATGCTTTGGCATTGCGTGGTGTCGACATAACGGCGAGCGACGGGTCAGCAAGCGCTATTCCCCGCCGCGCGGCTATTTGTGGAGTTTCGAGCGCAGCGACGCGACGTCGTTCGCGGTGATGGGCTGCGCGTTATTGCCCCACGCGCCGCGGATATAGGTGAGCACCTGGGCGATCTGCACGTCCGCGAGCGTCGCCGCGAAAGGTGGCATCGCCTGACGTGGCGGCCCGGTGAGCGTCGCAGGGCTATTGCCGCCTTCCACCAGCAGGCGAATCAGCGAGCTCGTGTCTTCGCTCAGCACCGAAGGGTTGCCCTGGAGCGCCGGAAAGACGTTCGGCACCCCGCGCCCGTCTTCGCGATGACAGCTCGCGCAAAACGAGCGATACACGTTGGCGCCAAGGCTCAGCGAGTCCGGCACGCGACTGCCGTTGGCGCTCGAGCGCGCCGGATCGGTGCCGCGCGTATAGGTGCCGTACGGCTGCTGCGGTGGCAGCGACTTCAGGTAATGCGCGATCGCGCCGAGATCAGCGTCGCTCAGATACTGCGAGCTGTCTTCGACCTGTTGGACCATGCTGCCGTACGCGGTCACGCCGCCGCCGTGGCCGGTCTTCAGGAACGCGGCGATATCGGCGGCAGTGAGGCGGCCCAGCCCCGAGCCCTGGTCGCCGGTCAGGTTCGGCGCGAACCAGTGATCGTTGACGCCGCCCACCAGAAAGTCACTCGACGATTCGTCCAGTCCGCTTTGCTCGTAAAACGTGCCGCGCGGTGTGTGGCAGGCGCCGCAATGCCCGGCGCCCTGCACCAGATAAGCGCCGCGATTCCATTTCGCGTCGCGCCGCGGCTGCGGGACGAACGGCTGCGACGGCACGAAGGCCATCTGCCAGAAACGCAGCGCCCAGCGCTGATTGAATGGAAACGCGACGTCGGTAGGCTGCGTCGGCTTCGCGACCGGCGTGACGCCGTGCATCATGTACACATAGAGGGCGTGCACGTCCTCATCGCTCAGCTTCGAGAACGACACGTAGGGCATCGCCGGATAGAGCCGCTTGCCTCGCGCGACGCCTTCGCGAAGCGCCTTCTCGAAGTCTTCGTAGCTGTAGCGCCCAATGCCGTACTGCGGGTCGGGCGTGATGTTGCTGGACATGATCGTGCCGAACGGCGAAGCCATGCCGAGGCCGCCCGCGAACGGTGCGCCACCCTGCGGCGCGGTGTGACAGCCCGCGCAATCGGCGGCTTTCGCGAGGTATTCGCCGCGCGCGAACGCCGCGGGATCGGATACGCCTGGCGGCACATGACGCTGCGCGGGCGGTTCGGCGGCGACGGCGGAAGCGGGCGTTGCCGTTGTGGCTACCGCACGGCTCGCAGCGGCAGCCGCCGCCGGCGCATCGCCGCGCGCGGCCGCCGAGCCCGGGTTCGCTGACGCTGCATTCGTCGAGGCCGCGTTCGTTGAGCTCGCGTTCGTTGAGCCCGCGTTCGTAGCCCCGCCAGCCGCTACGTTCATGCCCAGCGCGAAGCACGCCGCCACCACCGCGCATGCCGTCGCGATCCAGCCATTGAGCGACTTGCGGTTCATCACGCGCCCTCCCCCCTGGCGCGCGGCGCCTCATGCCGGTATGCCGGTTGCCGGTCCGCGCGGGTCAACCAGCGGCCCGCGACCAACAGTCCGCCGGCCAGATAGGCAGCCGCCCCCGGCACCCACATGATCAGTCCGCCAAGCTGCTGATCGTGCAGCGGATCGATGCCCAACGCGGAACACGGCTCCACGTACGACGGATACCAAAGCTCCGGCGACAGCGTGATCAATGCGCCGAGCGCGCTCGTGTGGACCATCGTCGTGAACAGCGACAGCATCGCGTGGCCGCTGGTGCTTCGACGCGCCCCCTCGCCGGTGACCGTCCACCAGAAAATCAGCGCGGTCAGCAGAAAGCTCGCGTGTTGCAGTGTATGCACCCACGGATGCGCGAGCGCGGCCTCGAACAGCCCCGGCGCATGCCACGCCCACAATGCGAGCGCGTGCAGCAACCAGGCGACGAGCGGCGCGGTCAGAAACCGCCACGCGCGAGCAAACGGGCGGGCCCGCACGACGCTCCCGGCCCACAGCCGCGCGCGCCGTGGCAGCGCCCAGATCCAGACCCCGAGCGGCCGCCCTGCCACGCACAACGGCGCGGCGAGCAGCATCATCGATTCGTGCTGCACCATATGCGCGGAGAACAGCGCGCCGGAAAGCGTATCGAGCGGCGACATCAACGCGATCACCAATGCGCCCCAGCCGCCCAGGAAAGCGGCCAGATGCCAGCGGCGCAGGCCGACGCCGGGGCCGCTCGCGCGAGCGCGGCCGCGCAGACGCGCATAGCCGACCACGTACGCGGCCAGGCTGAGCGTCATCAGCACGACGACCCACGGCTCGAAGCTCCAGCCGAACGACGGCGACGAGCGCTCGGCGCTCGACAGCACATGTGCGCCAGCGCGCGGGCTCACGACGACGCACGCCGCGAGGGCAAGACGTGCGACAGGTGCGACACGTGCGACACGTGCGGCATATGACATAGGGCGGATCATCGGCAAGCGGGCAATAGCCATTGTGGGAACCACATCGCGAGTTGGACCACCGCGCACAGCGCGCCGACGATCATCGCCATCAGCGCGAAAAAGGCACCGCGCGCGGGGCGCGCCGCATACATGGGCTCGCCGAGCGAGCGTTCGGCGCGCCAGCGCCCATACGCGAGCCACGCGGAAAACGCGCAGAACAGAAACGCCGCCGCGCTCACCGCATGCATCGGCCATGCCGCGCCGTGCGCGCACGCAAGCCGGATCAGCGCGTAATCGAGGCTTTGGGTAGCGAGCACCGCCGTGGGCGCCGCGAGCAGACCGAGCCAGATATCCATCGGCGTTCTCACAGATGCAGGCGCGGCGCCACATACAGCACCGCATAGATCGGCAGCCAGCTCAACACGACGAAGTACCAGTAGATCGCGTTTTCGCTGGTGTCCAGCAGCCGTTTGCCCTCGAACGGACCGGTGAAGAGCAGCACCGCGAGCACCGCGGTATCGACGGTGTCGGTAATCAGATGGGTGGTGTGAAGCCCGAGCAGCAGCCACACGATCGAGCCGTACGAGTTCGCATACCACATCACGTTGAGCGCGGTGAATTCGAAACCGCGCAGGACAAGAAAGGCCAGCGCGAACGCCACGCAGACACTCAGCCAGACACGCGCGCGCAGGCGGTCGCCGCGCTCGGCCGCCCGTTTCGCCAGCTGGTTCGGCCACAGGCTCGCCAGCAGCACGACCGTGTTGAGCGTGCCCCACAGCAGCCCGGGCGGCGGCGCATTCATCGGCCATGCGGCATTCACGCTGCGTAGATAAAAGTACATTCCGACCGCAATCGCGAACACCGTGCCTTCGATCAGCATCAAGCCCGCCGTCGCCCACCACATCAGGCTGTGATGACTGAAGCCGAAGCTTGGCAACGCGCGCACATCGAGCGTCGAAGCGGTGCGGCCGGCGCCGCCGCCGGCGTGGGCGACGGTTCTGATGCGCGGCGTGTCGTCGGCATCGGCCGCGGCTTCGCTGGCGGCGCTGTCCGTGCGTGATTGAGCGGCAAAAGTTGCCGCGCCCGCCGCTGCACGAATCGCTGCGTCATTGGGACCCAGCTCCGCGGCTCGCCGACGCTTGATGCCGCCTGCCTTGTCGCCACGGCGCGAACCAAAACCCGATGGCCACTTCTCCAGCGCGCGGGCCAGCGCGTTGCTCGCGCGGGTCGGCCAGAACCACACGATCATCGCCGCCGCAACCGGCACCGTGCCCCACCAGACGGCCGTCGGCGTATAGATCGAGCCGATAAAGAAGATCGTCGTCGCGACCGCGCTGAGGAACGGCCAGATCGACGGCTGCGGAAACAGCGGACGGGTCTCGGCGATCGCGTCGAGTGCGCTCGAGGTCAGCACCTCGCGCGCGCCAGCCGCGAGACCGGCGACCGAAGCCGGCTGCTGGCTGGGCTCCCACAGCGGATGGCGGCCGTGCACGACCGGCAGCGCGTCGAAGTTGTGCGGCGGCGGCGGACTCGGCACGCTCCATTCCAGCGTGCCGGCGCCCCACGGATCGGCCGGCGCGGGCACGCCGCTGCGCACGGTGCGCACGACGTTGACGAGAAACAGCAGCACGCCTGCGCCCATCACATACGCGCCGAGCGTCGCGGTCAGATTCAGCGGCCCCCAGCCGAGACCTTCCTGATAGGTCCAGATGCGCCGCGTCATCCCATGCAAGCCGAGCCAGTGCATCGGAAAGAACGTGACGTTGAAGCCGATGAAAAAGAGCCAGAAGTGCCAACGCCCGAGGCGCTCGCTGAGCAGGTGTCCGGTGAGCTTCGGAAACCAGTAATAGATCACGCCGAACAGCGGAAAGACCGCGCCGCCGATCAGCACGTAATGCAGATGCGCGACCACGAAATAGGTGTCGTGAACCTGCAGATCCAGCGAAACCGAACCGAGCATGATGCCGGTCATCCCGCCGAGCACGAGGATGAAGAAGAACGCGAGCACGAACAGCAGCGGCACCCTCAGTTTCAACCGGCCCGTCAACAGCGTCGCCAGCCAGCAATAGATCTGGATGCCGGACGGCACTGCGATCAGCACGCTTGCCGCCGTGAAAAAGCTTTTGCCGAGCGCCGGCACCGTGGTCGCGAACATGTGATGCACCCACAGCCCGAACGCGAGAAACGCGGTCGCGATCAGCGCGAGCACCATCGCCGGATAGCCGACCACCGGCCGGCGCGAAAACGCCTCGATGATCGACGACATGAAGCCGAGCGCCGGAATGAAGATCAGGTACACCTCCGGGTGTCCGAAGAACCAGAACAGGTGTTGCCACAGGATCACGTCGCCGCCGAGCGACGGGTTGTAGAACTGCGTGCCGACCAGCCTGTCGAGAATCAGCGCGGTGCTGGCGAGCATGATCGACGGCATCGCGAACAGCACCATGAACTGAGTGACGAGCGTCGCCCACGCGAACAGCGGCAGCCGGTTCAACGACATCCCGGGCGCGCGCATCTTCAGGATCGTCGTGATCAGGATGACCGCTTCCAGCAGCCCGGCCAGCTCGGTGAACGTGATCATCTGCGCCCAGATGTCCGAGCCCTTGCCCGTCGCGTAGTCGGGGCCCGCCAACGGCACGTAGCTGAACCAGCCGGAGCGAGGCCCGGCGCCCAACGCGAAGCCGACGTACAGCGTGAGCCCGCCGAACAGGAACACCCAATACGCGTACGCGTTCATGCGCGGAAACGCGACGCTGCGCGCGCCGATCATCAGTGGGATCAGATAGCCGGCGACGGCCTGCATCACCGGCACCGCGAACAGAAACATCATCGTCGTGCCGTGTATCGTGAACAGCTGGTCGTACAGGTCGGGGCCGACCAGGTGGTTGTTCGGCCGTATCAATTGCGTGCGCATCGTCAGCGCGAGTGCACCGGCCAGCAGGAAGAACACGAAGGTCGTAACGATGAAGCGGCGCGCGATGGTCTTGTGATTGATCGCCGAGAACCAGCCGATCACGCCCGGCGGATCGCTCCACGTTTGCGCGAGCAATGCGCGCGTGTCGTCCGACGCATCGGGGCCGTCCTTGATGCGCGGGTCGGGGTGCAGGGAAATCGGACGTTCGAGCGTGCTCATCGTAGGGTTCCCAGCCATGCGACCACCGCCTGGCGGTCGGACGCGGACAGCGGCACGACGGGCATCGTCGTGCCGGGCTTCAGCGCCTCCGGATCGCGGATCCATGCGGCGAGGTTCTGCTGCGTGTTCGGCAATGCGCCGGAGGCGATCGTCTGCCGGCTCATCAGATGCGTGAGGTCGGGGCCCAGCGTGCCCTGCGCCGACGTGCCGCGCACCGTATGGCAATTCGCGCAGCTCGCCTGCTGGAAGATCTGCATGCCGTGCTGCGCGAGTGCATCGGCGGACTGTGCGGACTGTGCGGACTGGCCGTCAAGCGCACCCGTGGCGGCCGGCGCGGCTTGCTGCGCGCGCCACTGCGCGTAACGCTCGGGCGGCTCGGCGATCACCAGCATCGCCATCAACGCGTGCTCGGCGCCGCAATACTCGGCGCACTGGCCGCGATAGACGCCCGGCTTGTCGGCGCGAAATTCGATCGTCGAGTCGAGACCCGGCAGCATGTCCTTCTTGCCGTGCAGATTCGGCATCCAGAAGCTGTGAATGACGTCGCCGGCTTTCAGCGCGACGATCACCGGACGTCCGGCCGGCACGTGCAATTCGTTGGCCGTCGTGAACGCGGGGTGCTGGCCGTCGCGCGGGTAATCGACTTTCCACCACCATTGCTCGCCAGTCACTTCGATATGCAATGCGTCGTCGACCGGCATGCGCGATAGCGCGCGGTCCGTCAGCACGTCCGCGACGATCAATCCGAACAGCAGCACGACCGATGCGATGCTCGCGACCGCGACCGCGCGCTGCGGCCCGCGTTCGACCGGCCTCGGGGACAGCGCATCGTGGGGCGGCTCGTCGTGATCGCCATGCGCATGCGGGCGGCGCAGCAGCGCGACCAGCGTCGCGAACAGCACGGCGGCGAACACCGCGCCGCACACGATCAACGACAGATGCCACAGCCGCACGATGTGCGCGGCCTGCACGCCGGCCGGATGCAACGCATCCTGCGGCGGTTGTGCCGCGCAGGCGGCTCGCGTCGCGCAAACGGCCAGAACGGCGATGCCGCAGCGCGCGCTGAACCTGGATGCGCCGGCTGCGCGGCGCCCGTCCGCGATCACCGGCGTTCGATCGATCACACAAGTGCGCATAAGCATCAGCGTCTGCTTACATAAGGAACGCACGTCCGTAGCGACGAGAACGCCGCGCGGAATGGACAGACCCACGCGCTGGTGACGGCGGGAAACGACAGGATGCAATGACAAACCATGGTCGAGTACGGGTTCGAATCGCGTGGGGCAAAAAGCTTCACGATGGTGCGTGACCTCGCCCCAGCAATCGCCGTTCCATCCGTCGGCGCGTTGATGGAACAGCCGATGCTCGACCCACTTCACCGGCCCCGGCGCGCACTCGATCGCGCGCCGGGCATGGAGTTGGTCAATCTCGAAAGGAGCCCACCATGACCTGTGTTGCAGACGTAATGACACGCGACGCGGCGACGATAGCGCCTACCCAGACGCTTCGCGAAGCGGCAAGAATGATGGACGAACTGAATGTCGGCGCGCTGCCCGTGTGCGACGGCACCGCGTTGCTCGGCATGCTGACGGACCGCGACATCGTGGTACGCGCGGTGTCGGCCGGGGTGCCGCCGTCCGAGCGCATCGAAGGCGTCGTCAGCGGTCCGCCCATCTGGTGCTTCGAGGACGACGATCTCGACGCCGTCCGGCAAAAGATGGCGGATGCGCAGATTCGCCGGATGCCGGTCGTGGACCGTGAAAAGCGTCTGGTGGGGATGTTGTCGCTAGGCGATATCGCGACGCATGCGGATGGCGGCGTGTCGTCGGCGCTGGGCGCGGTCTCTTCGCCGTCGAAGCCGGACCGCTGACAGGTGATTCGAGGATCTTGCCGCCGGATGATGCGTCGCAGCGCGGCGCGCAGCGTGCGGATCACCGCCGCACTGGCATGCGGAAGTCACGGCTCCGGACAGGCAAGGTCGGCGCTGACAATCTGGTGCCCATATTCCTCTGCCGCGAGTCTTGCTTCCTCGATCGTCGGATACGGGCCCATCTGCGGTGCGCCGTCGAATGGGAACAAACAACGGCCATCAACCTTGCGGCTCACCAGCAGGTCCGCATAGAAGCGCCCGTCGGCGCTGCGCCGCGCGGTGACGAAGATCGCAAAGTCATCGGGCGACGCCGCCACGGCAGCCGAATACCGCGTCAATTTCAGTTTTCTCCTCGACATCCTGAGCCCTACCCCGCTTGCTTGAACAGTATGGGAAATGCAGCGAACGCGATCGATGCATCGTCTGTTCAGTCGATGGTAGTGGACTCGTTGAGGAACGCGGGCGTCCGTAACCGCTCGGTTACGGACGCGGGGGACAGCGCTCAAGGGGCGAACCGCGCCGCGACGCTCAGGGCTCGAGCTTCACCTTGATCCAGCCCGGTTCACGCCGGTCGAATTCGCGATACGCCGCGATCGCATCCACCAGCGGCTCGCGCTGGGTCAGCACCGCAAGCGGATCGAAAGAACCGTTGCGCACGAGTTCGACGAGATGCGGCGTCAGCGCGCGGTGATTGCAGTTGCCCATGCGCACCACCAGATTGCGGTTCATCGCCTCGCCGATCGGAAACACGCGGTCAGTCGGCGGATAAACACCGATGATCGATACGGTGCCTGCCTTGGCAACGGCACGCACGGCCCACGACAGCACCTGCGACGGCCCGCTGCCGGGCTGCCAGTTGCCGCCGTCGGGCTTCGCCTGCGGGGCGATCTCCTCGACCTCCTGATCGAACGACTGCTGCTGGTCTTTCTGCTTGTCAGCCGCGGGTCCGTGCTCGGCGCGCACCGCGTCCACACCGACCGCATCGATCACGCGATCCACGCCAATGCCGCCGGTCAATTGCATGATCATGTCGACCGGATCTTCGTGGTCGAAGTTGATCACTTCCGCGCCCTGCGCCCGTGCCATGTCGAGCCGCGACTCGATGCGATCGACAGCCAGCACGCGTCCGGCGCCCATCAGCTTCGCGCTTGCAATCGCGAACTGTCCGACCGGTCCCGCGCCGAACACCGCGACCGTATCGCCGGTACGAATGCCCGCCAGTTGCGCGCCGAAATAGCCGGTCGGAAAAATATCCGACAGCAGGATCGCGCGGTCCTCGTCGATTTCATCGGGCAGGCGGATCAGGCTCGCGTGCGCGAGCGGCGTGCGCGCGTATTGCGCCTGCAGGCCCTGGAACGGGCCGGTCGTTTTCGGGCCGCCGAAGAACGCCGTGCCGGCCGCGGGCCCGTTCGGGTTCGCGGTATCGCACTGCGCGGTATAGCCGGCGCGGCAGTACGAACAAAAGCCACACGAAATCGTCGACGGGATCAGCACGCGGTCGCCGCGCTTCAGATTGCGCACCGACTTGCCGATCTCCTCGACGATGCCGACGCCCTCATGACCGAGTATCGTGCCGGGCACCATGTCGCCGAGCGTGCCGCGCACCATGTGCAAATCGGTGCCGCAGATCGCACTCGACGTGAGTCGCACGATCGCATCGGTCGGCTGTTGCAGGCTCGGGTCGGGCACGTTGTCGAGCCGGATATCGCCGATGCCGTGAAATACCACTGCTCTCATCGTTTACCTCCATGCGCGCTGTGTGCGCGCAATGCGTACGAACGGGCCAGCATTGGACGGCGCCGGCCAGCATGAATCAGGTGCGGTCGCCGACCGCGCGGCTGCCTACTGCATCGAGCCTGCTTTGCAATTCCTGCTTGCGCTCGGCAATCTTCCGGCCCAATGCGGCGAAATCGCAGTCCGTGTCCCGCAGTGCCGGAAACAGCTCACCCTCCTCTTCCTCGATGTGATGCCGCACCAGTTCCGACATCACTTTGAAAGTCGCGTCGAATCCCTGGTCGCCGACTTTCAGCGTTTCGAAGCGGGCAATCAGCGTCTTGACCAGAAAGTGCTCGACGTACGCCTCGTCGACATCGAGCTTGTCGTCGCCCGGCAATGCTTTCTGCGCGGCCGGGTACAGCAGTTCCTCCTCGATGATCGTGTGAACGGTCAACTCCTCGCACGCGCGCTGCGCCAATGCGGCCTTTGCTTCGAGCGTGTCCTGCTCGCTGTCGCGCTCCTTGCCGAACGCATCGAACAGTTTTTCCACCGAGCGGTGATCGGCTTCGAGAAGCTCGAGGGCGTCGGGTGAGTCCGAGGTCTTCTGGGTGTTTTCATTGCCGGTCTTCGGGTTGGAATCCGGTTGGGTCGCGCGATCGTTCATGGCAGCTCCTTCGTCGATGAATGCCCCGACTCAGCAAGCCACGTACCGGTCGCGAGCGGCGCGGCGGTACGGTGCTTGCTTCGCGTCGTCGGCGGTACGGCGGGTTGCGCGTGCACGAATGCGTGCGCGCGAAACCGACGTGCGATGGCCGCGCTCACGCGCCACCTGCCACCTTCTATTGCACGAAGCCCGATGAGAATTGCCCAGATTGCTCCGCTCTACGAAAGCGTGCCGCCTGTCGCCTACGGCGCGACCGAACGCGTCGTGTCGTATCTGACCGAAGAACTGGTCGCGCGCGGCCATCAGGTGACGCTGTACGCGAGCGCCGATTCGACCACCTCCGCGCGGCTCGTGCCGGTGTGCGAGCGCGGCCTGTGGCGCGACACGTCGGTCTGGGACACGCTCACGCATCACGTGCGGCAGCTCGCGCGTGTGATACGCGACGCGGACGCATTCGACATCGTCCATTTTCATGGCGACCCGCTGCACTTCGCGTGGGCCGATCGCCTGCCGTGCCGTACGCTCACCACACTGCATGGACGTCTGCTGCCCGCCGATCATGGCCCGCTGTTTCGCGAATTTGCCAGCGTGCCGCTGGTGTCGATTTCGGCCAGTCAGCGCCGGCCGGTGCCGTGGGCCAACTGGCGTGGCACCGTGCATCACGGGCTGCCGCTCACGGAATTCGAGTTTCAACCGGCGGCCGGTTCGTACCTGCTGTTTCTCGGCCGGATGATGCCGGAGAAGCGCCCCGATCTCGCGGTGGAAATCGCGCGGCGCAGCGGCCTGCCGTTGAAGGTCGCGGCGAAGATTCATCCGGGCGAGCGCGACTATTTCCGCAACGACATCGAACCGCTGTTGCGCCGCTCTGCCGGATTTACCGAGTATCTCGGCGAAGTTGGCGGGATCCAGCGTCGGCGCCTGCTCGCCGATGCACGAGCGTTGCTGCTGCCGATCGAATGGGACGAGCCGTTTGGCATGGTGATGATCGAAGCGATCGCGTGCGGCACGCCGGTGATCGCGTTTCGCCGCGGCGCGGTGCCCGAGGTGCTCGAACACGGCGTAAACGGGCTGATCGTCGATAACGTCGAGGAAGCCGTGCAGGCGGTCGCGCGGATCGCGTCTATCGACCGCGCCGCATGCCGGGGCGCGTTCGAGCGCCGTTTCACGGCCGCGCGCATGACCCGCGACTATCTGCGGATCTACGAGACGATGCTCGCCGGTCACACTGGCGGCAACAACGACCGCAGGGGTACGGGATATTTACCCACACCCGCATGCGCGGACGCAGCGCGGCAACCGCCCGGGACAGAGGCCGTGTAGTCGCTGCGCCGGGCATCGCAATTCGGGTACGGGCTCGCAAGCAGGCGCGTTCGTAGTCGGGTGTGCTGGCGCTGCCGTCGGCCGTACGGGTCGCGAGCGGCGGGAAAGCGCCCTCGGCAAGCCGTTGCGCAACATCTGTAACAAGGCCGCACGAATGCGAGCGGGAAACTGAGAAAGGGCGAACGACGTGGCAGGTTTTTTGCATCTAATGCTGCGGGAAGACTGATCCAATGCGGGATAATAGTGGTCGCGCAACCGCGCAACCGCGCAATACGCGCGCACGTCTGTAAAAATCGCGCGCGAGACGATCCGTGCCCCAAGGACCAGAGCTATGTCAAAAAGGCGCGACCAGACTTTGCCGAGCCCGGTACTGCATCCGATCGTCGGTATCGGCGCATCGGCGGGCGGGCTCAGCGCGCTGCAGGAATTCTTCGACGCACTACCCGCGCATACCGCGATGGCGTTCGTCGTGGTCGTCCACCTGTCGCCGGACCACGAAAGCAATCTCGCGTCGCTGCTGCAGAAAGTGACCAGCATGACCGTCACGCAGGTGACGCAGGCCACCCATATCGAGGTTGACAACGTCTATCTGGTCGCCCCGTCGCTCGACCTCGCGATGGTCGACGGCTACTTGCGGGTCGCACCGAGGCAGCAGCAGGAAGGACGCCGTGCCAGCATCGACGTGTTTTTCCGCACGCTCGCCGAGACGCACCGCTCGCGCGCGATAGGCATCGTATTGTCGGGTGCCGGCTCCGACGGCTCGGCCGGGCTCGCACGGGTCAAGGAAATGGGCGGCATCACGCTCGCGCAGGATCCTTCCGAGGCCGAATACGACAGCATGCCGCGCAGCGCGATCGCAACCGGCATGGTCGACTTCGTGCTCACCGCGGCCGAAATGCCGCAGCGGCTGATGGACCTCTGGTCCACCGCGAAGGAAATCCATCTGCCCGCGGTCAGCAACGACGAAGAGCTGGCGGAAAACGTCGACGAGACGGCCGAGCGCGCGCTGCGCGAGATCATGGTCATTTTGCGCACCCGCACCGCGCACGACTTCCGTCATTACAAACGGGCGACGGTGCTGCGCCGTATCGAACGGCGGCTGCAGGTCAACGGCATCACCGATCTGCAGGCCTATCGCGATTATCTGCATCTGCATCCCGAGGAAACCCAGGCGCTGTTGCAGGACATGCTGATCAGCGTGACCAATTTCTTCCGCGACAAGGAAGCGTTCGACGTACTGGAGCGCGAAGTCTTGCAGTCGCTGTTCGAAAACCGCAGCGAACAGGACCGCATCCGCGTGTGGTCGGTAGGGTGCGCGACCGGCGAAGAGGCGTATTCGATCGCGATGATGCTGCAGGAGCGCTCGCTGAAGTCGCCCGAGGGGGTGTCGTTCCAGGTGTTCGCCACCGACATCGACGAGCGCGCCATTTCGTTCGCCCGAACCGGTCTCTATCCGGAATCGATCCTCGCGGACGTGGAGCCCGGCCGCATCCGCCAGTTCTTCACGAAGGACGCCGCGCATTACCGGATCAAGAAGGAATTGCGCGAGCACATGCTGTTCGCGCATCACAACGTGCTGAGCGACCCGCCGTTCTCGCGGCTCGACATGATCTGTTGCCGCAATCTGCTGATCTATCTGGATCGCGATGCGCAAATCGAAGTGCTGCGGATGTTCCACTTCGCGCTGCGGCCAGGCGGCGTGCTGTTTCTCGGCAGCTCGGAATCGGCCGATAGCGCCAGTTCGATGTTCAGTGTGGTTGACAAGCGCAACCGCATTTACCGCGCGAACATGGCGGTGCGCGGCGACACGCCGGTGCCCGTCACGCTCTCCGGCGCGATGAGCTCGCGGCCCGTCGTTACTACCGTGCAGCCGCCGGGGCGCCGGCGTTTTTCGTTCGGCGATCTGCATCAGCGGCTCGTCGAGCAGTACGCGCCGCCCAGCGTGCTGGTCAGCCGCGAATCCGAAATCGTCCATCTGTCCGATCGCGCCGGGCGCTTCCTCCAGTATTCGGGCGGCGAGCCATCGCACAACATCATCGCGGTGGTGCGCCCGGAACTGCGGCTCGAACTGCGCACCGCGATCTATCAGGCGTTGCATACGAACCGCAGCGTCGAAGCGCGCCGCGTGCGCATCGAGCGCGACGGGCGCTCGTATTTCGTCAACATGACTGCGCGGCCGGTGCACGACCCCGAAGCAAATGCCGACTTCGTGCTGATCCTGTTCGACGAGGTCGAGGACAGCATGGCGACCGCGGAAGCGGGCTCGGCCGACGTGCAGAAGGACCCGATCATCAGCCAGCTCGAGCGCGAGTTGCAACGCACGAAGGAACAGCTGCAGTCGACGATCGAGCAGTCGGAAACCTCGACCGAAGAGTTGAAGGCGTCCAATGAGGAATTGCAGGCGATCAACGAGGAGCTGCGCTCGGCGACCGAAGAACTCGAAACCAGCAAGGAAGAGCTGCAATCGATCAACGAGGAGTTGACCACGGTCAATGCGGAGCTGAAGTCGAAGGTCGAGGAAACCGGCAAGATCAACGACGACCTGCACAACCTGATCGCCGCGAACGATATCGGCACGATCTTCGTCGATCGCAACATCTGCATCAAACGCTATACGCCGCGCGCCACCGATGTCTTCAGCATCATTCCGTCGGACATCGGCCGCTCGCTGCTCGACATCACGCATCGGCTCGAATACGACAAGCTCGCCGCCGACGCCGCCGAAGCATTCGACTCGCTGCGGCTGATCGAGCGCGAACTGCGCAGCAACGACGGCCGCTGGTATCTCGCGCGCTTCGTGCCTTATCGCACCACCGAAGACCGCATAGACGGCGCCGTGCTGTCGTTCATCGACATCACCGGGCGCCGCCACGCGGAAGACCGGCTGCGCGAAGGCGAGCGGCGCATGCGCATCGTCGCGCAGGGCACCAGGGACTACGCGATCATCACGTTCGACGAAGACGGCATCATCAATAGCTGGAACGCGGGCGCGGAACGGATCTTCGGCTATACCGAAGCGGAAATGATCGGCCAGCCCGCCGACATGTTGTCCACCGAGGAAGACCGCGCGAACAACGTCGCGCAACGCGAATTCGCGGAAGCGCGCCTGAACGGGCGCACCGAAGAAGAACGCTGGCACGTGCGCAAGGACGGCACACGTTTCTTCGGCAGCGGCGTGCTGTCGCGCCTGGACGAACCGGGCATCAGTGGCTTTGCGAAGATCACCCGCGATCTCGGCGAGTTCACCAGCGATACGGCGGCCGGACGCGGCACCTACACTCAAGCGCTGCACGCGGCCAGCGAGCGCGACGCGCAGCGGCGCCGCGACGAATTTCTCGCGGTCGTGTCGCACGAGCTCAAGCATCCGCTCAACCTGATTTCGGCGAGCGCCGAGCTGATCGCGCGCGCGCCGGAAACGCGCCAGAACCTGAACCTGTCGCGCGCGACCGACACGATTCGCCGCACCGTGATCGGCCAGGCGCAGATCATCGACGATCTGCTCGATATTTCGCGCGTGCGCACCGGCAAGCTGTCGGTCGTGCGCACGGTGGTCGATATGCGCGAGATCGTGCAGCGCGTATGCAATGCGGTGAAGGACGATGCGAGCCAGCGCGGCATCGCGCTGCGCGTCGCAATCACGGAGAACCCGGTGATCATTCAAGCGGACCTCACCCGAATCGAACAGGTCGTGTGGAATCTGATCAGCAATGCGCTGAAGTTTACGCAGCGCGGCTCGATCGACGTGTCGCTGAATGTCAACCACGACGAAGCGGTACTGCAGGTCAGCGATACGGGCTGCGGCATCGAGCCTTCGCTACTGCCGCACGTCTTCGATATGTTCCAGCAAAGCCGCGATCCGGGCACGCGCCGGGGCGGACTCGGCATCGGACTCGCGCTCGTGCGCGACCTCGTGAATCTGCATGGCGGCGCGGTGCGCGCGGAGTCGGAGGGCGCGGGGCGCGGCGCGACCTTCACGGTCACGCTGCCCACGCACCGGAGCGCGATGCATGCGAACGCCGGCATCGAAGTCGTCGCCGATTCGCTGAAAGGCCTCAATATCCTGATGATCGACGACGATGCGGCGACCGTCGAAACCTTCAAGCTGCTGCTTGAAAGCGAAGGCGCGCAGGTGCGCACCGCAACGAGCGGAAAAGAAGCACTGATCATCATCAACGGCGATGCGCCCGACATCGTGCTGTCGGACATCGGCATGCCGGGCATGGACGGCATCGAGTTCATCGGCAAGCTGCGCGAGATGCCGGCGATGCAATCGGTGATCTGCGTCGCGGTCAGTGGCTTCGGTCAGCAGTCGGACGTGAGCGCCTCGCAGGCTGCGGGTTTCGATGCGCATGTGAAAAAGCCGGTCGTGCTCGAAGAGCTGCTGGGCATTTTCGCGCGGCTGCGCAGATAAACGTCGATGTGCGGAAGGTGCGACAACGCCGCCGCTACCGCACGTTCGGCGCGTTCGGCCACCTCGGCGGTTTTGGCTGGTTCCCGGCTCGCCCCTGTTTAGACGTTGCGGCTCTCGCGATAGCCGTGTTTACCTTGACCGGCGGCTTGCCGTCGCTCGGCGGCTTGACGATGAAGTCGTCGATGACGCCGGGCTCGAACACCAGGCAGAAGGTCGACCCGCCGTACTGGAAAAAGCCGAGTTCGTCGCCTTTGCGTACGTGCTGACCGGGTAGCGCGTCGATCATGCACGACGACACGTCCGCCATACCGACGAACACGCAGCCGACCTTGCCCACCGCTGGATCGTCACAGTCGATCACGATCACCGCGCGTGCGGCGAGCGCGGTGATATAGCCCTGTGAATCGTTCAACCCGCTCGGGTCTTCGCCTTCGCTATCGGCGTTCGAATAATAGCTGCCGTCCACCGCATAGGCCTGCGCAATGGTGCCGCTGACCGGCGCATGCCAGCGGTGGTAGTTGTACGCACTGAGAAAAGCCTGATAGATCGACCCGCCTGCGAAGCACCGCGCCAGCTCGCGTTGACTCGACGTGAACATGTCTTCGAGCGAGTACGGCTGCGACTTGATCCAGAACGTGTCCTGCAAGGCGACGTCGTGCTGGATGTTGTACGGCGACGCCTCGCAAGCGCTGACGATCAGCTTGTCGTTGTCCGGCTCGGCGACCGGCCGCGCGCCGGCGCGAAAGCGCCGCGTGAAGAAGTCGTTCCACGACCCAAAGCCCCAATGCGGCTGAGCGGGATCGTAAATGAATTGCGACAGGCCGATCCGCTTGTCGGCCTCCTCGCAAAACCAGCCATTGGGCGGCGCGGTGTTCAGGTGTTCGCGCGAGTGCGGGCCGCTCAGAAAACCGCACCAGCAGTTCAGCACGTGCTTGAGTTTCGCGTTGAGCGCAGGGTCGCGAAACAGCGCATAGCCGGACGGCATGCACATCGGCCAGTCGAGCACCGCATTCAGCGGGCAATGGATCAGATCGGATTCGCTGAACGGTGGCGCGTACGTCATCAGGTAATCGATGACCGTCATCAGTTCGTCGATCGACGTATAGCCGAGCACGTAGCCCGCCTCGCGCGCCTGATTGATCGCCCGGGTCATGTCCATGCGCAGCACCGGGTCGCCCTGAACCAGCGCCGCCAGTTCTTCGACCGCACTGGTGCGCCGCACGTGAGCCGCACGCTCGCGCGCTTTCGCGGCCAGCGCGGTTCGGTAGCGCGCGAGATGCGCTTCGTCGCTCGGCAGCCAGTCGCCGAGCCGATACCGTCGCGTGCGCGGATTCGGCGTTCGATCGTTTCTCATGCATCGTCCTTGGATGGGCTGACAGCAAATCTGATCGCAATGCGCATCTACTTGGCGCGCGGCGTATCGAGGCCGTCGTCGGCTTGCTTGCGGCCGGCGCGGATCTGCTCGATACATGTCGCCACCGCGTGGGCCGCGTTCGCGACCTCCCGTTGCAGGTCTTCGTCGCGATCGAGCTTCTCATGACTGGTCGCGTACGGTTCGTAATAGCCGATAAAGCGATCGAGACGCGATTTCGGTCCCGCTTCGACGAAGCCCATCCAGTCGAGCCAGTCGGTCAGCGCCCGGCGCGAGCCTTCGATACCCGCCACGTCGCCGTGCACGACCAGGCCGTACGCCCTGCCCGCCAGATGCTTCGGATAGTCCCAGCCGGCGAGTTCCAGCTGTTTGGCCTCGTCCGCTTTCTTGCCGTGCGTCGAGGTCGGGTCCGGATTGCCGCCGTCCGCGCAGACGAGACGATCCATCATCAGCTTCAACGGACTGGACACCTGATACCAGTAGACCGGCGTAACGATCAGCACGCCGTGACACGCGGCAAAGCGCTCGTAGATGTCGTTCATCCAGTCGTTGACGAGACCCAGCGAATGGTTCGGATAGCAACTGCACGGCCAGTGGCACAGCGGCATCGCGGTCGACACGCAGGCCTTGCACGGATGAATGTGCAGATCGCGATCGGAATTCAGACGCGACAGGTCGAGCAGGTCGACCTCGCACGATCTTCGCTCGAGTGCCTGCTGCGCGATCTTCGCGAGTCTGAAGCTCTTCGACATTTCGCTGGGACAGGTGTAGTCATTGCGCGACGAAGCATTGATGACCAACACCCGCGAGCGAGTCCTCGGATCGCGCTGCCGCGCCTGGGCGGCCTTGATACGCTCGCTGGCCACGCGCCATTCGACCGACAGATCGTAGCCAGGGTCAGCGAAACCTGGCCCTGCCTTTTGCGTGACCGGCGATTTGCGGCTGTTCGAATAGGCGTCCCATGCAATCGCTTCGAGGCGCGCGAGTGCTTCGTCCTCCTGGCGGAAAGCCGGATCGTAGAACCGCGCCATGAAGCGCTCGCGGAATACATTGCGCGACAGCGGTTCGGTGACCTGTCCTTTTCGGACTTCGACCGTATGGACAGCGCCGGGCGGCTCGGATCGGGTACTCATGGGCAGGTGTGGAAGACAATCGTCGAACTGCCGGGAAGCAAGCCACGTACCAAACCGATGCGCCGTGACGCGATGCGCCGGAACAAGCATTGCTGGCACAGTGGACAGCGGCGCCGCCAGCGAGCCGCGACACCCGCACGCTGATACCAGCGGCGCGCCGCAACGCACGCCAAACCGAACCCGAATCCGAATCCGAATCCGAACCCTGCGCGAATCATCATGGAATCGAACCCGCGTCTGCTCGCGATCTCGCCGCATCTCGACGATGCGGTACTCAGTTGCGGGCTGCTGCTCGCCGCCCATCCCAACGCATTCGTATGCACGGTGTTTACCGCGCCGCCCGCCACCGACATGACGACCGAATGGGACCAGGCGGCCGGATTTACCGGCGCATTCGAAGCCATGCGCGCACGCCGGGCGGAAGACCGCGAAGCGCTCGCGTGTGTCGGCGCGCGGCCCGTGCATCTGCGCTTTTGCGACGCGCAATATCAGACGCCACCCGCGCCGGACGCACTGAACACCGCGCTACACCGGGCCGTGCTCGAAGCCGAACCCACGACCATGTTAATCCCGTTGGGCCTGTTTCATTCCGATCACCTTCTGGTCGCGGACGCCTGTCTAACGCTGATGCAGCGGCACCCGGCCGTCAGCGTCGTCGCGTACGAAGACGTGCCGTACCGGTCGATGCCAGGCGCCGTGCAGGACCGCTTGTGCGAACTTGGCAAACGCGGCTATCTCGCCGACACCGCGCAAGCGCTCGACACCACCGTGACGCCCCGGCACGAACAGATGAAGCGCGCGGCGCTCGATGCGTATCGCAGCCAATTGCGCGCATTCGGCGCCGACGCATCGGCGCGCCTTTTCTCGCCCGAACGTTACTGGCGGCTTTCGATGGCGAAGGCGACGTCCACCGGCTGGCGCACTGACCGCAACCAGGCGGCAAGCGTCACGTAAGGTACAGAGCTTGCTATTTCGTGCTGCACCGCCTGATCAATCACCGCACAGCATGGAAGAAGAAACCGTCTACCCGCACCCGCGTATTTCCGTCGTGGTTCTGACGTACAACCGCGCGGACGAACTGTGCGCGACGCTCGAGCGCCTGCTCGCGCTGCCGGAAAAACCGCCCATCGTCGTCGCCGACAATGGTTCGACCGACGACACCGTCGCGCGCGTCAGGGCAACCTATCCGAGCGTGCGCGTGGTCGAGTGCGGGGACAACCTGGGCGCCGCGGGGCGCAACCTGGGCGCCGCCTGCGTCGACACCGAATATGTGGCGTTCAGCGACGACGACACCTGGTGGGGACCGGGCTCGCTCGAACGCGCGGTGCATCTGTTCGATGCATGGCCGAACGCCGGGGTGCTGAACGCACGCGTGGTGGTCGGCGAAGGTGGTGCGACCGATCCGACCTGCACGGTGATGCGTGCAAGCCCGCTCGGCGCCGACGGCCTGCCCGGCCCCGCGCTGATCGGCTATATGGCGGGCGCGTGTGTATTTCGCACCGCGTTGTTCCGCGCGGTCGGCGGCTATGCGTCGCGTCTTTTTATCGGCGGCGAGGAAGAACTGGTCGCGCTCGACGTGCTGGCGTTCGATCAGGCGATCGTCTATTGCGAGCAGTTGACCGTGCATCATCATCCGTCGCCGGTGCGTGACAGCGCGTTACGGCGCCGCCTGCTCGCGCGCAACGCCGCGTGGACGGCGTGGCTGCGTTTGCCGTGGCGCGAAGCGTCGCAAGCGACGCTGCACGCGCTCGCGGTGTTCGCGCGGGAACGCACGCTGGCGCGCGACAGTGCCGATTTACTGCGCGGGCTCCCGTGGGCATGGCGGGGGCGCCGGGTCGTGCCGCCACTCGTCCTCGCGATGCGCGAGCAGGTGCGCTCGGCCGAACGCGACGCCGCTGCACTGGAGGCGGATGCCGGCGCGGCCTCCACAGCCGGCAACGTCGACGCGCCGACCTGAGGTCGGGTCCCCGCGCGAAACGTTCGAACCGCAGCTGTCACCGCGATTGAACGTTGCCACGCCCGGACGCACTCGCGAGCCGACGAATGACCGCGTTCAGTTCGTCAGGTGGCACCGGCTTGTGCAAATGCGCGTCGAACCCCGCCGTTTGCGCGCGCGGCAAGTCGAGCGCGTCCGCATGCCCGGTTAGCGCGATCGCCGGCAGCGGTGCCTGCGACGCTGGCGACCGTTCGGATTCCAGTTCCCGCAGACGGCGCAACACGTCATAACCATCCTCGCCCGCGAGCAGGATGTCGCAGAGCAGCACGTCCGGCCAGCGGTCGGGGTCTGTCGCACGCAACCAGTCCAATGCTTCGGCGCCCGACGCGGCGAGCCGCACGTGCGCGCCGCTCATCTCCAGTACCGCTTCGAGCGCGTCGCGCGCTTCTTCCTGATCGTCGATCGCCATCACGAACAGGCCAGCGAGCGGGCCTGGGTCACCGGCCTGGTCCGCGACCCGCGCCGGGGGCGGATGCGCGTCCGCCACCGGCCGCAGCGGCAGCATCGCCACATAGGCGAGCTGTCCATCCAGCGGCCTGAGCGTAAAGCTGCCGCCGGCCGCCGCCAGCGCGCTCTCCATCTGCCGCGCGGTGGCCGTCGACAGTTCGGCCGGCTTGCCACCGGTGCCGAGCACGCTGATCCACACGTAATTGCCATGACGCTGTGCGCGCAGCGCGATGCGCTCGCCGCGCCTCGCCTGCTCGATCTCGTTGCGGCATAGCTCGACGATCAACGGCTGCAATACGGTCGGATCGCCGGTCACGCGCAACTCGCCGCCGGCCGGCTCGGCGTACACGACCACGCCGCGCGCGCCGATTTCATCGTGCAGTGCATCGATCACGCCCGCCGTCAACGCGCTGACGCTGACCGATTGCGCGGTCAGCCTGCGCTGCGCGTGTTCGAGTTCTCCTTGCTGCCATTGCAGCGACCACATCTTCGCGTACACGCCGTCGCGCGCGAGCAGTTCGCGGTGCGTGCCCTGCTCGACCACCTGACCATGCTCCATCACCAGGATCCAGTCCGCGTCGACGACGGTTGAAAGCCGATGCGCGATCACGATCGACGTGCGGCCTTGCGCGAGCCGCGTGAGTTCGGTCTGGATCGCGCGCTCCGAGCGGGTGTCGAGCGCCGAGGTCGCCTCGTCGAACACGATGATGCGCGGGTCCTTCAGAATCGCGCGCGCAATCGCGATGCGCTGCCGCTCGCCGCCCGACAGCCGCACGCCGCGTTCGCCGACGCGCGTGTCGTAATGATCCGGCAGGCGCTCGATGAACTCGTCCAGTTGCGCGGCGCGCGCGGCGCGCACCACGTCCGCGCGCGTCGCCGACGGCCGGCCGTACGCGATGTTGTAGGCGATCGTTTCGTTGAACAGCACGGTGTCCTGCGGCACGATGCCGATCGCCTCGCGCAGGCTGCGCTGCGTGACCTTGCCGATGTCCTGCCCGTCGATCCGGATCACGCCGCGTTCGGGCCGATACAGGCGAAACAGCAGCTTCACGAGCGTCGATTTGCCCGAGCCGCTGCCGCCGACCACCGCCAGCGTCTTGCCCGGATACGCGCGGAAATCGACGTCGCGCAGCACCTGGCGCGCGGCATCGTAGCCGAAATCGACGTGCTCGAAATCGATCTTGCCGGCGCTCACCTTCAGCGCTTGCGCGGCGCGCTCGTCGATATCCTCGCCGACCCGGCCGCGCGCGGCGAGGATCACGAACATCCGCTCGACGTTCACGAGCGCGTCGTTGGTCTCGCGGAATACGAAGCCGAGCGCGTTGAGCGGCATGCAGATCTGGATGATGTAGGCGTTCACCAGGATCAGGTCGCCCACGCTCATGCTGCCGGCCACCACGTGCTGCGTCGCGAGCAGCATCACCGCCGCCACGCCGAGCGCGATCACCCCGCTTTGCCCCACGTGCAACGCGGTCAACGCGCGCTGGTTCGCGAGGCGCGCGTACACCCACTTGTCCAGCACGTCGCCAAGGCGTTGCGTTTCGTTGTCCTCAGTCGCGAAGTACTTGACGGTGTCGTAGTTGAGCAGGCTGTCGACGAGCCGTCCGTCCGCTTGCGCTTCGAGCAGATTCACCGCGCGCTGGAAGGCGACGCGCCTGCGCGTGAAGATGAATGTGTAGACCGCGTACAGCACGAAAGTCGCCGCGATCGCGAACATGAATTCGCGCGCGTAGTTGCGCACCATGATCGCGACGATCACCGCTATTTCGAAGAGAGTCGGCACGATCGTGAATAGCGCGGTGCCGAGCAGAAAGCCGATCCCGTCGGCGCCTTTCTGCACGTCGCGCACGATCGCGCCGGTCTGGCGGCCGGCATGAAAACGCGCGCTCAATCGATGCAGATGCGCGAACGTTCGTTCGGTCAACGCCGCGACGGTGCGCTGCACGACGATGCTGAACACCACATCGCGCGCTTCGTTCAGCGCATCGCCGAGAAAACGCAGCAGCGCGTAAGCCAGCACCAGAAAAACCGGAAACAGCGCGGGCGACAGCGGGTGACCGAGTTCATCGACGACATGCTTGAGCGCGAGCGGCATCAGCACCGTGGCGAGCCGCGCCGCGATCATCAGGACGAGCGCGACCAGGGTCTGCGTGCGATAGCGCAACACCGCATGCATCAGATCGCCGACGATTCTGCGCGTGACTTCGGAGCGGGGCGGATGGGCTGAATTCGGCATCGAGATTCGGTGGCGGCCGTGCGGGGACCGTTGCGGCACAGCCGTAGCGGCCAGCAAGCACCGCGCCTGGCGGCTGCGGAAAAAAGCGCTGATGTTGCGGTCGATTCACGTTCATCGCCGTATGGGCCCGTCGCCCGGCGCACGCGTTTGCGCGCGCGTCGTCGCGTGTGGACCAGCCAGAACCGCTTCGAACTTACATGCGCATGTAAAAACAGGGAACGCCACAGCGCTTCTCCCTGTGCGCGAAATTAGGGAACGCCAGGCCGTCTCGTGCGCTTGCATAAGCGCTGCGTTGGCGTCGCGCCGCATGCGGCAATGCTTTTGCGCGATTGGCACAGCGGATGCTCGGCGCGGTTACCGACGTCTCGAATCCGTCACGGTCCCTCTTGCGAAGGAACATCAATGAAAATCGCTCTGATCAGTGAACACGCATCGCCTCTGGCTGTCGCAGGCGGCGTCGATAGTGGCGGGCAGAACATCTATGTCGCGAACGTCGCGCGTCAGCTCGTGGAGATGGGCCATCAGGTCGACGTGTTCACGCGCCGCGATCGCGCGCTGCTGCCGCTCAGCGTCGAGATGGACGGCGCGCGCGTGATCCACGTGCCCGCGGGGCCACCGAAGCAGTTACCGAAGGAACAGCTGCTGCCGTTCATGGACGAGTTCGCCGCGTTTCTGATCGAGTTCTTTCGCCGCGAACCGCAGCCGTACGACGTGATGCACGCGAACTTCTTCATGTCCGGGCTGGCCGCGCTGAAGGTCAAGGCGGCGCTCGGCGTGCCGCTCGTCACCACCTTCCATGCGCTCGGGCGCGTGCGGCGCATCCACCAGGGCGAGAACGACGGCTTTCCCGACGCGCGCTTTGCGATCGAAGACGAACTGGTCGCGCACTCGGACCTGGTCGTCGCCGAATGTCCGCAGGATCACGCCGATCTGCTCGAGCACTACCGCGCCGACGCTGCGCGCATCCGCATCGTGCCGTGCGGCTTCGACGCCGACGAGTTCAGACCGGTCGAGCGCGGCGCCGCGCGCGACGCGCTAGGCTGGCCGCGCGATGAATTCATCGTGTTGCAGTTGGGCCGGCTGGTGCGGCGCAAAGGCATCGACAACGTGGTGCGTGGGGTCGGCGTCTTGAAGCAGACGTTTCACGCACCCGCGCGGCTCTATGTGGTGGGCGGCAATTCGGATGCCCCCAACGAACTCGCGACACCGGAGATCGCGCGTCTGCGCGCTATCGCGAGCGAATGCGGGGTCGCGAACGAGACGACCTTCGTCGGCCGGCGCGGCCGCAAACGGCTGCGTTACTTTTATAGCGCCGCCGACGTATTCGTGACGACGCCGTGGTACGAGCCGTTCGGCATCACGCCGGTCGAGGCGATGGCGTGCGCGACGCCGGTGATCGGCGCCGACGTGGGCGGCATCCGTTATTCGGTGGCCGACGGCGAGACCGGCTTTCTGGTGCCACCGCACGATCCGCATGCGCTGGCCGCACGCCTCGACCAATTGCGGCGCGACCCCGCGCTCGCGCGCCGGATGGGCGAAGCGGGGCTGGCGCGGGCGCGCGCGGAGTTTACGTGGCGCGGGGTCAGCGATGCGCTGGCGCGGCTCTACGCGCAGGCGGCCAGGCTCGCACCGGCGAAAGAGCCCACTGGCGAGGCCACCGCGGCGGCGGCAGCCGAGCAGGCACAAGCGCCGAGGCGCGCGGCGGGTGGTACCTCGTCGCGCTGGCGGTGACGCTCGATATGACGCAACCCGCTGTGTTTCTCGACAAGGACGGCACGCTGCTGGAAGACGTGCCGTACAACGTCGACCCGGCATTGATGCGGCTCGCGCCAGGCGCGCGTGAGGCGCTGGCTTTGCTCGCCGCGTGTCCGTTCGCGTTGTTCGTGATCAGCAATCAGGCGGGCGTCGCGCTGGGCAAGTTCCTGCCCGCAGCGTTGCAGGACGTCGAACGGCGCCTGCAACAGCTCTTTGCCGAATGCGGCGCGACACTCGGCGGTGTCTACTGGTGCCCGCATCATCCGGCCGGTAGCGTCGCGCGCTACGCGCTCGTGTGCGACTGCCGCAAGCCCGCGCCCGGCATGTTGCTGCGCGCGGCCCGCGAGCATCGGCTCGACCTCGCGCAAAGCTGGTTCATCGGCGACATTCTCGACGATGTCGAAGCGGGCAACCGCGCCGGCTGCCGCACCGTGCTGCTCGACAACGGCCACGAAACCGAATGGAATATGAGCGCTGCACGTGTGCCCAGCGCGCGCGCCGCCGATCTGCACGAGGCCGCGCAGATCGTCGTGCTGCACGGGCTGCCGCCCGGCGCCGCAGCGCGCCGCGAGGAGGCGCTCCGATGAATGCATGGCTGCCGCTCGCGCCGCCCACGCGCGCTCACGCGCGCGTGCCCGACACGTCGGAGCCGGCCTGCTGGCGCAACGACGTGAAGCGCATTCTGTGCGTGCGGCTCGATAACCTCGGCGACGTGCTGATGACGACCCCCGCGCTGCATGCGTTGCGCGAGTCCGGCGAAGACCGGCATATCACGCTGCTCGCGTCGCGCAGTGGCGTCGCACTGGCGCCGTTTCTCGACGATGTGGACGACGTGATCGAATACGACGCGCCGTGGGTCGCGCAGCCGCTGCCCGGCACGCGCTCATTACTCGACGACCACCGGATGCAGCAGCGGCTGCGCGACGGCGGCTTCGACGCCGCGGTGATTTTCACCGTGTATAGCCAGAGCCCGCTGCCCGCCGCGATGCTGTGTTATCTCGCGGGCATTCCACGCCGGCTCGCGCATTGCCGCGAGAACCCGTATGCGCTGCTGACCGACTGGCTGCGCGAACCGGAACCGCAGCAGCGCACGCGCCACGAGGTGCAGCGCCAGCTCGATCTGGTGCGGCACGTCGGTGCGCAGGCGAGCGACACGCGCATGCGCTTTCGCGTGTCGCCCGCCGCGCGGCAATCGCTCGATGCGCGGCTCGCCGCGCTCGGCGTCGCACCCGGCGCGGCGTGGATCGTGCTGCATCCGGGCGCGACCGCCTCGTCGCGCCGTTATCCGCCCGAGCGTTTCGGCGAGGTCGCGACACAGCTTGCACGTCGCACCGGCGCGCCGGTGCTGATCACGGGCAGCGCGAGCGAACGCGGGCTCGTTGATACGGTGATGCGCTCCACTGCGCCGGACGTGCGCGCGCTGCTGCACGATCTGAGCGGCGCGCTGACGCTCGCCGAACTGGCCGCGCTGATCGAGCGCGCGAGCGTGCTGGTGTCCAACAATAGCGGCCCGGTACATCTCGCATCCGCGCTCGGCACGCCGGTCGTCGATCTGTACGCGTTGACCAATCCGCAGCACACCCCTTGGCAAACGGCACAGCGGGTGCTGTATCGCGACGTCGAATGCCGCTGGTGTTATCGCAGCGTGTGTCCGCACGCGCATCACCCGTGTCTGCTCGGGGTGCCGACCAGCGAAGTCGTGCACGCGGCACTCGAATTACGCGCGGCACGCGTGCCGGCTAGCGACGAACCGGCTGGCGCGGACGAGGCTTGCGACACCGCGCCGTCGCTCAGCGATCAGCCCACCCTTTCCTGAACCCTCTTTCATCGCGAACGCCATGTACACACTCGGAATCAATGCGGTCTATCACGACAGTGCCGCCGCCCTGCTGAAAGACGGTGTGGTGCTCGCCGCCGCCGAAGACGAACGCTTCACGCACGTCAAGCATGCGAAACGCCCGGTGCCTTTTTCGACGTGGCAATTGCCGTTCGATGCGATCGACTACTGTCTGAAAGCGGCCGGCATTACGCTCGCCGACGTCGACCATGTCGCGTACTCGTACGACCCCGCGCTGTTCGGCGGGATGCCGAAGCGGCCCGGCGCGACGATCGAACTGCCGTTCGATCCGGCCGGCACGCAACTGGCCAACCCATCGGCGTCGCCGTGGGATCCGTTGTTTCTCAGCTATATCGCCAATGCCAAGGGACAGTTGCTCGACGGCGCGCCGCATCATCTGCGCAAGCGCTTTCAGCGCGTGGACCGCGAGCACGGCTTCGCGTGGCACTTCGTCGAACATCACCTCGCGCATGAAGCGAGCGCGTTTCTCGCGGCGCCGTTCGACGATACCGCGGTGCTGACGATGGACGGCCGCGGCGAAGGCGTGACGACCAGCATGGGGCAATTCGTCGGCGGCGAATACAAGCGTCTGAAGCAGGTCGAACTGCCGCATTCGCTGGGGCTGCTCTACGAAGCGGTCACCGACTGGCTCGGCTTTCTCCATTCATCGGACGAGTACAAGGTGATGGCGCTCGCGTCGTTCGGCAAACCGGTCTATGTGGACGTGTTTCGCGAGATCGTCCGCTATCGGCAGGACGGCAGCTATACCGTCGACGCGCCGCGTCTGACCGAACGCTTCGGCCCGGCGCGCGAACGCGGCGGCCCGCTCGAACAACGCCACTTCGATATCGCCCATTCGTTGCAGAAGGTGCTCGAGGAAACCGTGCTCGAACTCGCGAACTGGCTGCATCGGCAAACCGGTTTGAGCAAGCTGTGCATGGCGGGCGGCGTCGCGCTGAACTGCGTAATGAATTCGAAGGTGCGCGACGCGGGGCCCTTCACCGAAGTGTGGGTGCAACCGGCATCGGGCGACGCCGGTACCGCGCTCGGCGCGGCGCTGTGGACCGACTACCGAGAGCGGGCCGCGCGCGGCGATCGCGCGCGCCACTGGCGCATGGATCACGCGTACCTCGGCCCGGAGTACGGCGAGGCGGAAATCGAACAGTTCCTGCGCTGGTCGAAAGTGCCGTACCGGCGGCTCGACGATATCGCCGGTGAAACCGCCGATCTGCTCGCGAGCGGCAAGGTGATCGGCTGGTATCAGGGCCGCACGGAGTTCGGGCCGCGTGCGCTCGGTGCGCGCTCGATTCTCGCGTCGCCGGTCGATCCGCAGATGCAGGCGAAGCTCAACGAGATCAAGGATCGCGAGGACTTCCGCCCGGTCGCGCCGGTCGTGATGGAAGACCATGCGAACGAATGGTTCGTGAACGGGCAAACCGCACCGTTCATGCTGTTCGTGTTCGACGTGCGGGCCGACAAGGCCGCGCGCATTCCGGCCGTGCGCCACGTTGATGGCACCGCGCGCGTGCAGACCATCAACCGCGCGCAGCACCCGCTCTACTACGATCTGCTGGACGCGTTCCGGCAGCGCACCGGCGTGCCGATACTCGTGAATACGTCGTTCAATACGCGCGGCGAGCCGATGGTCAATTCGCCCCGCGACGCGGTCGAGTCGTTCTGGACCTCGCCGCTCGACGCGCTGGTGATCGGACCGTTCGTTGTCGAAAAGGCGGAGGCGCGCCCATGAGAGCTTCCGCGCTCGGTCCTTGCGCGCCGCACGGCAACGGGGTGGCCTCGCGCAGCCTCGTGGATGTCGAGGACTCCGGCTTTGCCAGCCCGCTGCCGCAGCAGCCCGATGTCTCCGTGGTGGTGCCGACCTATCGCCGCCCCGCGATGCTGGCCGCGTGCCTCGATGCGCTGGCCGCGCAGGACTTTCCAGCCAGCCGCTATGAACTCGTGATTTGCGACGACGGCCCCGACGAAGCGACGCGCGCGTGCGTCGAACGCTTCGCGCAAGCGCAGGCCGCGCGCGGGCTCGAAGTGCACTACCTGCCGGTCACGCGCACCCAGGGTCCGGCCGGCGCGCGCAATGCGGGCTGGCAGTACGCGCGCGCGGCGCTGATCGCATTCACCGACGACGATACGCTGCCCCACCCGCACTGGCTGGCGGCCGGCGTCGCGGCGCTGTCGCACGGCGCGGCGGCCGCGTCGGGAACGATCGTGGTGCCGCTGCCCGAACTGCCGACCGATTACGAAGCGGACGCGAGCGGCCTCGCGCGCGCGGAGTTCGCGACCGCGAATGTGTTCGTCACGCGCGCGGCGCTCGCCGCGGCGGGCGGTTTCGACGAACGCTTCACGTCGGCGTGGCGCGAGGACTCCGACCTGCAATTCACGCTGCTGCGCGCGGGCGGCGAGATCGTGCGCGCCACCGATGCGATCGTCGTTCACCCGGTGCGGCCCGCGCGCTGGGGCGTGAGCATCGCGCAGCAGAAGAAAAGCCAGTTCGACGCACTGCTTTACCGCAAGCATCCTGAACTGTTCAAGGCGCGCATCGCCGCGCGACCGCCGTTGCTGTACTACGCGATTCTCGGCGCGGCACTGGCGACGCTCGTCGGCGGCTTGCTTCGCAATGCGGCGATCGCGTGCGCCGGGCTCGTCGTGTGGTGCGCGCTCACCGGCTATTTCTGCGCGCTGCGGCTGCGCGGCCGCGATCGCCACTGGCGGCACGTCGCCGAGATGATCTGGACGTCGATCCCGATTCCGTTTCTGTCGATCTTCTGGCGCCTTTATGGCGCCGTCCGTTTCAAGGTGTTCTTTCCATGACCGCCCCCTCGTTGCTGGCGGCGCTCGCGCCGCGCCGTATCGTCGTGTTCCGCGCACTGCAACTCGGCGACATGCTGTGCGCGGTGCCCGCGCTGCGCGCGCTGCGCGACGCGGCGCCGGATGCGCACATCGCGCTGATCGGACTGCCGTGGGCGCACGCGTTCGTCGATCGCTATGCGGATCTGGTCGATGAACTGATCGTGTTTCCGGGCGCGGTCGGTTTTCCGGAGCAAGCGGAATCGGATGACGGCTTGCCCGCGTTCTTCTCGCAGATGCGCGCGCGCCGTTTCGATCTCGCGATCCAGTTGCACGGCAGCGGCGGGGTCGCGAACGAGCTTCTGCAACAGCTGGGCGCACGCGCGAACGCCGGCTTCTTGCAGCCCGACGAAGCGCACCGGCACGGCTGCTTCATCGACTGGCCCGACGAACTGCCCGAACCCGAGCGCTATCTCGCGCTGACGAGCGCGCTCGGCGCACCGGCCACGGACCGGCGGCTAAGTTTCCCGCTCACCGCGCGAGATCACGACGAATTCGCCGAATTGCGCGCGAAGCACGGTATCGAAGTGCAGCGGCTCGTGCTGATTCATCCCGGCGCGCAATTGCCGTCGCGCCGCTGGCCCGCCGAGCGCTTTGCGGCGGTGGCCGACGGGCTGGCTGCCGCAGGCTGGCAGATCGCGATCACCGGCACCGCCGCCGAAGCGCCATTGACCTGTGCGGTGCTCGGCGCGATGAGTGCGCCCGCTTTGCATCTCGCGGGCGCGACCTCGCTCGGTGGACTCGCCGCGCTGGTGGCGCAGGCGCAGCTGGTGGTGTGCAACGACACCGGCATCTCGCACATTGCGGCCGCGATGGCGACCGCGTCGGTGGTCGTCGCCTCCGGCAGCGATACGCGGCGCTGGGCGCCGCTCGATCATGCGCGCCATCGCGTGCTCGCCGACTATCCGCCGTGCCGGCCGTGCATGTTCCGCGACTGCCCGTATGGTCATCCGTGCGCAATGAATATCAGCGTCGAACACGTGGCCGAAACGGCGCGGGATCAGCTCGCGCAGGTCGCCGGCGCACACCCGGGCACGCCCGGCGCATTGCATGTCTGCATCGATTCGCCGTCTTTCGAGGAGTTGCACCATGCTACGTAACTGCCGCCGTCTGCGCGTGCTGACCTGGCACGTACACGGCAACTATCTGTACTACCTGAGCCAGGCGCCGCACGATTTCTATCTGGTCACGAAGCCCGGTCACCCGCCGGGCTATGCGGGCAAGGTCGGCGTGTTGCCGTGGGGCGATAACGTGCACGAGATTCCGATCGACGAGGTGCGCAACCAGCAGTTCGACGTGGTGCTGTACCAGCACCGTACGCAGTGGGACCACGATCGCGAGCACGTGCTGAGCGACGCGCAACGGCATCTGCCGAGGGTCTATGTCGAGCACGACCCGCCGCAGGACAATCCGTTCCAGCAGTGGCATTGGGTCGATGATCCCGGCACCTTGCTGGTTCACGTCACGCATTTCAACAGGCTGATGTGGGATAGCGGCGTCACCCCCACGCAGGTGATCGAGCATGGCGTCGTCGTGCCCGAAGGCGTGCGCTATAGCGGCGAACTGGAACGCGGGATCGTGGTCGTCAATCATCTCGCGCAGCGCGGCAGGCGGCTCGGCGCGGATGTGTTCAGCGAAACCCGCACGCGCGTACCGCTCGATCTCGTTGGCATGGACGCGGAGCGGCTCGGCGGCATCGGCGAAATCGGCAATCTCGAGCTGGCCGAGTTCAGCGCGCGCTACCGCTTCTTTTTCAATCCGATCCGCTGGACGAGTCTCGGCCTCGCGATCGTCGAGGCGATGACGATCGGCATACCGATCGTCGGTCTGGCAACGACCGAGCTGGCCACCGTGATTCGCAACGGCGAAAACGGTTTCGTGCATACGGATGTCGACGCGCTCGTCGATGTGATGCAGGAACTGCTGCGCGACCCCGGCGAAGCGCGCCGTCTCGGTGAAGGCGCGCGGCGCACCGCGCTGGAGCGCTTTCATATCGACCGTTTCGCGCAGCAGTGGCACGAGGCGCTGCTGCAGGTCACCGCGTGATTCCACGTTCAACGGATAACTAAAAGGACAACGCATCATGAAAGAACTCACCCGCAAGCGCATTCTGGTCACGGGCGGCGCCGGCTTTCTCGGCTCGCATCTGTGCGAGCGGCTGGTCGCGCAAGGGCACGACGTGCTGTGCGTCGATAACTTTTATACCGGCACGAAGGACAACATCGCGCATCTGCTCGACTGCGCGAACTTCGAGTTGATGCGTCATGACGTGACCTTTCCGCTCTATGTGGAAGTCGACGAAATCTATAACCTCGCGTGCCCGGCCTCGCCGATTCACTACCAGTACGATCCGGTGCAGACCACCAAGACCAGCGTGCATGGCGCGATCAATATGCTCGGACTCGCGAAGCGCGTGAAGGCGCGCATCTTCCAGGCATCGACGAGCGAAGTGTATGGCGACGCGCTCGTGCATCCACAGAAGGAGGACTACTGGGGCCATGTGAACCCGATCGGTCCGCGCTCATGCTACGACGAAGGCAAGCGCTGCGCGGAGACGCTGTTCATGGATTACCGCCGCCAGCATGGACTGTCGATTCGGATCGCGCGCATTTTCAACACCTATGGACCGCGCATGCATCCGGCCGATGGCCGGGTCGTGTCGAACTTCATGATGCAGGCGCTGCGCGGTGAACCGCTGACGGTGTACGGCGACGGCACGCAGACCCGCTCGTTCTGCTATGTCGACGACATGATCGATGCATTTATCCGCTTGATGAACTGCGCGGATGATCCGGGCGGCCCGGTCAATCTCGGCAACCCGCACGAGGTCACGATGAACGAGATCGCGCAGCGCATCGTCGCGGTGACGAGGTCCGCTTCACCGCTGGAGTCGCGTCCGTTGCCGGCGGATGACCCGTGGCATCGTCAGCCGGATATTGGGCGTGCGCGCCAGTTGCTGGGTTGGCAGCCGTCTACGTCGCTCGACGACGGGCTGTTGCGCACCGCGCGTTACTTCCGTGCCAAGCTGGCGGCCGGCGATGCTGTCCCGGTGCAAGCGGTTCATTAAAAGTCGTCGCGCCAATAGCCGAGCGCGACGCAAACAAACATGAACGCGGCGACAAGCAATGGATGCGTGACGGCGTTACGCGCGATCGCGCCGGCTATCACGCCGCCGCTGTAACCAAGCCACGCGCAGCCCGGCAACGCGGCGGTACGCAGCGCGTCCCGCGATGCGCCGCTGCGCCGCCTGGCCGCGCTCGCCGCGGCGACCAGCGCATCCGCGCATTTCACGATGTTGGTCGTCACGACGATCGTCTGAATCGACTGGCCGCCGAAACGCGCCATCGTCTCGCCTTGCATCGCCATGGCGAGTGCCAGCAACGGTAACTCGCCGGGTAGATGCAGCGCCGCATTGGCCCGCAATAGGTCCGCCACTGCGACGACCGCCGCTATCCCGAGCAGCAGATAGCGCGGCGCCGACAACACGCGCCGCGCGATGCCCCCGCACAGGCAGCCGGCGAAGAACAGCGCGAGCACGACGCCAAACGCGGCCGCCGCAGCCCAGTCGCGCGAGATCGCCGCATAACCGAACTGCACCGTGTTGCCGGTCATGATGCCCGGGTAACGTCCGTTGAAATCGAGGTAGCCGATGACTTCGACATAGCCCGCCGCTGCGGAAAGCAGCACGGCGCGCGTGATCGATTGCGCCAGCGTGTGATTTGGCGTGGGCGTGCTGGTCAATGGCGGTGTCTCCGACTGTGCGCGAGCAACGACGTGGCCGCATGAGGCCTGCCGAATCGCTGCGAGGGACCGCGATGCGCGCGGGTGCGGGATGCGTGGCGAGCAAGTGCCGTACCGGTGCGCGAGTCAGAAAAGCAAACGGGTTAGCGTGCGCTGCGCGTCGAGGTAGGCGAGCGCTAGCACTTCAGCAAGAGATAAAAAAAGCGGCCACGAGGGCCGCCGGGGAGCTTTGCCACAGGCGCAGCTCAAAAAGCCATGCCGCGAAGGGCGAACGGGCAATGGCGTACTGCAAACTCGACCGCATCACGCGGACGCGCTGGTTACGCGCGCGGAGGGATAGGGATCAAACGTGCCGGCTAGCCGACTCGGTGTCGCCCATCAGCACCGTCATCGTTCCCGCGCTCAAGGCCGCGGAGATGATTGCGAGGCGATCCGGCGGACAATCGACAAGGTCCACGCTCAGCGACTCCTGCCCGCCAGCGCAATTTATGTGTGCGGACCATCCGCATACCTGTACCTGATGCTCGATCAGACTTTTCCACACTGCGATGACGCGCAGCGGGCCTGGGCTGGCATAGATCGTCAGACGTTTCACGTTCACGGCTTCAACACGGCGATATGCCGCGCCTCCGTTGAGACCAACACGAATCATCGTTGCGGCCTCATTGAGGTTAGCTGCGCGAGCTTTCAGCGCCAAGCGCCGGTGGCTGACCGTAACGAGACGCTTGTGGACATGTGCGGCGGGTGCGCATCGCCGGTTGACCGGACAGTCGTCGTGCGCCGAGCCGTTGGCGCGATGTGCGCGCCAGTACGTCGCTAGTGCATCCTGGTTAGTGTTTCGCGGTACGCGACTTTCGCGCAATGAAGCAGGTGCTACGCGGCAGGCGCATCGGCGCGAATCCGCATCACGGTCTGTCGCGACGTGCCGAAGCGACGTGCGACTTCGCTGACCGACTGCCCGCCGCCGAGCGATTGCAAGATTCGCTCGCGCTGTTGTTCGGACAGCGACGGCGGCCTGCCCGTGTGTTTGCCCGCTGCGCGCACGGCCGCGAGGCTGTCGCGGCTGCGCAGACTGCGGCACGTCGCGTCGAGCCTTACCAGTGCGCGCAACGCTTTGACCGCCGCGGGTTCCGGTCGCGCGGCGAGGTCGGTATGGCCGACTTCGACGCACCGCAGCAGAACGTCGGCTTTCCGGCATTGCATGACGGTCGAAAGAATGTCGCGGGCGTTACAACCGAGCGCGGCCAGCTCGAGCACCACGAGCGTATCGCGGGGCGCAAGCCTCCTGAGCAGGCTCTGCAGTTCCGGCCGTTCGCGCGCCGGCGTATAAGTCGGCAGATCTTCCGTCGCCAGCCGCGCGAGCGTCACCATATAGCCCGCTTTGTCGAGCCGGATCAGCGCCTGCTCGCGCTTCGCGACGTCGTGGGCATCAAACAGGTAGATATGAACTTTTTCCACGTCAGCTTTCCGTCATCGCAATCCGCTAATGGCGATTGGCTCATTCGCGGCGTTTTACGCATCGGTGTCGGTCTCCACGCAATGTGTCGGCGCTTTCGCGCGGGCGGGGTTCAGGCTGGGGCTGGCCGGCCTGCAGCCGCGGCGGCTTCTGGTATGAGTGAGCCCGTGACTCGCGCCGGGCAACCATGAAAGTGCTGCAATATGCGTTCCTGATTCGTATCCCCGATATGCATTCGTCAGTCAGGTGGCGCTGCGTGCGGCGTGACTCATCGCGGCGGGGCGGGCTGTCAGGCCGCCCTTTGGCATCGTCGATACGTCATACCATAAGCGGCCGCGTTCGGTTGCCGCTCCGCCTGGTCGATCTTACTGGCGCATTCGAACCTGGGTCGTCGCGCCGACAGGATCGGTGGGCTGATGAGGAGGACTTTGCGTGGGATATCGGTTCGCTGGCGCGTCTTCGCAGTCGAATGGCGACGCAACTGGAGACGCAGTTAAAACAGAAGAGATCGAGGGATTTGAACAATCCACCAAGATTGCCAGGTTGCGAGCCTGCGCGCCGTTTCACATCGCCTCCGTCAATCTCCGTCGCCAGGGACGGTTGATCGACGGGCGCGCGCCGGGGCGTTATGAAACCTGTGACGGGGAAGAGCCTGATGCCTCTGACGCGTTCGCAAGCGAATGTGCGCCGTCGGCTTGTGCAAAGCGGAGGCGGATATCGCTGACCCGATCACCGAAGGATCTGCGGTCGTTGCCGTCCAGGCGCTCGGTGAACCGAGTCCCCATTTGCGCTAGCGGATCTGTAGGCCGGTTGTTCGCGCGCAACTCGAAATGCAGATGTGGCCCGGTCGCCGTGCCTGTGCTGCCGACTTCACCAAGCGCGTCGCCCTGCTTCACCGGCATGCCGGTGCGCAACCGTGCCGCGAATCTAGACAGGTGCCCATAGTAGGTCGTGTATCCGTCGCGATGGCGAACTGCCACGTAGTTGCCGTAGCCTGCGCCGCTGCCGACGAATTGCACCGTGCCGTCCGCCGCCGCGACGACCGGTGTGCCGGCCGGAGCGGCAAAATCGACGCCGCTGTGCCCGTGATGTTCGTGGCGCACCGGATGGATTCTCGGTCCGAAGCGCGAGCTAATGCGGGTGTACCTGACCGGCAGCGCGAATCTGGACGCCGGCACCGAAGTGCCATCGAAGGAATAGTACTTACCGTCTTTTCCATCCGTGCCCGGGAACCACGCTACCTGATGCTTGCTACCGTTGTACGTGATATCGACGGCGACGACTCGCGGTGACTTTCCGCGATATTCGCGTTCGTAAAGAATCCGATAGCGATCTTCTTTTCCCGGCTTCGCGTTGGTTGACAGCGCTGGACCGAAGATCCCGAACACCTGATCGGCGACACCGATGGGAAGATCTACGTCTTTGAGCGTGTCGCGCAGATTGCCGGTTATTTTTCCGCTTCGCACGACGAGGCTTTGGTCCTTCTCGACACTTTTGCTATTGGACAGCGAAGCAGCTATCGACGTCGGTCCTCCATTCGCAAATGCGCATCCGGGAAGCTGTCCGGCGTCTGGCAATCCCGTCGCCAGCCGGGTAGACGTGACGCATGAAGGTGCAGCGCCCGATGCAAGTCCTGCTTCGGCTCGCGGTGACAGGGCTGCGCTGTGCGATAGCAAACCCAGCGCGAACAGCGTGCCGATTGCACCAACGATAGTGGACAATCGAACCGTCGGCCGAAGCTGGCTCGACGGTCTATCCGGTGCGATTGGGTTAGCACAATTAGCAGCAGATTCTTTCTGGCGACGTCGCAAAAGCGTGGAATAAAGCAGTTTCATATTGAACTCGTACTCAACAGAATAGGTGACGAGGCATCTCGATCGGAAAATCTCTAAATTACGACAGGTACTTCAAATCGCGTAACCGACAAAACGATTCATCAAATAATCGCCCGATAATAAAAACCAAAAACGGATGAAATTCAATTGAATGATTCGCTTGGTGCGCACTGTTTCGATTAAGTCAGCGTTTGCGGTGAAGCCGCGTTTGTTCGGTTCCTCCGCCAGACGCCGCCCTCAAATTTAAGATAGAGTCGTCCAACGGGGCACGTGACCCGCCTGGATTCATGTTCTGACTAATACGAAATACTACGAGTCGTCCGGGATCACTACCTGTATAAATCTAAGACTTTTCTGTTTTTTTCTTATTTTTGCGTGCTATTTCTCGTGGCTGAGCAAGCAAATCTCTCAACCTATTGCTCATTTCCCGATTTCGCATCAGTATACGAACCCGCACGATCAATAGTGCGTTGCGTACGCGATCGTCTGATTGGGGTTCATCTCCAATTGCTAAAACTTCAAGAATTTTCGATAAAGATTAAATCTGGACGGACAGATCGACTCACGAACCCGAGCGAACAGCCTGCCGTCGCATTCCAGAACAAAGGACGTTTTCAGATGGATGATTTCGCCATCCGGGTCATGCTCGCCGATGATCACCCCGCAGTTGTTGCCGGATTGCTCTATACGCTCAAGGAGTATCGCACGCTGAAAGTTATCGACTCGGCGGCCAATTCCACCGAATTGCTTGCCGCGCTGGGCAAACAGCCGTGCGATGTACTGGTCTCGGATTACGCGATGCCAGGTGGCGATTACGGCGACGGCATCACGTTGTTTTCGTTCTTGCAGCGCCGGTATCCAACTACGCGGATCGTCATATTGTCGATGATTGACAACCCCGGCGTTATTCGAGCCCTGCTCGGACTGGGCATTCAATGCATTCTGAGCAAGACCGATGCTAACGATCATCTGATCGCCGCCATTCACGGCGCCTATGCAAAGGGGCGTTATTTCTCCCCGGCCATCGCGAAGATCGTCTGGCAACTCGACCTCGAAGCGTCGGGCTCCAGTAACCGCGCACTGACCGCCCGCGAATCCGAAGTGGTGCGGTTGTTTGTGTCCGGACTTTCGGTCAATGAAATTTCGGCGCAGCTCAAGCGCAGCAAACAGACCATCAGCTCGCAGAAAGCCAGCGCGATGCGCAAGCTCGGGGTGGATAGCGACACCGAACTGATCAAGTACTCGATCGGTGCCGCGTACGCGGAGAAACACGGCAATCGTGCTGGCGATGACCGAGCGGACGCAGCGGCTGCGGACGTGAATTACTAGCGTCGCAGTTCCCGCGCGAACGGCTGCGCTTTTACAGCGGTTCGTGCCGACGAGCGGTCATATTTCGACGATCGTCCGCACGAACGCTGCGCGCAGTTGGGCGTCGCAGCTTTACGCGATTCCGCCCCGCCCCTCGGGCTCAACGCCGAACGCACTCTGCACGGCTTCGAATCGGGAACTCACGTTCAGTTTTTCGAAAACGTTCTTCATGTGCCATTTGACCGTTTCGGGCGCCAGATTCAACTGCCGGCCAATTTCCTTATTCGACAGACCGCGAGCGACGTGGCTCAGTATTTCCAGTTCTCTCGCGCTCAATGCAGCCGACATCGTCTTCATCTGTGCATACCTCGGCGGTGCAGGGGGTGTCTTGTTCAGCTGATCGAAAGCCGACAGCAACGTATCGATGTAAGCGGCCTCCTCCGCCGAGAATTCCGATGACGCGCGGCGAGCCCGTTGCAGTAACGCACGAACCATCGGCCCTTCGTCGACGAAACCATTGATCATGCCGATTTTGTTTCCGATTCGCAGTGCGCTTTTTAGCGCTGCAAGCGCGTCTTCGGATGCACCGAGCTGCTCGTGCGCGACAGCAAGTAGCAGCGACACACTCGACTCGGCATAGCGCCAGCCTATTGCGATCAGGTTCTCCAGCAACCGCGACAGAAAATCAATCGCGCGCTCCGCGGCATTTTCGGCAAGCAGAACCCTGGCCTGCAGCACGCAGTAACTCGTCCAGGTCTCCATCGCGGACCCGCGTCGCCCTTCGCACATCATCGGTACGGTCGCGCTCAGTTCGTCGGCGATCTGTCTGGCTTCGGCGATATGGCCGTCGGCGAGGAGCTGTCTGACGGTTTCGGCATCGCAGGCCAGCTTCAGACGCAGCCATCGACGTGCTATCGCGGCCTGTCGACCGTCTTCGAGAACCGCCAGCGCCGCGCCCTTGTCGCCATCGCGCCAGAGCACGCGTGATGCGCACACCGTACAGCGGATCAGCGCGGCGAGCGGCGCGGTCTCCAACATCACCGGCATGCGACCCGCGATCATGTTGCGCGCTTTGGACAGTTCATTGCACTCGTAGTAGATCGACGCAAGGCACCCCGCCAGCGCCGCGACGCCCGCGGCTGATTCACCTAGAATGCCTTCCGCGCGCTGCAGCGTGGCTTCGAAAATCCGCTTTGCATCGGGAAGCTCGCCATAGACGAGCGCGGCGAGACCGTACACCGCGTCGCGAAGCATGTCCGAATAATTCGGCGTTTGGCCGTGCTGGATCTGATCGGCCGCTGCTTTCCATGTACGGGATATCTGGTTGAACTGTCCTCTATATATCAAGCCGAAAATTTGAGCGCTTTGCGCGAAGTGCCGTGCCCATTGCGGCACGGGCGCCGTCGATGCCCCGACGGCGCTACCTAGTTCGAGCGCTCGCTCGCTGTCGTCACCGATGCTTGCCACCAGCGCGCTGACCGCGTCGAGTTCGACCCATTCTGCTTCGGTGACCACCGCCGGATCGTCACGCTGCATGCGTTCCACGTCTTCCGCAATCGCGCTGATTTCACTTGAAGCGCGCGCTGTTTCGAACGAGACCGCGAGCGCCCATGCGCTCGCAAGACGCAGTCGCCGCCGGCCGCGGATGACATCCGGCGGAAGTTTGCCGATCCATCCTTGCAACCTGTGGTGATCGCCGCGTTCGAGCATCTCCATCGCGCAGTTCTCAGCCCACTGCGCCGCCTGCTCGATGTCGCCCGCCACCAGCGCATGTCGAACCGCCTCGGGCCACAGGCGTTCGCGCGCGAACCACCGAGATGCGCGGCGATGCAGCAATGGAACGTGCTGCGGCGCCTGACGGACAAGACGTCGTCTGAGCGCATCGGATAACAACGCGTGATAGCGATACCAGTTTTGTGTTTCGTCGAGCGGCCGAATGAATACGTTGTGCCGTTCGAGCCAGTCCAGCTTCTGCCCGCTGCCGCCCTCATCGCCCACCACCTCGTCGCACAACGTGGCGGTAAGCCGCTCGAGAATCGACGTCGACAGCAGAAAAGTCAGCATCGGCTTTGGCAATTGCGCAAACACCGTGTCGTTCAGGTAGCGATCTATTCCGAAGCGAGATCCGGAAAGATTGTTGGCAAGCGCGGCCGCATCGTCTACCTGACTCAGCGCAAGAGCGGCCAATTGCAGACCGGCAACCCATCCTTCGGTTGCCCGGTTCAACAACTCGACGCTATTGCGGCCAAGCGGCACGATACTCGCGCGGTCGAAAAACGCTTGTGCATCATCGATCGAAAAGCGCAGATCGTCGGCATTCACGCGAGTCAGCTTCTCGGGCGATCTCAGTTCCCCGAGCGTCAATGCCGGCTCGCCTCGCGCGCCGAGCAGCACGTGCAGGTTCTCCGGAGCGTAGCGCAGCAAACGCGCAACGACCGCAAGGACGGGCTCGGCGCTCAAGCGGTCGACGTCATCGAGTACCAGAAAGACACTGCGGTTGTATGCGGCGATTCCGTTCAGCAGCACTGAGATGATCGTTCTGGCCGACGTACGCGCATCGTTATCGAGGATTTGTTGCGCCTGCCATGCGATGTCTTTCGACGCACGGCAAAACGCCGCAACCAGATACGCACAGAATTGCTGCGCATCGTCGTCCTCGCCGTCGACACTGAGCCACGCGACCGGACGCTTCTTTTTCGACTGCAGATCACTCCAGGCCGCGAGCAGCGTCGTCTTGCCGAAACCCGCAGGCGCAATCACGAGCGTCACATGATGCGGGCGTCGTTCGTCGAGCAGACGGAGTAATTCGGGCCGTTGTACGCACCCGGCAGGAAGACGCGGCGGCATCATCTTGGTCTGGATCAGTGACACGATCCATTCGCGATCGAAGCTATTTAAAGGTGTATTCATGCTTGTTCATCACACCGACTAGCCGTGAGAGGTATCGATGGATCAGTGTAAGTGGATTTAAGATACGCCGAACCTGACTACGACTCAATGTCGAGCGGCGCGCCGGCGCCTGGCAAACGGCTCAGGCGCCCTGCTGCGACCGGTCATTGCGCTCGGCGTGGTCTTCCGGCTCGGCGCCCGTGGATATTTGCGTTACCGCAGCGGGAACCTCCACCTCATCGAGCCGGTATCCGTGCGTATAGACCGTCGTCAAACGAACACCGTTATGCGGACCCAGAGCGAGCTTGCGCCTGAGCCGATAGATATGCGTGTCGATCGTGCGAGAAGTGCTGTCCAGCTCCCGGCCCCAGGAAAGCTTGGCCAGAAGCCGTTTGGACACCACCCGGCCAACGTTGCCGAAGAAATATGCGGCAACGTCGAATTCCTTTTCGGTCAACAGGATCGGTTGGCCGTGAAGAAATACGCTGCGCTGCGTGATGTCAAACACGTAGGGCCCGACGGATATCGCGGTTTCGATCTTTTCGCTGCGCCGGGTACGACGCAATAGCGCGCTCATCCGCGCCACCAACTCTTTTGTACGGAACGGCTTGATGACGTAATCATCGGCGCCGGCGTCGAGCGCCCTCACGATGTCGACTTCCAGAATCCGGCTGGTCAGGAACAGCACGGCCGGTTCGCGGCCCAGATTACGGCGCATCCAGTACAGCACCTCGAATCCGCTCACGCCGGGCAATTCCCAATCGAGCACCACCAGATCGACCTCGTTAGCCTCGAGAAAAGTAATCGCGCCCTGACCGTGAGCAACTCTATGCACCACATGTCCAGCTTGCCGGATTGCCTTTTCAGCAGCATCGGCTTGTGCGGGATCGTCTTCCACTAACAGGATATTCATTTGATTTGCCACCTTTATCTTTCGCCCCCGGACCGACAACCCGATTCCCTCGACAACGCGGCGAAAGCGTGCAAAACCGACCCTCCGGCTGCACGGGGAATTGAGTCAAGCGTGCCGAAAAACTTTCATGAAAAATCACACCCGCAAACGATTGGGCTTCGAACCGTCGCCGGCGGCGGGCCCGTTTGCTTTGTGAACTTTGTGAAAACACGATAGAGGCAGCCGTCTTTCAAAGCCCCCCCTTCGGGGAGGGGGTATGGCGCTTTTTGACGGGGGGTGATTTCCGTTGACGACCCCCTCTTCAGCAACGCAACGAGCCCGGCGGCGAGAAACTCGGTATCTGAGACGCATAGCCGCCCACGTCACTGGATTCGTCGCGGGGCCGTAAGTGGCAACTTCGCAGGTAGCTCCACCGCTGTGCCATAAGGAAAACCCGCCGATGAGCGCGCTGGTTCGCTCGGCACCCGCGGCGATCATGTATCGATGTTGTCATGCCCCACCCCCCAGTGGGTCGGCGGCAAACGATCGAACCAGCCACCCCCCGGGATCCGCATAAAGTCGACGACGCTGCCGCCTGTCTTCGCGTCGCAAGGCAACGGGCCATCGGCCAGCGTGCCGCCGAACTGCTGCCCTGGAAACCTATCGACTTACCTCGTTCGCAATGCATAGCCCAAGTTCCGCGCATCTGCGTGACTGGCCCCCATCGCGAGCGAATCATATCGAGCGCTGCATTCGCCGTTGCCAATAATTGTGAACTCTGATGTTCCGCAACGATTTACAGGTGGCCCACCAACGTTCACATGCCCCCCCCAATCGTCAATAACGATCACGCGCGCGATCGGGCATTCTTAAATGAGTTGTCAAATCAGCCCACCGACCGCCTGCAATTACGACAAGCGTTATCTCCGATCGCACCTTTTCAATTATTCACACCGCCACGCAACGGCTTCGCTACGATTCAAATCACAAACGACCGGTCGAACAAAGCATTTTGTGACGATTGGCTCACGGATGTACCAACACATGAAGCAATTCACGAAAACCGCAGGAAACTGACATCGAAAAGCATGCACTTGCCGATTCGAAATTCCAGGCATCGCGGAATTCCGGTCGACAGGTCGGTCGGAATACGAGACTTGCAGCATAAGCGCATCGAAGACCGCCATGAAACTCCTCACGCCGCCCGCTCCCACCCTCTGCACGATCGACGACGCCCAACGCGGGCTCGCCAAAAGCGAGTTTTTCTTTGTCTACCAACCCAAACTGCGAATGGCCGAAGGCCGGTTGTCGGGTTTCGAATCGCTTCTGCGATGGAACCATCCGTCGCTCGGCGTGTTATCGCCGGCCTCTTTCATCCACCTGGTAGAAGACTCTCCGCTGACCGGCAGCTTCACCGACTTCGTCGTGGCGCAAGCGGCCCGCACACTCGCCGATTGGACCGCGCGCGGGTACGGCAGGCTTTCGCTGGCCGTCAATCTTCCCGCTGCTGAAATCGGCCGCCCCGGCCTCGCCAGCGAACTCTCCGCGCTCTGTTGCAGCCGTTCGGTGGAAACTTCACGGCTACAGATCGAACTCACGGAAACAACCGATCCGGGCCCGATCGACAAACTCGCGTCGGCCGTGGAATCGCTGAAAGAGTCGGGCATCAGCGTTGCAATCGACGATTTCGGCGCAGGTTGCTGGTCGCTTGCGATTCTTCACCGTCTCGGTGTCGATACGTTGAAGCTGGACCGCGGATTCATGTACCGCATTCAGGAGAATGCGAATTCAAAGGTCGTTGTCGAATCGCTGATCGAGTTGGGACAGCGGTTGGGAAAGCGGGTCGTCATCGAAGGTATCGAGACGGCCGAACAGTTCGCATGGGTCAGGACCATCGAACAGATCGATTGCCAGGGCTATTACATTTCAGCCCCGGTCCCGCAGGAGCAGATCGGCGAGCTCGTCGCAATGCACGGCATGATTCACTAACCAGCACGCCGATCGCCAGACACCCATGGCCACCCGTGGGGCGTCACAAGACCCGCGGGTCAACACCGCGACTCCATCGCTTTCACGAACTCGCGGCACGTTGAAGAACGTTGCCGCGAAATCGAATCCGCCCCGCTTGACATGCAAGCAATCCATTGCCTATATTCCACGCAATAGATTACTTGCCTGTCGTCCTCGATGGCCGAACGCCCCGAAAACACCGACCTGCTGTTCAAAGCACTCGCAGACCCGAGCCGCCGCAAGTTGCTGGATCTGCTGCACGCGAACGACGGCCAGACGCTCAACGATCTGTGCGAGCACCTCGACATGACGCGGCAAGGCGTCACACAGCATCTGAGTCTGCTAGAGGCGGCGAAGCTCGTCGTCACGATGCGGCGTGGTCGCGAAAAGTTGCACTTCCTGAATCCCGTACCGCTGCAGGCAATCTACGAGCGCTGGATTGCCAAGTTCGAAAAGCCGCGCCTCAAAGCGCTATCGAATCTGAAACGACGACTGGAGAAGGACAAATGACCCGATCGACCTTTGTATACGTTACTTACATCCGAACCACGCCGGAGAAGTTGTGGTCTGCATTGACCGACGTGGAGTTCATGAAGCAGTACTGGTTCGGCATGCACTGCGAAAGCGGATGGACCGCGGGCTCGCCATGGCAGCTCGTGTCGCCCAGCGGGCAGATCTTCGACGCGGGCGAGATCATCGAGGTGGAGCGGCCACGGCGTCTCAAGATCCGCTGGCGGCATCAGAACCAGCCGGAGCTCACCGCCGAAGGCGATTCGCGCTGTACGATGGAACTCGAACCGCTCGGCGCGGCGGTCAAGCTCTCGATCACGCACACGATCGAGCGCGATCCGTCGAAGCTCATCGAAGCGGTGTCGGGCGGCTGGCCGAAGATCATGTCCAATCTGAAGTCGTTGCTGGAGACCGGCTCGGTCGTGATGCAGCAACCGTATCCGGCTGACAGTGCCGCAGTGGCAAAGCAATAAAACGCCGTTTCGAATCGATCGCGTCCGTGCCAGGCTGTTACAAGCGCTCTTCCGTCGTCGCATCGGCAGGCGGTCAGCCCGGGCGCGACGAGCCGATCACGCGGAGCAGGCGCGGCGAAATCCGCCCAGAACTGACGTAGGACCGAAGCCTCGCACTCGCATGCCTGCGAAGGAGCACAAGCATGGCCCAACTGCTGTCGGTGAATGTCGGCCTGCCACGCGACATCGAATGGAACGGCCGCACCGTTCACACCGGAATCTGGAAAAGCGCAGTACGTGGCCGCTGCCGGGCCGGCCGTCTGAATCTCGCCGGCGACGGACAAGGCGATCTGGCCGGACATGGCGGCGAGCAGCGCGCGGTGTTCGTCTATCAGATCGAGTCGTATCGCTACTGGCAGGCGCAACTGAAGCGGACCGACTTTGTGTACGGGCAGTTCGGCGAAAACTTCACGATCGACGGGCTGCCTGACTCCACCGTCTGCATCGGCGACCGCTATCGGATCGGCAGCGCGCTGTTCGAAGTGACCCAGCCGCGCGTCACCTGCTATCGCGTCGGTATCCGGATGAATGAGCCGCGCATGCCGGCGCTGCTGACATCGAGTGGACGGCCCGGCTTTTACTTCCGGGTGCTGAGCGAAGGCGACGTCACGGCGGACGACGAAATCGTCAAGGTCGGCGAGGCTGGCGAGCGCATCAGCGTCGCGCAAATCAACGCATTGCTGTACTCGTCGGATCATCCGCGCGATCGGCTCGAACGCGCATTGCGGATCGACGCGTTGTCGCCCGGATGGCGCGGCTCGTTCGACGCGCTGCTGCGAAGCCAGAGCGCAGGTGCGACAAGCGGCAACGCGGGCCTCGCGCCCGCGGGCGCCTCGCATCCGGTGGCAGCCGGATTTCGCCCGCTCGAGGTGACGGCTATCGACGAAGAGTGCGCGGACGTGCTGTCACTGACGCTACGAGCCACCGACAATCAACCGCTACCACGCGCGCTGCCCGGCCAATACGTGGTCCTCCGTCTTCAACGCGTGCCAGGCGGCGCGCCGCTATTGCGCAGTTACTCGCTGTCGGGCGCGCTCTCGACAGAACGCTACCGCATCAGCGTGAAGACCGAGCCGAACGGTGCGGCGGGCACTTATCTGCGCGAGCGTCTGCGCGTGGGCGACGTGCACGACGTCAGTTC
>NZ_DASXHN010000442.1:0-6036 GCF_036488505.1 Paraburkholderia sp. | reverse complement strand
TCGATCGGCATGTCGGCGGGACAGGCTATGCGCGCGATCATTCTTCCGCAAGCCATCGTGCGCATGATTCCACCGCTTGGGAACGAATTCATCGCGTTGATCAAGAACTCGGCACTGGTGTCGCTGTTGACCATTCCCGATCTGATGCATGAAGGACAGAAGATCATCAGTGTGTCGTACCGGTCGCTGGAAATGTATCTCGTGATCGCGCTCGTCTATCTGGTGCTCACGCAGACGACTAACTACATTCTTCATCGCGTCGAGCGACGGCTGCGCGCAGGAGGCATGGTGCAATGAACAGCGCTTCACCTATCGTCAGCATTCGCGAGCTCACCAAGTCGTTCGGCACGCATCGCGTATTGAACGGCATCGACTTCGATATTCAGCCGAGCCAGGTGGTGGTCGTGATCGGGCCGAGCGGTTCCGGCAAAAGCACTTTTCTGCGCTGCTGCAACGGCCTGGAGCAGCCGGAGCGAGGGACCGTCGATATCTGCGGGCACCGGCTCGCCGAGCACGGAACGATGCTCAAGGAACGCGCGCTCAACCTGCTGCGCACCGAAGTGGGCATGGTGTTTCAGTCGTTCAACCTGTTCCCGCATCTTTCGGTGCTGCACAACATCACCGTTGGGCCGCGCATGCTGCGTGGCAGCTCGAAAACCGATGCCGAAGCGGCAGCACTCGTATTGCTCAGAAAGGTCGGTCTCGAGCACAAGGCGCATGCGATGCCCGCAAGCCTGTCGGGCGGCCAGAAGCAACGCGTCGCCATCGCGCGGGCGCTGGCCATGCAGCCGCGCGTGATGCTGTTCGACGAACCCACGTCGGCGCTCGATCCAGAACTCGTCGGCGAAGTGCTGCAGGTGATGAAGCTGCTGGCATCGGAAGGCATGACGATGCTGGTCGTCACGCACGAAATGGGCTTCGCGAAGGAAGTGGCGGATGTCGTCGTCGTGATGGATGGTGGCGAAATCGTCGAGGCGGGCCCGCCCGCGCAGATTTTCTCGACGCCGACACAGCCCCGCACCCGCTCATTCCTGCAAGCGGTGTTGTCACGCGCATGAACTGTTCCGTGGTACGCGGCGTCGGCGCGCTGCGCATCGATGCGGCGAACCACGCCGAAGTCGAGATACAACGCGACCGCGTGTTGTCGTGCGCGACGCTGGATACCGAAGTTGAGTCATGAATTCACCCACGAAATCGTTTTTCGCGGCGCACGCGCTGCTGCCGGACGGCTGGCGCACCAACGTGCTGCTCCAATGGAACGATGCGGGCACGCTCGTCGCCGTCACGCCCGATGTGCGCGACGTGCCCGCGGACGCCATGCACGCGGCGGGACCAGTCGTGCCCGGCATGCCGAACCTGCACTCGCATGCGTTCCAGCGCGCGATGGCCGGCCTCACCGAATATCGCGCGAATCCGGCGGACAGTTTCTGGAGCTGGCGCGAGCTGATGTACCGCTTCGCGTCGCGCATCACGCCCGATACGCTCGGCGCGATCGCGCGCTGGCTCTATGTCGAAATGCTCAAGGCCGGCTACACGTCCGTCTGCGAGTTTCACTACGTGCATCACGCGGCGGATGGCAAGCGCCATGCGAATCCGGCCGAGCTCGCGCAACGCGTCGTGGATGCAGCGAGCGAGACCGGCATCGGCATGACGATGCTGCCGGTGCTCTATCAATACAGCGGCTTCAACGCGCAGCCGCCGCGCGACGACCAGCGCCGCTTCATCAACACGGCCGAACAATTCCTCGATCTGCTTAGCGCATTGCGCCGCGCGCGTCCCGAGCACGGCGCACTGCGTTACGGCGTCGCGCCGCATTCGCTGCGCGCCGTGTCGGAGGCTTCGTTGCGCGCGGTCATCGAAGGACTCGATGCGCTGTCGCCCGGCGCACCGGTCCATATCCACGTCGCGGAGCAGACCGCGGAAGTGGATGCGTGCGTCGCGGCGCTCGGCGCCCGGCCCGTGCAATGGCTGCTGGATCACTTCGACGTGAGCGCGCGCTGGTGCGTCGTGCATGCGACGCATGTCGACGCGAAGGAAACGCGTGCGCTCGCGACGAGCGGCGCGATTGCGGGCCTGTGCCTGACGACCGAAGCGAATCTCGGCGACGGCATTTTCCCCGCGATGGACTATCTCGACGCACGGGGCGCGTTCGGCATCGGCTCGGACAGTCATATCGGCGTGGACTGGCGCGCGGAATTGCGCCTGCTCGAATACGGCCAGCGGCTGTTGCGGCGCGAGCGCAACGTGCTTGCATCACCACGAACGGCGCAGGTCGCCGACCGGCTTTTTCACGGCGCGCTCGAAGGCGGCGCACGCGCGACCGGACGCGCGGTCGGTGCGCTCGAACGCGGCGCGCGCGCCGACTGGATCGTGCTCGACGCCGCGCATCCGGACATCGCCGAAAAGACCAGCGACAAGTGGCTGTCGTCGGTCATATTCTGCGAACATGGCGAAACGCCCGTGCGCGATGTGGTTGTCGGCGGCGAGCGGGTGGTCCATGACCGCCGCCATCGCGACGAAGCGCGCCACTATGCTGACTATCGCAACGCGCTGGCGCAACTGCTTGCTGACGCCTGAACGCCAGCGCTCATCCAGACGAGAACACCATGAACGATCTTTTCTCACTCGAACGCGGCGATGCACCGCTGATGATCTCCATTCCGCACCTCGGCACGCACATTCCCGATTCGTTGCGCGGCCGGTACACGGACATCGCGCTGACCGTCGCCGATACCGACTGGCATCTCGACCGCCTCTATGCATTCGCCAGATCGCTGGGCGCGACGATTCTCGGCGCGCGCGTCTCGCGCTACGTAATCGACCTGAACCGGCCGCCGAACGACGAAAGTCTTTACCCTGGACAGACGACCACGTCGCTGTGCCCGACCGAAACGTTTCGCGGCGCGCCGCTGTATCGCGACGGCTGCGAACCCGATGCCGCCGAGCGCAACCGGCGCGTCGCGACGTACTGGCAGCCGTATCACGACGCGTTACGCGACGAGTTGCAGCGGCTGCGCGCCCAGCACCCGCATGTGCTGCTGTGGGAAGCGCATTCGATCGCGAGCGTGCTGCCGCGACTTTTCGATGGCAAGCTGCCGGATCTGAACATCGGCACGCAGGACGGTCGCACCGCGGCGCCGTCCGTGCGGCAGGCGATCGAGCGCGCGGCCGCGGCGGGTCCGTTCACGTGGATCGCAAACGGCCGTTTCAAAGGCGGCTTCATCACCCGGCACTTCGGCGCGCCGGACGACGGCCTGCATGCGGTGCAGCTGGAGATGTGCCAATCCACCTACATGAGCGAAGACGCACCGTTCGACTATCTGCCCGACGTCGCCCAGAAAGTCGAACCCGTGGTGCGCGGCATGGTGACCGGCGCGCTCGCGGCGATCTCCACACTCAACGCGTCCGCGCGCGGCTGATCAGTCCGCGCCCTTCAGCCGGACGACATCGCACAAATCCCCGGGGCCGGCCCGGAGCGCGGAAAAGGCATCAAGCGAAGGGCGCGACGCCCGTCGCTACTGCGAGGCTGCGCGCCACGCGCGCGCCGCTTTCCACCCCGTGATACGGCGCGGCGAGACCGCTCGCCGTCCGTAACGGCTCGAGCTTCGGTTCGATATCTCTTCCGCAAGACCAGCCGAAGCGATGCGCGTGTCGCGCGCAGATGCGTTGCTTCGCTGCTTCCGCTCGCGTCTGCCCGTGTCGCATGTCGGTGCGCCGATGCACGAAGACGAAGCCGGCCCGACATATGTGGTGCACCACGCATTCCCCGCCGCGACGCCCGCGCCGCGCGAACTGCGCGGGCGTGTCGAATCGCGCGGGAAACGATCGTTGGCATACCACTTGCATAGTCGGTGGACGATTCGTCAGTACCCAAACGAATCGTCGATACGACGATTACTCACCGGCGACCGCGCAAGCCTGCAAACGCCGCGCGCGATTGCAACCACTCAAGGGGCCTTTCATGTCAGTCCGTCTCACCCGTCGCGATCCTGGTCAGTGGAAACAGCGCACCGCCGTTAATTTCCTTCGCTCGTGCGCGCTCCTGCTCGTCGCGAGTTTTATCGGCCATGCGGCTCATGCAGCGGGCGTGGACGAAATCAAGGCGCGCGGCTACCTGAGCGTCGCGACCGAGGACGACTACAACCCGTTCGAATTCGTCGAGAACGGCAAGAACACCGGCTACGACAACGAGTTGCTCGCGCTGATGCGCAACAAGCTCGGCGTCGACGTCAAACAACAGGTGATGCCGTGGTCCGGCATCCTGCCCGGCGTCACGACGGGCAAGTACGACATGGCATTGAGCGCGGTGCTGGTCACCGACGAGCGCAAGAAGAACTTCGATTTCGCGTCGCCGACCTGCGAGGCCGTCACGATGTATGCGACCAAGAAGGGTTCGCCGATCAAGAGCGCGGACGATCTCGTCGGCAAGGTGGTGGGCGCCGAGACGGGCAGCGCGATGCTAACGGATCTGAAGCTCTTCAACGAGGAGCTGAAGAAGAAGCACGGCGGCAACGGCCTGAAGCAGATCATCGAATATCAGTCGTATCCGGAGGCTTACCAGGATCTCGGGCTCGGCCGCGTCGATGCCGTCGCCAATACGCAGATCAGCCTGAACTCGCTCGTGAAGACGCGCCCGGACGTGTTCGTCGTCGGCCAGGCGATCGGCAAGCCGACCTACATCGCGTGGGCCGTGAAGAAGGGCAATACCGACGTGCTGAAGATGGTGGATGCCGCGCTGCTCGAACTGCGCAAGAGCGGTCAGATGTACCAGCTTCAGCAGAAGTGGCTCGGCGCGAGCTACAAGGACATGCCGCAGTCGGTCAACTGACCTTTACGCCTCTACGATCCCGCATCGATGAACGCCTTCGATTACTGGAGCATCGCGCAGGGCGCGCTGGCGACGCTGGTTCTGTCGGTCGCCAGCATCGTGCTCGGCATCCCGCTGGGGCTCGGTCTCGCGCTGATCCGCTGGGCCCGCGTGCCGTATCTGAACCGCATCGTGCTCGCGTACGTGAGCCTGGTGCGCTCGTGTCCGGCGGTGACGCTGACGCTGCTGATCTTCTTCGCGCTGCCGCAGTTCGGCATTTCGCTGGACCCGACGCCCGCCGCGATTCTCGCGCTCACGATCAGCACCGCCGCATTCAACTGCGAAATCTGGCGCGCCGCGCTGCTCAACTTCCCGCGTGATCAGTACGACGCCGCGCTCGCATTCGCGATGCCGCGCAGCCTGCGCTTGCGGCGCATCGTGATGCCGCAGCTCTGGCGCGCGAGCCTGCCGGGACTCGTCAACGAGATGACCTTGCAGATCAAATCGACGCCGGCGGTCGCGGTGATCGGCATCGTCGAAATCACGCGCGCGGCGTTGCGGGTCGGCGCGCGCACCTATGATCCGCTGCCGCCCTTCGTGTTCGCGCTGGTGCTGTACGGGCTGATCGTGTTCGTGCTGATCCGGGCGCAGCGCGTGATCGAGCGTCGTCAGCCGGCGGAGGCCCGCGCATGACCGAACATTTTCTGATCGTCTGGCAGCAGCGCGCGGACGTGCTGTCAGGCCTGCTCGACACGCTTGGATTGCTCGCGGTCGCCGCGCTCTCGTCGCTGGTGCTGGGCGCGCTGCTGACGCCCGCGCTAATGTCGAAGCGCCCCGCCGTCGCGCGGCTCGCCATGCTCTATGTCGATGCGATGCGCTGCGCGCCTTTCCTGCTGTTCGTCTATCTGATCTATTTCGGCTTGCCGAGCGCCGGTATTCGTCTGTCGAACTGGTGGGCGGGCGCGATCGCGCTGATTCTCTACAACACCGCCTACATGGCCGAGCTGCTGCGCGGCGCGTGGGCCGGCCTGCCCACGCCGATGATCGAAGCCGCGCGCGCGTACGGCTTTCACGGCTTGAGCCTGGTGCGCCGCATCATCCTGCCGCAGGTCTTCACCGTCGCATTGCCGATGATCGGCAATCAACTCGTGCAGATCGTGAAGGACAGCGCGTTCCTCGCGGTGATCGCGGTCGGCGAACTGACGCATCAGATGAACGGCATTCAGGCT
>NZ_DASXHN010000425.1:0-3331 GCF_036488505.1 Paraburkholderia sp. | reverse complement strand
CGCAACGTGCAGCGCGCCGTGCGATGGGTTCGCGCGAAATTCCTGGAAGCCATCTTAAGCGATCCCCGCGTTCGGGCGCAGTCGGCCGAACGTCATAGCACGGCTCGGACGGCAGACATCGCGCGGTGCTGTCTGGCCGGGCGCACGTGGGCCTGGCCGGATGGCCAGGCGGGCCGCGGCACCACCCGGCGCACCGCCGCGCACGCTTGCCGATCCCGTATAATCAGTCGCTTAAAGAAACGAACAGTTGGCGCATCCCAAAGACCGCCAGTCTCCGCCAGCAACCGTCAGGACCGTCCCCCGCACGCTATGAAAGCCGCTGAAATCCGCGAGAAATTCCTCAAGTTCTTCGAATCGAAGGGCCATACGATCGTCCGTTCCTCGAGCCTCGTGCCGGGCAACGACCCGACACTGCTCTTCACCAATTCGGGGATGGTGCAGTTCAAGGATGTGTTCCTCGGCGCGGAGTCGCGTCCGTATTCGCGTGCCACCACCGCACAGCGCAGCGTGCGTGCGGGCGGCAAGCACAACGACCTCGAAAACGTCGGCTACACCGCGCGTCACCACACGTTCTTCGAGATGCTCGGCAACTTCTCGTTCGGCGATTACTTCAAGCGCGACGCGATCCACTACGCGTGGGAGCTGCTGACCGAGGTCTACAAGCTGCCGAAGGAAAAGCTTTGGGTCACCGTCTATCAGGAAGACGACGAAGCGCACGACATCTGGTCGAAGGAAGTCGGCGTGCCGGTCGAGCGCATCATCCGCATCGGCGACAACAAGGGCGCGCGGTACGCGTCGGACAACTTCTGGCAGATGGCCGACACCGGCCCGTGCGGCCCGTGCTCCGAAATCTTCTTCGACCATGGCGCCGACGTGTGGGGCGGGCCGCCGGGCTCGCCCGACGAAGACGGCGACCGCTACATCGAAATCTGGAACCTCGTGTTCATGCAGTTCAATCGCGACGCGCAGGGCAACATGACGCCGCTGCCCAAGCAGTGCGTCGATACCGGCATGGGTCTCGAGCGGATCGCTGCGGTGCTGCAGCACGTGCACAGCAATTACGAGATCGACCTGTTCCAGGCGCTCATCCAGGCGGCCGGCCGTGAGACCGGCGTGGCCGATCTGACCAACAACTCGCTGAAAGTGATTGCCGATCACATCCGCGCGTGCTCGTTCCTGATCGTCGACGGCGTGATTCCGGGCAACGAAGGCCGCGGCTACGTGCTGCGCCGTATCGTGCGCCGCGCGATTCGCCACGGCTACAAGCTCGGCAAGAAGGGTTCGTTCTTCCATCGCCTCGTCCCCGATCTCGTCGCGCAAATGGGCGGCGCGTATCCTGAACTGCAGGCGGCCGAGCAGCGCGTGACCGACGTGCTGCGCCAGGAAGAAGAGCGCTTCTTCGAAACGATCGAGCACGGCATGTCGATTCTGGACGCCGCACTGGCCGAGCTCGACACCAGGGGCGGGACGACGCTCGACGGCGAACTGGCGTTCAAGCTGCACGATACCTACGGCTTCCCGCTTGACCTGACAGCGGACGTCTGCCGCGAGCGCGGCGTGACGGTCGACGAACCGGCATTCGACGAAGCGATGGCGCGCCAGCGCGAGCAGGCACGTGCGGCGGGCAAGTTCAAGATGGCGCAGGGCCTCGAATACTCGGGCGCGAAGACCACATTCCACGGCTACGAAGAAATCGCCTTCGACGACGCGAAGGTGGTCGCGCTGTATGTGGACGGCGCGTCGGTGCAGCAGGCGCATGCCGGTCAGCAGGCCGTCGTCGTGCTCGATCACACACCGTTTTACGCGGAATCGGGCGGCCAGGTCGGCGACCAGGGTCTGCTCGCCAATGCGAACACGCGGTTTGCGGTCGCCGACACGCTGAAGGTGCAGGCCGACGTGGTCGGCCATCACGGCACGCTCGAGCAGGGCACGCTGAAGGTCGGCGATGTCGTCAAGGCGGAGATCGACGCAGTGCGTCGTGCCCGCACGGCCCGCAACCACTCGGCCACGCACCTGATGCACAAGGCGCTGCGCGAAGTGCTCGGCTCGCACGTGCAGCAGAAGGGCTCGCTCGTCGACGCGGACAAGACCCGTTTCGACTTCGCGCACAACGCGCCGATGACGGACGAGCAGATTCGCCGCGTCGAGGAAATCGTCAACGCCGAAGTGCTGGCGAACGCTCCCGGCATCGTGCGCGTGATGTCCTACGACGAAGCGGTGAAGGGCGGCGCGACAGCGTTGTTCGGTGAAAAGTACGGCGACCAGGTACGCGTGCTCGATCTCGGTTTCTCGCGTGAGCTGTGCGGCGGCACGCACGTGAACCGTTCCGGCGACATCGGTTTCTTCAAGATCGTGATGGAAGGCGGCGTGGCGGCGGGTATCCGCCGCGTGGAAGCCATCACCGGCGACAACGCGGTGCGCTATGTGCAGGACCTCGAACGGCGCGTCAACGCGGCCGCCGCGGTGCTGAAGGTGCAGCCGTCGGAACTGACGCAGCGCATCAGCCAGGTGCAGGATCAGGTGAAGACGCTCGAAAAGGAACTGGGTGCGCTGAAATCGAAGATGGCATCGAGCCAGGGCGACGAACTGGCGGGACAGGCGATCGAAGTCGGCGGCGTGCATGTGCTTGCCGCAACGCTCGATGGCGCGGACATCAAGACGCTGCGCGAAACGGTCGACAAGCTGAAGGACAAGCTCAAGAGCGCGGCCATCGTGCTCGCGTCGGTCGACGGCGGCAAGGTGAGCCTGATCGCCGGAGTAACGGCTGATGCAAACAAGAAAGTGAAGGCCGGCGAACTGGTCAACTTCGTCGCGCAGCAGGTCGGCGGCAAAGGCGGTGGCCGTCCGGACATGGCTCAGGCTGGCGGTACCGAACCGGCCAACCTGCCCGCCGCGCTCGCGGGCGTGAAGGCGTGGGTCGAAGCGCAGCTTTGATCTGAGGGCCAGCTCGCGGATTTGAATCCGCAACGGAAAAGGGGCCACGCGGCGCGCCAACTGCATTGGCGTATCGCGTGGCCCCTTCGTTTTGCTGTCGCGGGTCCGCTTTGGCGCAGGGTCGATTGTTTCAGCTTCGCTATTCGCGTTCGCTTCGAGGCCCAAGCTGCGGGCCTAGGCCCGAATTCAGGCCGGATTCAGGCCCGAGCGTAGGCCCTCATTCAGGTGCGCTTCCAACTCGCTTCCTGGCTCTCTCCCGCGTAAATCCAACCCTCAGACGACATCCGCGCCGACCCCCGGCAGCGTATCCGCAGTCGCCAAAGCCGCCTGCGCGCCGTCGGCAGCTTCCTCCTGCGCGCCCACCAAGGTCCGCCGCAACGCATTGAGCGCCGACGAG
>NZ_DASXHN010000285.1:0-3635 GCF_036488505.1 Paraburkholderia sp. | reverse complement strand
TAGCGGCTTCGGAAAAGCGGGCTGGGCCACCATGTCGTGGTCGCCTCTTGCCCGTTGAGTAGGCCCGATTCGGCGAGGACGAAGGTCCCTATGCAAGCGGCGGCGATTCGGCCACCTTGTTCATGCCAACGACGCAACTGTTTGCCGGCATGCCGCACGGCCGGACGTTCGAGGTATTGCACCAAACTATCAGGCGTTCCGGCGCTGATCGCGGGCACCACGATCCAGTCCGGCAGCGGCATGCAGTGCGCCTTTTTCGTCGGGACGTTCATACCGAGCGCCGTCCTGATTCGGGTTCGGAGGCCGACCAACTCGACGTCGAACGGGCGTGGTTCGCCGGGACGCGCAATCGCCGCCAGCCCATTCGCGATCCTGATGGTGTCGAGTACCACGGCCATGACCGTATCGAACACGCCATCCAAGGGAAAAACGAAGATACGCATGGCGTAAACGCCCCGGATAATGTCATTTGCGATGCTATTTCTCCGGTCGGTTTAAGTCTATTCTGCACGACAGAAAATCTTCAATCGAGGAGCAAGGAATGTCTGAAGCAGCAGCAAGGAAAGATACCGGCAGCGCGCACCCGCTCGACGACGTCGTATGGAATGCGCTAACCAGCAAGCAGTGCCGCTTTGCATTCGGGAATGATCAAGCACTGCGATTTCCAACGGCCATTGCGCGCTTTGCTGCCATGGTCGATACCAGTCCGACATCCTTCGAAGCCTTGCTTAGATTGATCGAGGCGCCCGGTCCGGTCGCTTTGGTTACCGCGGGCGAGGTCCTGCCGCCGGCCGGGTTCTCTGTCATCACGCATACGACGCTGCTGCAAATGATCTGGCAAGGCAAGCTCGACCCGACGCGTGTCTGCGAGCACGTCAGGCTCACCGAGCGTGATGTGCCGGAGATGCTCGCCCTGCCCACTGCAACGCAGCCTGGGCCGTTTGGCCCGAGCACCATCGAACTCGGCGACTATCTCGGTGTGCGCAGACAGGGCAAGCTGGCCGCAATCGCGGGTGAGCGCATGAGTCTCGACGGATATACCGAAATCAGTGCCGTCTGTGTGGATGCCGCTTTTCGAGGGCAAGGTCATGCGGCCGGCCTGATGAAGGTGCTGATTGCGGCCATCCGCGCTCGAGCCGAAATACCCTTTCTGCACGTGTTCAAACTGAACCACGCCGCCATCGCGCTCTATCAGACGCTGGGTTTTGTCGAACGGCGTGAGATGCATCTCACGGTACTCGGGGGAACGTAAACATAGCCGGATTTCCGAGCACGCTACCCGTCATTGAACCGGCGGAAACGGGCCGCGCGAAACCCGCCGAACCGCCGTCCCGCACGCTTGCCGTGGTTCGCCGCAGTCCCGGTTCGACGTCGTGCCCAGACGTGCTGGCAATGACCACGTCGTCTGCGCGTATCGCGTAGGTTATCCATTTTCGGGCAAACTGAATCCACGTCCTGATCTTTGCATCGAGATATTGGCGGGAGGCGTAAACCGCGTAGACATTGAACTCTTGCAGATGATAGTCGGGCAACACCCTGACCAGCGATCCCGCTCGCAAGGCGGAACGGACGGCGAGCATCGGAAGGGTTCCGATGCCCATGCCTTCGTGCAATGCCGCCGCCATCGCCTCAGACATATTCACCTTGAAGCGGCTGTCGGGGAGCTGGAATTCGCGTTCTCCGTCAGGTCCCGTGAGCCGCCAGCGGTCCGACGCAAACCTGGGCAGCGCCAGTTGAAGACACGCATGGCTCGCCAGGTCCTTCACAGTGCGAGGCGTGCCATGGATCTCCAGATAGTGCGGCGCAGCGCACAGGACCGTGTGGATAGTCCCCAGGTGATGACAAATGAAGTTCGAATCCGGCAGCATATCGGGCGACAACCGGATTGCCACGTCGTAGCCTTCTTCCAGAAGGTCCGGCACGTGCTGCGACAGAGTCAGGTCAACGGTGACTTCCGGATAGCGCGCCTGATAGGCGGCAATCGCAGGTATGACGTAGTTCTGGCCTATGCTCGGCGTCGCATGAATCCTGATTGTCCCTGCCGGAATGGCGTGGGCGTCCGAAGCCTCCGCCTCGGCCACAGCGACGGATGCCAGAATCTCCCGGCAACGCTCTAAATACCGCTGGCCGGCTTCGGTCAGTGCGACTCGACGCGTCGTGCGATTTAGAAGCCGGGTGCGCAGATGGCTTTCGAGCTCGGTGACGGAACGCGACATCGCGGTCAGCGTCGCTGATTGCTGATGTGCCGCTTTCGTAAAACTGCCCGTGTCCGCCACTGCGACAAAGGCTTTCATGTTTCTGATGGTATCCATACCCGGTGTCCACCTGCAAAATGGGATCGTTTCGGCGATGAAGTGAAGCGACTAACCGGCAGCGTTTCCGGGCGCCTGCGCGTCCTTGCGCTGCCAGCCACCGCCTAGCGCCTTGATGAGCGAGACGTCCGCGGTCATCCGGCGCGTCGCGATGTCGACCTGCGTGAGCCGTGCGGTGAGTTCGATGTTCTGCGCCTCGATCACGTTGTAGTAGTTGGCAAGCCCCCCGGTATAGAGATGCGTCGCCTGCGCCGTCGAATCCGCGGCGGCGGTCACGGCGGCCTGCTGGCTGGTGGCCTCGCGAGCGAGGAGGTGCAGCGACGCGAGACTGTCCTCGACCTCGCCGTACGCGTCGAGCACGGACTGGCGGTATTGCGCCGCCGCTTCGTCATACGAGGCGCGGGCACGTTCATTGATCGCCCGACGCTTGCCGCCGTCGAGGAGGTTCACGACGGCGGAAGGGCCCAGTGACCACGCTTCTGCCGGTGCGGTGAAAAGGTGGTTCGGCATGGCGGCCTCGAGACCGACAAGCGCGTTCAGGTTGAAGGCCGGGTAATACGCAGCCTTGGCTACGCCGATGTCCGCATTGGCGGCCGCGACCCGGCGTTCCGCCGCAGCGACGTCGGGACGCCGCTCGAGCAGGGCGGCCGGGAGGACCGCCGCGATGTCAGGCGGCGTTGCATCGAGCCTGTTTTCAGGCAGCGCAAAGCCAGCGGGCGGTTGTCCCGTGAGGATTGCGATGGCGTGTTCGAGGTTTGTGCGCTTCAGCCGGATTTCAGTGGCCTGCGTCATGGCGCTTTCGAACTGCGCTTCGGCAGCGGAGACATCCGCCTTTGCCGCGTACCCGATGTTGAACCTTGCCTGCGTAAGTTCCAGCGCTTTGCGATCGTTCTCGACCGTCCGGTCGAGTACGTCCTGTTCGGCATCGTCACCGCGCAGGATGAAGTAGTCGCTGGCGAGCTCGGCATGGAGGCTCAGATCCACCGTTGCGAGATCGCCGGCGCTGGCCTGCTCCCGGTCCACGCCGGCCTTCGCCTGGTTGCGCACGCGTCCCCAGACATCGATTTCGTAATCGAAGTCGAGTCCGAGGCTGTAGTTCTTGAAGGATCGCTTCGGCAACGGATTCGCCACCTCGCGAGACAAGCCCTCATGCGATGCGGACCCGCTCGCGTCGAGCGTGGGGTAATAGTCGGCTTGCGCCGTCCTTGCGTCCGCGCGTGCTTCGTCGTACTGGGCGACGGCAACCTTCAGGTTCTGATTCGCGATGCTCACCTGGTCTTCGAGCCGGTCGAGCGCCGGGTCCTGGAAGATTCGCCACCATGG
>NZ_DASXHN010000378.1:0-4924 GCF_036488505.1 Paraburkholderia sp. | reverse complement strand
TATCGCAACTTCTTCGGCTCGCAAAGCTATCTGGTCGCGCCGTATTCCGAAGCGCTGCATTTTCTTCCTTCGTATCTGCAGCAGTTGGAGATGGAGAGCAACGGCAAGTCCGCGCGGCTCGATGGCACGATGGTCGACTATCCGACCGCGGCGGTCACGTGGGGCGAACCTGGCACCAACGGCCAGCATGCGTTTTTCCAGATGCTGCACCAAGGGCCGACGATCGTGCCGATCGACTTTATCGCGGTGCTCACCCCCGAACATCCGCTCGCGAGCCATCATCCGAAGCTGCTCGCGAACTGCTTCGCGCAAAGCGAGGCGTTGATGCTTGGCCGCACGCTGGAAGAGGCGAAGAAAGTGGCCGGCCCGGACAAGCCCGAACTCGCGCCGCACCTGGTGTTCCCAGGCAACCGGCCGACCGCGACGCTGCTCATCGACGCGCTGACCGCCCGCTCGCTCGGTGCATTGATCGCGCTGTACGAGCACAAGGTGCTGGTGCAGGCGTCGGTGTGGAACATCAATCCGTTTGATCAGTGGGGCGTCGAACTCGGCAAGATTCTCGGCAAGGTGGTCGAAGCCGATCTGACGGCGGCGAGCGTCGATGCGAACAAGCACGATTCGTCGACATCGGCGTTGATCGCGCGCGCACGCGCGGCGTTGAAGCGGTGAGACCGAAGCGATCGGGCGGCCGGCGCGCTGCGATGCTGTAATCGTTTGACTGCACCGCGCCTAAGCCCTGGTTTCACGAGCAATGCACGAGGCGGGCTGCGTGCCCGCTTGTTTGCATCGACGACGCGCTCGATGCATGCGATCGAGAATCGAGGCTCGCCGTGGATTCGTTACCCGAGCCGCCCCGCTTCGATCGTCACCGTCATGTCACAGCGGCGCGCCAGTTCGATGTCGTGCGTGACGAGCACCAGCGTCGCGCCGTGCGCGCGATTCATCTCGAACATCAGATCGATCACCGCGTGGCCCGTGGCCGCATCGAGGCTGCCGGTCGGCTCGTCGGCAAACAGGATCGCCGGACGCGTGACGAACGCGCGCGCGAGCGCAACCCGCTGCTGTTCGCCGCCCGACAACAGCTTCGGATAGTGCCCGGTGCGTTTGCCTAGCCCGACCTGATCGAGCAATTCGCGCGCACGTTGCGCGGCGTCACGCGTACTGATGCCGCCTTGCAGTTCGAGCGGCAGTGTCACGTTTTCGAGCGCTGTCAGATGCGGCATCAGTTGAAACGACTGGAACACGAAGCCGACGGAGCCGCCGCGCAATGCGGCGCGCTGGTCTTCGTTCAGTTCGCCGAGTTCATGGCCGAGTAGCCGAACCGAGCCCGCGCTCGCGCTGTCCAATCCCGCGAGCAAGCCGAGCAGCGTAGACTTGCCCGACCCGGACGCACCGACGATGGCCACGCTGCTGCCGGCGTCGATCGTAAGCTCAATGTCGTCGAGAATCGTCAACTCGCCTGTTGCATCCTTAACCTTCTTGCACAAACCCCGCACTTCGATGACTGGATCAGTTCTGTTTGGCATGGTGAAGCATAGGTTGGAAGTGCGCGCCATCGCCCCTCGCGCCGCGGCGTTGACCGCGGCATTCGGCGCGGCCATGATGGCCGCCGCGCTAGTTGTGTTGCCCTCGCCCGCCGATGCGGCCAATGCGCCGGAAGCCGCGAGGCCGGTGATCGTCGTACTCGGCGACAGCATCTCCGCCGAATACGGGCTGGCCCGCGATACGGGCTGGGTCGCGTTGATGCGTCAGCGTCTGGCCGAAGAGCGAATCGATTATAGCGTCGCCAATGCAAGTATCAGCGGCGACACCACAAGCGGCGGACGCGCGCGCATGCCCGCGCTGATGCAACGATTGAAGCCGAACATCGTGATCGTCGAACTCGGCGCGAACGACGCGTTGCGCGGCGTGCCGCTCTCCACGACCGAAGACAACCTGCGCACCATCATCGAAGAGGCCCAGCAGGGGCACGCGAAGGTCGTGCTCGTCGGAATGTATGTACCGCCCAACTACGGCCCCGACTACACGCAGAAGTTCCACGGCATCTACGGCCAGTTGTCGAAAGAATTCCGCGTGCCGCTCGTGCCGTTTCTGCTGGCCGGCATCGCGGATAAACCGGACATGTTCCAGGCTGACCAGATCCATCCGAACCAGCAGGCACAGCCCGTGCTACTGGAAAACGTGTGGCCCGCTGTCAAGCCACTCCTTCGCACAAGTTCGCCGCACTGAAGGGCTGCTAACGACTTGTTTCTGGAACCAGGGGAACACGGCTCTCCAAAGCGATTGCTGCGCTTTCGCAACCCCGTGCGACCCGGCTCATTCGTGAGCGACTCCTGAGGAGATAACGTGAAATACCTACCGTTAATCGCTTTGACTGTTGCCCTGTCGGCCTGCGCTGGCCAACCTCCCGCAGGCGTCCAATCCGTCGGCCAAAGCCAGCAACCGCCCGCCGCCGTCGGCACCTGCATCGCGCATAAATGGGCGGACGCTTCGCAACAACAGGTGGTTACGCAAACCACGCTCGCCAACGATCAGGCCATGGACGTGTACGTTCCGGGACAGCAACCGCCTAACGGCGCCGCCGCGGTGGTACGCCCGTCGTATACCGGCAAGGGCACGTGGGTCGGCTTCCGCTCCTCGAATGGTACCGGCGGTAGCCAGGCGACCAGCGCGATCAGCGGATGCCTGTAATGCAGGCACTTGTCCGATAGCGGGGATAGCTCGTTCCATCGCTTCGCGCCTGCCGACGTTTTGGCTGACGCGCGTGTCGATCTCGTGCTGCTCGCCACAAAAAAAAGCCCCGCAATCGCGGGGCTTTCTTTCTGCCGGCAGACAACGCTTACTGGTCGGCCGTCTGCGGCGCGCTATCGACCGAGCCGTAGTACTTCACCTTCGAACGCTCGCGCAGTGCCTTGATGAAGGCCTCTACTTGCGCTTGCGCATCGACCTGCGCGATCTGCTGCTGGGCCGCGGCGAGGCGGTGCGGGTCGATTGCGGTGTCGGCCACGACCTGGTTGACGCGATAGATCGCATAACCGTCGTCACCGAGATCGACGCCGACGTAGGCCGGCAATTTTTGCGCATCCACCTTGTAGATTGCGCTCAGCGCCGCGGGCGGCACGCCCTGCGAATCGTTGCGCGAGACCTTCAGCGGCGACGAAAAACCGGCGGTCGTTTTCGACTTCTCGAACTCGGCTAACTTCGCGATCCCGTCCTTGTGCGCGGCTTCGTCCGACTGCGCGGCGATTACCTTTTGCCGCACCGCGTCTTTGACCGCGTCGAAGGCGGGCACTGCAGCGGGCTTGTAGTCGGTCACGTGCGCCGCGATCAGCGTGTTACCGCCGATGTCGATTGCCTGGGTATTGTTGTGCGCCGACACCGAGTCGTTCGCGAACACCGCGTCAAGGAACTTCGCATTGTTCAGCGGACTGTCGGGCGGCAGCTTCGGATCGGGCTGCGGCGTGACCGTCGCGGTCTGCACCTGCAGCTTGTATTTGTCCGCGGCCGGTTGCAGGCTCTTCGCCTTTTCATACACGAGCGACGAGAAACCTTCCGACCCATCGGTGAACGCCTTGGTGGCCAACTGTGTCTTCAACTCCTTCGCAATCTGGTCCTTCACTTCGTCGAACGGCCGCGTGACCGCCGGCTTCACGTCCGTGACCTTGACGATATGAAAGCCGAAGTCGGTTTGCACGATACCGCTGATTTCGTCCTTCTTCAGCGCGAATACCGCGTCGTCGAACGCCTGGCCACCCGCGATCATGCCGCGGCCAAAGTAGCCGAGATCACCGCCCTTCGAGGCCGAGCCCGGGTCCTGCGAATTCTGTTGCGCGATCTGCGCGAACTGATCGGGGTGCGCTTTGACCTGCGCCAGCAGTTCCTCGGCTTTCTGCTTTGCCTTCGCTTTGTCGGACGCGCTCGCGTCCTTCGGTGCCGCGATCAGGATGTGACTCGCGCGTACTTCACCGTCGGTGCGGAACTGGGCGATGTGGTCGTCATAGTACTTTTTGAGGTCTGCGTCGCTGGGCTGGATCGAGGCGGCAAGCGTGGCCGGCGACATCACGACGTACTGGATCGTCGCGGTAGCCTGCGTCGCGAAGTCGTTGCGATGCGCGTCGTAGTAGGCCTGCAGTTGCGCGTCGGTCGGCTGGACCTGCGCTGCGTAGTCGCGCGGATGGAAAGCGATGCCTTGCACTTCACGCTGCTGGTCGGCGAGTGCGGTCAGATGCTGCGCGAGTGTCTTCGACGTGAACGCGCTACCCTGAATGCTCGCCGGCAACTGCTCCATCGCAAGGGTGTAGCGCACGCGCTCGTCGTACTGATCGGGCGTCATACCTTGCATCGCAAGCAACTGCTTGTAACGCTCGATGTCGATCGAGCCGTCGGGGTTCTTCAGCGAAGAGATCACCGGATCGGCCATCAGTGTGCGGCGCACCGCGTCGTCCGATGCGGTCAGGTGCAAGCGTTGTGTTTCGTCGGCCAGCACGCGCTGCTCGATCATGCCGTCGAGGATTTGCCGGCGATGCTCCGGCGTATCGAACGTCTTCATGTCGAACTGCGCGCCGAGGACCTGACGCGCGCGATCGAGCTGCTGACGCACTGCGTCGTCGTATTCGACGCGGGTGATCTTGTGACCGTTGACGCTCGCGACGTTCGTACTTTCGTCAAAGAAGCCGCGGAAGCCCTGGATACCCACAAAACCCAACCCCGGCAAAATGACGAGGATGAGCATGAACATCATCAGGCGCTGGTGATTGCGGAAAAAATCGAGCATGCGTAAGGGGTGCCAAAAACAGAACGCCCGATCTTACAACAGCGGGCAATAAAAAAGGCGAACCGGAGTTCGCCTTTCGTGGATACTGGCGGAGTGGACGGGACTCGAACCCGCGACCCCCGGCGTGACAGGCCGGTATTCTAACCGACT
>NZ_DASXHN010000365.1:0-7035 GCF_036488505.1 Paraburkholderia sp. | reverse complement strand
ATCCGCTAAGCGCATCCGCGCGACGCGAGGCCAGGTGAAGTGCCGATTGATGTGTCGAACGACGTGGTGCGTGACGAACTGTGCGCCGGCCAGCACGATCGCGGCCACGATCACGATCTCGCGCTCGTGCGGATACACGCGGCGCGCGGTGATTCAAGTAAAGCGAGAAACAGATAGCGCAGGAGTGGTTGCCAGCGCGATTCAACGCGCTGCTTTCATCGCGACCGGCAGCTTACCGTCGCTATCCGAATGCCTGCGCAGGTCACACGCATCAGTTCGCGTGACTCAGGCCGCGTTGACGCGCGCGAGCGCGGCGCTCACGAGCGCTTCGAGCAGCGATTCGATGTTCGCCGCGAGGGCTTCGCCGTACGCGTAGGGCATGTGCTCTTCCCTATACGTTCGTGCTAACGCGTCATCTCAGCAGTTCCGCGAGCGCCGCGCGATAACCCGGATAGGCGCGCTCTTCGTCGCGATGCCTGCGATTGTCGACGACCTTCACACCGCCTGCATAGACATCGCGAATCGGCGTCTCGCCGTGTTCGCAGAATACGACGCCCGAGAGCCACGCTTGCGGCGCATGTTCGGCGATGCTCGAATGCGCGGCGTCGAGCACCAGCCAGTCCGCGCGATGGCCCGCGCGCAACGCGCCGACCGCGCGGCCGGTGGCGCGTGCGCCGCCGTCGAGCGCCGCGTCGAACAGGCGGTCGGCAACGTGCGGAGCCGCCGCCGACGCCAGCACGTTGCGCTGCCGGCGCGTCAGTCGCTGACCGTATTCGAGCAGGCGCAACTCCGCGCGCCAGTCGACGCCGATATGGCTATCGGAGCCGACGCCAATGCGGCCGTTCGCATCGAGATAGTGCTGCGCCGGGAAAATGCCATCGCCGAGGTTGGCCTCGGTGGTCAGACACAGGCCGGCCACCGCGCCGCTTTTCGCCAACGCGAGCGTTTCGTTTGCGTCGACATGGGTCGCGTGCACGAGACACCAGCGGCCGTCCACGTCGAAGCGATCGAGCAGCCATTGCACCGGGCGCGCGCCTTCCGCTTCGACGCATGCGTCGACCTCGGCGATCTGTTCGGCGACATGGATGTGCACCGGCGCATCGGCTTGGATGCCGCCGAGCAGCGCACGTAGCGACGCCTCCGACACCGCGCGCAGCGAATGCGGCGCAACGCCGTAGCGTAGCGCCGGGTTTTCAGGCCGCTGTGCGCGCAACGTGCCGAGCAGATCGAGCAGGCCGTCCGGTGAAGCGGCGCTGATCGTCGCGCGGCGCCCGCGCGCCGAAGCCGCTGTACTGGTACAGCACCGGCAGCATCGTGATACCGATGCCGCTAGCGGACGCCGCATCGACGACACGTTGCGCGAGCTCCGCCCGATTCGCGTAGCGGTGACCGTCCTGCGCGTGATGCACGTAATGGAACTCGCACACCGACGTATAGCCTGCCTTCAGCATCTCGATGTAGAGCCACTGCGCGATGCTCGCGAGCCCCTCGGGCGTGATGCGCGCGGCGAAGCGATACATCAGATCGCGCCACGACCAGAAGTTATCGGTGGCGTTCGCGCGATACTCGGTCAGCCCCGCCATCGCGCGCTGGAACGCGTGTGAATGAAGATTGGGCATGCCGGGCATCACGGGCCCCGCCGCTTTCGGCACGCCGGCGGGTGCGTCGGCATGATCGGGTGTGACCGCGCTCAGCGCGCCGCTGGCGTCCCATTCGAGCAACACGTTGCGGCGCCAGCCATCGGGCAGGTAAGCATCAGCGGCGACAGCGATTGATTGGATTGCGTCATCTGTCAGCTTCTAGTCCGGTTCGCGCCGCGTATAGACCGTGTCGCCCGCGCGCACCACGCGGGCGCACAACGGGCGGCCAATCCAGTAAGCCAGCTCGGCGAGCGAATCCACCGACCACACCGCGAAATCCGCCGCGCGTCCGGCCTCCAGCGACCCGTGCAGGTCCGCTTTGCCGAGCGCGCGCGCCGCATGCGAGCTCACGCCTAGCAGCACCTCGGGCACGGTCATGCGAAACAGCGTGCTCGCCATATTCATCATCAACAGCAGCGACGTGGCGGGCGACGTGCCCGGGTTGCTATCGGTGGCAATCGCAATCGGCACCTGGTAGCGGCGCAGCAATTCGAGCGGCGGCAACTGTGTCTCGCGGATAAAGTAGTACGCGCCCGGCAACAACACCGCGACCGTGCCCGACTCTTTCATCGCCGCAACGCCGGCTTCGTCGAGAAATTCGAGGTGATCCGCGGACAGCGCGCGATGGCGCGCGGCGAGCGCGGTGCCGCCACCGTTCGACAACTGCTCCGCGTGCATCTTGACCGGCAGACCGAAACGCTCGGCTGCATTGAACACGCGCTCGCTCTGTTCGAGCGAAAAGCCGATGCGCTCGCAGAACACATCGACCGCATCGACGAGGCCTTCGCCAGCCAGCGCGGGCAGCATCGTGTGGCAGACCTCGTCGATATACGCATCCGCGCGGCCCGCGAATTCGGGCGGCAGCGCGTGCGCGCCGAGAAAGGTCGTATAGACGGTCACCGGATAGCGTTCGCCGAGTTGCCGCGCGACGCGCAGCATCTTGCGCTCGCTCGCGAGTTCGAGGCCGTAGCCGGATTTGATTTCGATCGCCGTCACGCCTTCGGCGAGCAGCGGTTCGAGCCGCGCGGCCGCTTGCCGCAACAGCGTGGCCTCGTCCGCCGCACGCGTCGCGCGCACGGTCGACACGATACCGCCGCCCTGCCGCGCGATCGCCTCGTAGCTCACGCCCGCGAGACGTTGCGCGAATTCGTCCGCGCGGTGGCCGCCGTACACGAGATGCGTATGGCAGTCGACGAGTCCCGGCGTCACCCATGCGCCGCACAAATCTTCGCGCGGCCACGCGGCGTACTGCGCGGGTAGATCGGACGCCGTGCCGAGCCACGCGATGCGGCCGTCTTCGACCGCGATCGCGGCATCGGCGAGCGTATCCAGAGGATCGCCCTGCGGGCACAGTCTCAGGTGATGCCAGACGGTTTGCTTCATCGCATGCTCTTTGCTGCTAGCCGGTTGCGTTGTCCGTGTCGGTTTTTAGCGGTGTTTGGTGGTGTTTCGCGCACGTGCGCCGAACCACGGCGGCGGGCGCCGGCGACGCCGGATCGGTCGCGCGGAATCGTCATCGCGTATAGCGAATGCTGATCGCGAGCACCGCGCCGTCGCCCGCGAGCGTGCATGCGAGCGCTTGGGCCGCGTCGATGCGCAGCGTGTCGCCGGTGTCGAGCTGCCGGGCCCCCACGTCGCCCGTATCGCCCGTATCGCCCGTATCGCCCGCCGTCAGCGTGACCGTGACGGCGCCGCTCGCGCAGAACAGCAGCGCGACATCACCGTCGAGCGTGCGCGGCTGCGCGCCGGCGCGCCATACGTCGACTTCGCCGCGCGCCATATCGCGCCGCACCATCAGGTTGAAATCGCGCGTCGCACCGTCGATGAGCCGTGCGTCGATGCGCGCCGCGCCGTCGAAGCGCGCGATATCGAGCGGCTGCGTCAGCGCATGCGTGTTGACGACGCGCGCGCCATCCATCTCGTCGAGCAGCATGCCCGCGCCGGATAACAGCACCAGCGTGCGATCGATGCCGTCGAATCGCGAAAACGGCCCCGCCTGTGCGACATCGGCGACGCTCACGCGCCACACGAAATCGCCGGGCGCCGCGCCCGCCTCGCACTGAGGAAACGCGGTCACTTCGCGCGTCACGCCGCCGCCGTTTTTCCATGGCGCCGCCACGAGGTCGGCACCACGAATCAGCGCGACGCCTGGCGAAACGCTCGGTGCGCCGTTGAGGTCGCTCGCAGCGGCCACGATCAACGTCCCAGCATCGGCAGATTCAGGCCTGCGTCGCGCGCGGTCTGCTGCGCGAGTTCATAGCCGGCATCCGCGTGACGCATCACGCCGGTCGCCGGATCGTTGAACAGCACACGGCCCAGGCGCGCTTTCGCGGCATCCGTGCCGTCCGCGACGATCACGACGCCCGCGTGCTGCGAGAAGCCCATGCCGACACCGCCGCCATGATGCAGCGACACCCATGAGGCCCCACCCGCGGTGTTCAGCAACGCGTTGAGCAGCGGCCAGTCGCTGACCGCGTCCGAGCCGTCCTTCATCGATTCGGTTTCGCGGTTCGGGCTTGCCACCGAACCGGTGTCGAGGTGATCGCGGCCGATCACGATCGGCGCCTTCAGTTCGCCGTTTCTAACCATCTCGTTGAACGCCTGGCCCAGCCGATAGCGATCCTTCACACCGACCCCGCAGATTCGCGCCGGCAAGCCCTGGAACGCGATGCGCTCACGTGCCATATCGAGCCAGTTGTGCAGATGCGGATCGTCCGGAATCAGTTCCTTGACCTTCGCATCGGTCTTGTAGATGTCCTCCGGGTCGCCCGACAGCGCCACCCAGCGGAACGGGCCCTTGCCTTCGCAGAACAGCGGCCGGATATACGCGGGCACGAAGCCCGGGAAATCGAACGCGTTCTCGACGCCCATTTCGAGCGCCATCTGACGAATGTTGTTGCCGTAGTCGAGCGTCGCGGCGCCGCGTTCCTGCAGCGCCAGCATCGCCTGCACCTGCCTGGCCATCGACTGCTTGGCCGGCGTGACGATGCTTTCCGGCGCGCTCTTCTGACGCTCGCGCCAGTCTTCCACCGTCCAGCCCTGCGGCAGGTAGCCGTGAATTGGATCGTGCGCGCTGGTCTGGTCGGTCACGCAGTCGGGCGTGATGCCGCGCGCGACGCACTCGGCGAACACATCGGCGGCGTTGCCCAGCAGACCGACCGACACCGGCTTGGCGGTGCGCTTCGCCTCGTCGATCATCGCGAGCGCTTCGTCGAGCGTGCTGGCTTTCTTGTCGACGTAGCGCGTCTTCAGACGCAAGTCGATCCGCGTCTCGTCGCATTCCACGGCGATCATCGAGAAGCCCGCCATCGTCGCGGCGAGCGGCTGCGCGCCGCCCATCCCGCCGAGGCCGCCCGTGAGCACCCAGCGGCCCTTCGGGTCGCCGTTGAAATGCTGGTTGGCGACCGAGAAAAAGGTTTCGTAGGTGCCCTGCACGATGCCCTGGCTGCCGATGTAGATCCAGCTGCCGGCCGTCATCTGGCCGTACATCATCAAGCCCTTGCGATCGAGTTCCTGGAAATGTTCCCAGGTCGCCCAATGCGGCACCAGGTTCGAGTTCGCGAGCAGCACGCGCGGTGCATCCGCGTGCGTGCGGAACACGCCGACCGGCTTGCCCGACTGGATCAGCAGCGTTTCGTCGTCGTTCAGGTCTTTCAGCGACGCGAGGATCTGATCGAAGCAATCCCAGTTGCGCGCGGCACGGCCAATGCCGCCGTACACGACGAGCGCGTGCGGATGTTCGGCGACTTCGGGGTCCAGATTGTTCTGGATCATCCGGTACGCGGCTTCCGCGATCCAGTTCCTGCACACCTTGTCCGCGCCGCGCGGTGCGCGGATCGTGCGGGTAGGGTCAAGACGCGGATCGATATGTTTCGGATTGTTCATGGTGTCCCTCGGGATGCTTGAAGAGATTCGATAGCGATTCAGTGAAGACGGGCAATGCGAATTCAGAAGTGCCCTGTGAAGCGATAGCGAGTGCCGGGGTGCCAAAGATTCGCAATCGACGCGACCTGCCCTTGCGACCACGTGCGCCGATGCAGCACCAGGCAGGGCTCGCGTTCGTCCATGGTCAGCAGCGCGCGCGTGCCGTCGTCCGCTGCCAGCGCTTCGATCCGGTATTCGACGCGCTGCAATGGCGCGACGCGCACGAGATACTGGTTCGGCGTCGTACTGGTGAAATCCTGCAGCGCGTATTCGGGCGCGACGCGCGGATTCACCCAGCGTTCTTCCAGTTGCACCGGCTCGTCGTTTTCGAAATGCAGCACGCGTGAATGAAACACCGGGCTGCCCGCATTCACCTGCATCTCCTCGGCGAGCGTTTCGTCGGCGATGCTCGCGCCGATGTCGAGCACCTGCGCGCGATAGCGATGACCGCGCGCGACGATTTCATCGGAGATGCTGCGGATCGCGACCAGTGTCGACTCGTACTTGGGGCGAGCGACGAAGGTGCCCGACCCCTGCACGCGGGTGAGCACCTGCTCCGAGGTCAGCTCACGCAATGCGCGGTTGACCGTCATGCGCGCGACGTTGAACTCGCGCGCCAGCTCGTTCTCGGACGGCACCTGGTCGCCTTCGGCCCACTCGCCCGCATGAATGCGCGCGAGGATGAAGTCCTTGATGCCCTGATAAGCGGGTGCGTTCATTGGCCTGATCCGCGCGGCTGCTTAGTGTTCCGACACGAACGAGAACGGGCTCAGCTTCGCGATCGTGCCGTCCTGCACGAGCTTCGTGACCGCGGCGATGTCCGGCGCGAAGTAGTGATCGATCTCGTAGTGCGCCACGTCGTTGCGCACCGTGTCCATCACTTTTTGCAGGCTCGGGCTGGTCTTGTGCGGCGCGCGCAGATCGACGCCCTGCGCGGCGGCGAGCAACTCGATTGACAGAATGTTGGCGGTGTTCTCCGCGATGTCGCCAAGCTTGCGCGCGGCAAAGGTCGCCATCGACACATGGTCCTCCTGGTTCGCCGACGTCGGCAGCGAATCGACCGAAGCCGGATGCGCGAGCGTCTTGTTTTCCGAGGCGAGCGCGGCGGCCGTTACGTGCGCGATCATGAAGCCGGAGTTCACGCCGCCATCCCTGACGAGGAAAGGCGGCAGGCCCGACAGCGTCGCGTCGATCAGGAGCGCAATGCGGCGCTCGGCCAGCGCGCCGATTTCAGCGGCGGCCAGTGCGAGGTTGTCCGCCGCAAACGCAACCGGCTCGGCGTGGAAGTTGCCACCCGACAGCACTTGGCCCGTGTCCGGGAAAATCAGCGGATTGTCGGAAACGGCGTTCGCTTCGATCAGCAGCACGTCGGCCGAGTGACGCATCTGGTCCAGACACGCGCCCATCACCTGCGGCTGGCAGCGAAGGCTGTACGGGTCTTGCACCTTGCCGCAATCGCGGTGCGACAGAT
>NZ_DASXHN010000359.1:0-4387 GCF_036488505.1 Paraburkholderia sp. | reverse complement strand
GCCGGCCGAAGCCCGGACGATCACGGCCGAACTGATCAGCGCGCCACCTCAGCCGGTCGTAGCTCCCGCCGTGATCGAGTCCACCCCGGCTCCGCCGCGACCCAAACCGGTTCCGCCCAAGCCCAAGGTGCAGTCACACGTCAAACCCGCGCCGGCGTCTACGCCGACGCCGGTGCAAACCGACGCGCGGTCGACGCTCGCCGCTGCCGTCCCTGAACCAGCGCCCGCTCCGTCGTCGCCACCACCCGCGGCGACCGCGGCGGCGCCCGCGATCGGCCGTCCGACGCTTGCACAGGGGGCGCCGAAAGACGTCTCGCATCTTGACTGCAATATCGCGGCGCCGGAGTACCCGGCTCTTTCCCGGCGACGCAACGAAACGGGCACCGCGGTGGTGAGGTTCGTGGTCAGCCTGACAGGCAGGATCGAAAACATAGAGTTGAAGAAAACGAGCGGCTCGTCGCGTCTCGACGATGCCGCCCTCGACGCGATGCGCGCAAGCGCCTGCAAACCCTACAAGGAAAACGGCGAGCCGGTTCGCGCCGCCTACTCCCAGCCTTTCGTGTTCAGCCTGGACGATTGAGCGAGCATACTTTTCTTTGAATACAGGAACTGCAATGCAAAACTACGGGTTGGCGCATGTCTGGACCCAAGGGGATTTCGTCACGCGCGGCATTTTGCTCGCGCTGGTGATCATGTCGGTGTTGTCATGGACCGTGATCGTGGTGAAGACGCTGAACGTGCTGCGTCTCAAGCGCCTCGCGAAGAACGCCGAACGCGCGTTCTGGCATTCCGACGATTTCGCCGATGGCATCCAGAAGCTCGGCGGCGAATCGTCGAATGTGCGTGACAACCCGTACCTCGCGCTCGCGCTGTCGAGCCAGGATGCCGCCGATCATCACCATCAGACCCAGCTGCACCTGCATGACCGCATGGACGTGTCCGACTGGATCACCCGCTGCCTCAAGGACACCATGGACGAGAGCGTCGGCCGCATGCAGGCGGGGCTGGCGGTGCTCGCCTCGATCGGCAGCACGTCGCCGTTCGTCGGCCTGTTCGGCACCGTGTGGGGGATCTATCACGCGCTCCTGGTCATCGGTGCGACCGGCCAGACGTCCATCGACCAGGTTGCGGGCCCGGTCGGCGAGTCGCTGATCATGACCGCGTTTGGCCTCTTCGTCGCGATTCCGGCGGTGCTCGGCTATAACGCGCTCACGCGCTCGAACAAGTCGATCGTCACGAAGCTGAACCGCTTCGCGCACGGGCTGCATGCGTTCTTCCTGACGGGCACGAAGCTCTCTTCGAACCAGCGCCGCGACGGCATTCGCCTTGCCGCACGCGCCAACTGAGCGGGAGCCGTCAGATGACAATGAGCCCGTTTTCCAGCGACGAGGAAGACGGCATGATGAGCGAGATCAACATGACGCCGCTCGTCGACGTCATGCTTGTTCTGCTGATCATTTTTCTCGTCACGATTCCCGCGATCAACCATGCGGTGAAGATTGACCTGCCGAAGGCGAGCAGCCAGCCAGCTGACACGAAACCGGCCCATGTGGACGTGGCCGTGCAAGCCGATGGCACGATTCTCTGGGACGATCAGAAGGTGGACGATGCCGCCCTCGAGGCGCGCATCGCGCAAGCATCGCGGCTGACGCCGCAGCCCGAGATTCATCTGCGCGCCGACCGCAAGGTGCCCTACGAGCGGGTGGCGGACGTGATGTCGGCGGCGCAGGGCGGCGGGCTACCGAAGATCGGGTTCGTCACGGAGCCGCGCGAGAAGAAATAGGCCGCCTCGGGGACACTGTAAAAAAGTTGGCCGTAGTCACGGAGTGTTTCGAGGAAGAGCTGGATGCGATCGCGGAAGAATCTGCCCAGGGCACCTTTGCAGCGAAGCTTTCTCGAAAGGACTTAAGCAACCTGGCCTCGGCTTCCCATGCAACCGAAGAAGGCCAGGCGCCACTCAAATGGTCATGGTCAGGCGATACCATGTCGCCTGCGCACCGAAATGCGTGTCTTGCGACACTGCCCATTTGCCAGGAAGCCGTTCCATGAAAGTATTGATCATCGAAGACGACGCTGCCATCGCAACCAACCTCTACGACTTTCTGGAAAGCCGTGGATATCAGGTCGACGTTGCGTCAGAAGGCGTAATGGGCCTGCATCTGGCCACTACGCAGCACTGGGATGCCATCCTTCTGGACTTGGCTCTGCCCGGTCTGGACGGGTTGACCATTTGCCGCAAATTGAGGGAAGAAGCACGCCGGGACACGCCTGTTCTCATGCTGACGGCGAAGGATACGCTCGACGACAAACTACAGGGTTTCGTCCAAGGCGCTGACGACTATCTCATCAAACCATTCTCGCTCAAGGAGGCCGGCGCACGCCTCGCGGCGCTGATCAAGCGCTACAAAGGCCAGGTGACGCAACCTGTCTTGAGTTGCGCTGACGTGCGCTTCGATCTGGCGACGCTCGCGGTCGAGCGCGCCGGGCGGCCGGTCAAGCTGCCGCCCAAGTGCCTGCAGTTGCTCCGAATCCTGATGCAATCGCCGAATCGGGTGTTTGTCCGCGCCGAACTGGAGGCGGACGTGTGGGGCGAGCAATCGTTGGACAGCGATACGCTGCGCACGCACGTTTATACGCTGAGGCGCGCATTGACGGCGCACGGCGAAGATGACGTGATCGAGACGGTACACGGTCTGGGCTACCGGTTCGTGGTGAGCGATGCGGACGCGTCGTAGTCTGCGCCTGAAGGTCGCGTTGGTCTTTTCCGCGCTGACGATCCTTCTTCTCGTGGTTCAGGCACTCGGTGTGAAGGCGCTCGCTGAAGCCCAGGAAGAGAGGCTTATCGTTGCGCTGATCGAAGACGACATGGCGAGTCTGATCCGGAGTTTCCTGATCGACCCGAAACTCATTCCGCCCCTCGATCCACGGCTTGGCGCGCATGTATCCGTCGCCGGTGCGGTCCCTGTCACTTTGCCTACTTCAGCGAAGGATCTTTCCGAGGGCGCGCACGAGATCATCGTCGACGACCAGGAGATCCACGTGGCGGTCGCCCCGTTCGGCGATACGAAGATATTTCGCGTGTACAACTTCAGCCGCTACGAGCGGCGCTTCAAGCAGGTGGTCGATGCGTTGATGACCGGTACCGGCGCGTTCGCGCTGCTGACGATCTGGCTTGCGTTCGGTTTATCCGGTCTGCTGGTGCGCCAGGTGGCGGGCTTCGCGCGGCAGGTCGAAGCGCTCCGGCTCGGCGGATCGGCATCGATCAACCCGGGCAAGTATGACGAAGCCGAAGTCATCGAACTGGTCGCGGCATTCAACGATTACCACAGCCGCATCACCGACATGATCGAGCGCGAAAAGGAGTTCACCGGCAACGTTAGTCATGAATTACGCACCCCGCTCACCGCGATCAAGACGAGCAGCGAGCTGCTCGAACAGGATGCTTCGATCGGCCTGAAATCCCGGGCGCGGCTGCGGCAAATCAATCGCGCCGCAGACAACATGATCGAGTTGGTCAATGCGCTGCTGCTGTTTGCGAGAGAGGAATCAGCGGTCGACACGGACCCCGTACACCTTTGTCATGTGATCGAAACTGCACTGGCCCCTTTTTCCGGGCGTCTGGTGGACAAGGGCGTGTCGGTCGCGCTCTGCGTCGATCGCGATCTGCAGGTTAAAGCGAACCGCTCCGCACTTGCGATCGTGCTGTCCAACCTGGTTGACAACGCTACGCGCTACACCGACCGTGGGCTTATACGCTTCTCCTATGGGGATGGCACGCTGCATATCGAGGACACCGGCCCGGGCATTCCGACCGACGCGTTGTCGCACGTATTCGAGCGTTTTTACCGGGCGGATTCGGTAGCCGGTTCGGCACGCGGCTTCGGCATTGGATTGTCGATCGTTAAAAATATCTGTGACTGGCATGGCTGGCGGGTCGAACTTGATAGCGGGCCGAATAAAGGTACCCGGGTATCACTAAGGCTCCCGCTCGCGGCCCCGAATCAGCACGACATCCCGCGAAACTGACGACGTCTTGACGAAAACTTCACAAGCCGTTGCGTAGGATCCAAGTCTGTCTCCCTCTCTTCAGGTGCCAACAGACCCATGAATGCCGACATGCGCCGACCGCTGCTGTTTGCCTGCGTCCTGCCAACGGGGTGCGCAATGCACCACGCCGAGCTCGGCGCGCCAGCATGCGGACAATCGCTGTACATAAGCAAGTCAAGTCAATTGGGCTCAGCACCGTACTCGTTGTCCTCTTTTGCCAGCCTCGCCAATCGACATGGGCTGGTTGCGCCATTGACAACTGTGCAGTGAGGGCAAAAGCAGTGCAGTGAAGACCAATGCCAGTGAGCGTCTCTATGAAGACCAACAGGACCATGTGCCG
>NZ_DASXHN010000341.1:0-40119 GCF_036488505.1 Paraburkholderia sp. | reverse complement strand
CGCTTCGCCGACGAAAACGCCGCGCAAACGCGCGCGCGTTTGCGCGACGACAAGCTGCGTCAACCGTGGTGGCTCGAATATACGGCGAGCTTTTTCCCGGTGATTCTGGTGGTGTTCGTCGTGCGCTCGTTCGTGGTCGAGCCGTTCAAGATTCCTTCGGGTTCGATGGTGCCGACGCTGGTGGTGGGCGACTTCATCCTCGTCAATAAATTCGAATACGGGCTGCGTCTGCCGATCATCAACACGAAGATCACCGAGGGCCGTCCCGTTCAACGAGGCGACGTGGTCGTGTTCCGCTATCCGAAGGACGAATCGGTCGACTACATCAAGCGGGTGATCGGTTTGCCGGGCGACGTGATCGAGTATCAGGACAAGAAGCTCACGATCAACGGCAAGCCGGTGCCCGAAACGCCGCTGCCCGATTATCTCGACGAGGAACGCCTCGGTTATGCGAAGCAGTTCGAAGAAGATATCGACGGCCGCAAGAACGCGATTCTGAACAATCCGGCGGTGCCGCCGTTCATCGTCGGCGCGGAAGATTATCCGTACCGGGACAACTGCACGTACAACGCACGTGGCGTGATCTGCAAAGTGCCGCCGGGCAATTACTTCATGATGGGCGACAACCGCGATAACAGCGCCGATAGCCGCTACTGGGGATTCGCGCCGGATCGCAATCTCGTCGGCCGCGCATTTTTCATCTGGATGAATTTCAGCGATTTGCGACGCATCGGCTCTTTCCATTAAGTCGACTCTGTTGATCGCCTCGTGATTGCTTCACACGCCGCGCGCCTCTCCGTACCGGTCAGATCGCTCGCGGCGTGTTGCCACGCTGCCTGAAGAACTTCCGGTAACGTCGCTTCACTACGCTCTTCCGCCCGCGCTCGGCGTTTCCGCCCGGTCGGACGCCCGCGTTATACTCTGCCCCATGCCCCTATCTCCGTTGGAAAGCCGGTTGCGCTACGAATTTCGCAATGCGGAATTGTTGCGCCAGGCTTTAACGCACCGCAGTCACAGTGCCACGCATAACGAACGGCTCGAATTTCTCGGCGACTCCGTTCTGAACTGCGGGGTGGCTGCGCTTTTGTTCCAACGTTTCGGAAAACTGGACGAAGGCGATCTGTCGCGCGTGCGCGCCAATCTGGTCAAACAGCAGTCCCTTTACGAGATCGCTCAGGCACTCAATATCTCCGAAGGGCTCCGGCTCGGCGAGGGCGAATTACGCAGTGGTGGTTTCCGTCGGCCGTCGATCCTCGCCGACACGCTGGAAGCCGTGCTGGGCGCTGTGTTTCTCGATGGCGGCTTCGATGCCGCGCAGACTGTCATCAAGCGGCTCTACATCCCCATTCTGGATCACATCGATCCGCGCACGCTGGGGAAGGACGCAAAGACGTTGTTGCAAGAGTATCTGCAAGGTCACAAGATCGCGTTGCCCACTTACACCGTCGTCGCGACTCATGGTGCGGCGCACAATCAACAGTTCGAAGTGGAATGCACGGTGCCGAAGCTCGACGTGAAGGTGTCCGGGTCGGGCGCGAGCCGGCGCGCGGCGGAGCAGGCGGCCGCGAAAAAGGCGCTTGACGACGTCATGGCGGCGGCGCCGGCGCTGGCCGCGAAGCCGAAACGCTCGAAAGGTGCCCGCGCCGCAAAAAGCGCCGAGCCAGAGATCGTACCGGGCGTGACCGGCGTCCAGACTGCGCTCGATTTGCGCACGCCGGAGCGAAGGAACGAACGCGCGATGGTGCGCGCGGCGGTCACGGCTGAAGCGCATGCCGACAAACCCGCCACGGACAAGCCCGAGATCGAAAATTCCATGGCCGAGCGCGCCGCCCAGGCCATCGTGGGCGCGCCGCTCGCGGTGATCCGCGCCGCGCACGTCGAGTACAGTGCGCAGGACAAGGCGGAGCGCGCCGACAAGACTGAGCGAACCGACCGCGTGACCATCCATGGAACCGACAAAGCCGGCGAGACACTGGTAGAAAGGGTCGCCGAGAAAGCCACCGAGAAGCCCGCCGACAAGCCACCGTTCGACAAGCCTGCGGACAACAAACCCGCAGCGGACAAAGCCCCCGACCTCAAAGCCGAAGCGCCGGCGCGCGCTGCAGACCGCCAGCGCAGCCGCGAAGTCGCGCCGAACGCGGCCGCATCGACGGCGGCCGCACCGGGCGTGCCGGCGACGGCGCCCGCCGAACACGAACCCGGCATCGCCGACGCGGTGCAAACCCGCGTCGCCGATGCGGGCCATTGATTGCCGTCGGCGCGCCCATCCCGCACGCCGACCCAAACCTGCCGTAGTCCGAATATGAACGCTCCCACTCCCACTGGTTTTCGCTGCGGCATGGTCGCGATCGTCGGCCGCCCGAACGTCGGCAAGTCCACGCTGATGAACGCGCTGGTCGGCCAGAAAGTCAGCATCACGTCCCGCAAGGCGCAAACCACGCGCCATCGCATCACCGGCATCAACACGATCGACGACGCGCAGTACATTTTCGTCGACACGCCGGGTTTCCAGACCAAACACAGTGGCGCGCTGAACCGCTCGCTCAATCGCGCGGTCACCTCGACACTGAGCTCGGTCGACGCCACGCTGTTCGTGATCGAAGCCGGTCGTTTCGGTCCGGACGACCAGAAGGTGCTCGACCTGATCCCCCCGAAGGCGCCGACGCTGCTGATCGCGAACAAGCTCGATCGCGTGTCGGATAAAGACTCGCTGTTCCCGTTCATGCAGCAGATGAGTACGCTGCGCGAGTTCAACGAGATCGTGCCGCTGTCGGCGAAGAATCCCGACGACATCAAGCGCCTGATGGCAACGGTCAAGCCTTTCCTGCCCGAAGGGGCGCCGATCTACGGCGAGGACGACCTGACCGATCGCAGCGAGCGCTTCCTTGCCGCCGAAATCCTGCGTGAAAAAGTATTTCGCTGGACCGGTGACGAACTGCCGTACACGAGCACCGTACTGATCGACAAATTCGAGACCGAAGGGCGTCTGCGCCGCATTTTCGCGACAATCCTCGTCGACCGCGATACGCACAAGGCGATGATCATCGGCCAGAAGGGCGCGAAGCTGAAGCAGATCAGCACCGAAGCGCGTCTGGACATGGCGAGGCTGTTCGACGGTCCGGTGTACCTGGAAACCTTCGTCAAGGTGAAGAGCGGCTGGGCCGACAACGAAGCCGGGCTTCGTGCGTATGGGTACGAATGACGCGTGGACGACGCTGAATTCCGACGCTGCCCCGGACGAACCGGAGCACGAGCCGTCGAGGCCGGCGCGTAGCGCGCGAAAACCCGCTGCAAAAAGCACAGCGGCAGGCACGGCGGCCCCCGCTGCCGACGGCGCACCGCGCAAAACGCCGGCGCGCCGCGCGCCGCGCGCGTCGGCGTCCGAATATCGGATCACCGAGCAGCCCGCGTTCGTGCTGCATAGCTACCCGTATCGGGAGACCAGTCTGATCATCGACGTACTGTCGCGCGATCACGGCCGTCTCGCACTCGTCGCGAAGGGCGCGAAGCGCCCGCATTCCGCGCTACGCGGCGTATTACAGACGTTCCAGCCGTTGTCCCTCGCGTGGTCGGGCAAATCCGAAGTGCGCACGCTGACCGGCGCCGAATGGGTCGGCGGGATGCTACCGCTGACCGGCGACGCACTGCTGTGCGGCTTCTACGTCAATGAACTACTGGTCAAGTTCTGCGCGCGCGAAGATCCGCATCCGCAACTGTTCCATCACTATGTGGTCACGCTGAACCGGCTCGCACATGAGGAGCCGCCCGTGCAGGTGCTGCGCTCGTTCGAGCGCGTGCTGCTGCGCGAGACCGGATACGCGATGGCGCTCGATCGCACGGTCACGCGCAAAGCGGTACTTGCCGAGGGCCGCTACGTGTTCGATCCCGAGCGCGGAGTGCGCGAAGCATCGGACGAGTCGCCCGCGCAATGGCCGGTGATATCGGGACAAACCTTGCTCGATATGGAACAGGACGATTACCATCGAGCGCAGACCGTCGCGCAAAGCAAAACGCTGATGCGCTTTCTGCTCAACACCTATCTTGGCGGCGCGCCGCTCGCGACCCGCCAGATTCTGATCGACCTGCAGAACCTATGAGCTTCTTTCTTACCTCGCCGAACGTGATCGACCTGGGCGTGAACATCGACCACGTTGCCACGCTGCGTAATGCGCGCGGCACTTCCTATCCCGATCCGGTGCGCGCCGCGCTGCTGGCCGAAGAGGCTGGCGCCGACGCAATCACGTTGCATTTGCGCGAAGACCGCCGTCATATCGTCGATGCCGACGTGCGCAAGCTGCGCCCGCTGCTGAAAACACGGATGAATCTCGAATGCGCGGTCACGCAGGAGATGCTTGACATCGCGTGCGAAGTGCAGCCGCACGACGTCTGCCTCGTGCCGGAAAAGCGCCAGGAACTGACGACCGAAGGCGGCCTCGACGTCGCCGGCCAATTCGACGCGGTGCGCGCCGCGTGCCGGCAGCTCGCGGACGCGAACTCGCGCGTGTCGCTGTTTATCGACCCCGACGAAACGCAGATTCGCGCCGCGCATGAAGCCGGCGCGCCAGTGATCGAGCTGCACACTGGCCGTTACGCGGAAGCGCACGATCCCCTCGAGCAGCAGCGCGAGTTCGAGCGCATCGTGCGCGCGGTCGAATTCGGCGCGACGCTCGGGCTGAAGGTGAACGCGGGCCACGGTCTGCACTATACGAACGTGCAGCAGATCGCCGCGATCGACGGGATCGTCGAGCTCAATATCGGCCACGCGATTGTCGCGCACGCGATCTTCGCTGGCTGGGACAACGCGGTGCGCGAGATGAAGGCGATCATGGTCGCCGCGCGTCTCGGCGCGCGCGCTTGATCAACGACAGAGGCGCACGCGCATGGCGATCTACGGTATCGGTACCGACATCGTTCAGGTGAGCCGCGTGGCCGCGGTGATGACGCGCACCCACGGCCGTTTCGCGGAGAAAGTGCTCGGCCCCGACGAGTTGCGCGTCTATCACGCGCGCCACGCGCGGTCGGCCGCGCGCGGCCTCGCGTTTCTCGCGACCCGTTTCTCGGCGAAAGAGGCGTTTTCAAAGGCGATTGGGCTCGGCATGCACTGGCCGATGACATGGCGTGCGCTGCAAACGCTCAACAAACCGAGCGGCGAGCCGATGGTGGTCGCCTCCGGTGAGCTAGCCGACTGGCTCGCCGCGCGCGGCATCAGCGCGCGCGTCACGATCAGCGACGAGCGCGATTACGCGGTGTCGTTCGTGATCGCCGAGACCGCGCACACCGCGCACACCGGACAGGCAGGCGCGGCAGCCGCATCCGCCGCCGCGTCCGCACGGTCGGCCACTGAATAAAACGTTCAACGCGGCGCGGGCCGCCGCGTTTGTCGTCGCCCCACACTCCTTGCAGCGGAATTCGATGAAAACCACACCCGGACCGGTGATGCTCGACGTCGTCGGCAAAACACTGAATCGCGACGACTGTCGCCGCCTGGCACATCCGATGACCGGCGGCGTGATCCTGTTCGCGCGCCACTACGAGAGCCGCGCGCAACTGCTCGCGCTGACCGATGCGATCCGCGCGGTCCGTGCGGATCTGCTGATCGCCGTCGATCACGAAGGCGGCCGCGTGCAGCGCTTTCGCACCGACGGGTTCACCGTGCTGCCGTCGATGGGCAAGCTCGGCGCGCTATGGGATCGCGACGTGCTGGAGGCGACCAAGGTCGCAACCGCGGTCGGCTATGTTCTCGCCGCGGAGCTGCGCGCCTGCGGCATCGATATGAGCTTTACGCCGGTGCTCGACCTCGATTACGGGCATTCGCAGGTCATCGGCGATCGTGCGTTTCATCGCGATCCGCGCGTCGTCGCAATGCTCGCGAAGAGCCTGAATCACGGTCTCGCGCTCGCGGGCATGAGCAATTGCGGCAAGCACTTTCCGGGGCATGGCTTCGCGCAGGCGGACTCGCATGTTGCAATGCCGGTCGACGAACGCTCGCTCGACGAAATCCTGCGCGAGGACATCGCGCCGTACGACTGGCTAGGTCTGTCGCTTGCAGCGGTGCTGCCCGCGCACGTCGTCTATCCGAAGATCGATGCGAAGCCGGCCGGGTTCTCGCGCATCTGGCTGCAGGAGATTCTGCGCGGCAAGCTCGGCTTCGAAGGCGCGATTTTCAGCGACGATCTGTCGATGGAAGCCGCTCGCCAGGGCGGCACGCTGACCGAGGCCGCGAGCGCCGCGCTGGAGGCCGGCTGCGACATGGTGCTGATCTGCAACCAGCCGCATGAAGCAGAGAAGGTGCTCGATGAGTTGCGCTTGAAGCCGTCGAAGCAATCGCGCCGGCGTCTGAAGCGCATGCGTCCACGCGGCGAAGCGCTCACGTGGTCCAAGCTGATGGACGAGCCGCGATATCGGGAAGCGCAAAAGCTGGTTTGCGGCGCGTTTGCATAAGCGGCTGGCTTGCGTCGCTTGCGTGGCAAAAACGGCGCCTTGAAGCAATCCAAGGCGCCGTTTTTATGTGCGTCAATTTTCGAGCTTGAGCGGGAAGCTAATGTGAAGCCCGCCCCCCGGCTCAATTCAACCGCATCCGCTGCAGCTTGTTGTATAGCGTCTTTGGACTGATTCCCAGCAACGATGCCGCTCGGTGCCGTGTGCCGCCGACCGCGTCGAGCGTCGCGCGAATCAGCATTTCCTCGACGTCCGCGAGCGGCGTGCCGACCGTCACCTGCACGCGGCTGCCGTTCAGATCGCGGCCGTTCGCGGTGCCGGCCTCGTCGGCGCGCAACGACTCGAGAACGTCGCCCGACGCCACGTATGCGCGTCGCACGCGGTCCTGCAATTCGCGCACATTACCAGGCCAGTCATACGCCGCGCATTCGTGCAGGAAATTCGGGCCGGCCTGCTTCGCGACGTCGCCCGTGCCGCGCGCGGCGGCCTCCTGATTCATTTCGTCGACGACTGCCTGCGCGATCAGCACCGGGTCGTCGCCGCGTTCGCGCAACGGCGGCAGCGTCACCGCGGCGGCTTCGAGCCGCAGCGCCAGGTCCTGGTGCAGGCTGCCGTCCGCGACCGCCGCGCGCGGCGCCTTGCGTGTCGACGCGACGAGCCGGAAATCGGTCACGACCTGATTCGTGCCTCCGACCCGCATGAACGTCTGCGAGTCTAGCGCGCGCAACAACGCTTCCTGCTGCGCGCGCGGTAGCTCGGTAATTTCGTTGATGAACAACGTGCCGCCGCTTGCCTGCTCGAAGACCCCTGGCTCGCGCTGCTCGGCACCGCCGAACGCGCCGCGCTCATGACCGAACAGCGCGCTCTCGAGCGAACGGTTGAGCGTACCGGCACTCGCGCCGCGGCAGTCGAACGTGATGAACGGCCCTTTGCGGCGCCGACTCATGTCGTGCAGCGTGCGCGCGGCAATCTGCTTGCCGGTGCCCGCTTCGCCGGCGATCAGCACCGCGGCTTCGGTCGGCGCGAGATGTTCGATCGTGTCGTACACATGCTGGATCGCAGTGCTGCGGCCGAGCATCGAGCCAAAGCGGCCGAGCTGGCGCAGCGACGCGCGCAGTGCCTGCACTTCCTCGGTCAGTTCGTACGGACGAGGGATCCGCGCGAGCAGGCTGCGCAGGCGTGGGATATTGACCGGCTTCAGCAGGTAGTCCCAGATGCCGTGCCGCAGGCCCTCGATCGCGCTCTCGACCGTCGCGTTGCCGGTCATCACGATGACCGGCAACGCACCGCCCGGCGGATGCGCGGGGAGATGTTGCAACAGATCGAGACCGGTACCGTCCGGCAGGTTCAGGTCGATGAGCACGACGTCGGGAATGAAGCGCGTCAGCGCTGTACGGGCTTCGGCGAGGGTGGTCGCGGTGTCGACGGAGAAGCCGTCGGCCGCAAGAATCGCGGACAGCCCGGACAGGCTATTGGGATCGTCTTCAACAATCAGTGCGTGTGGCATGGCGAGCGCAATTTTTTAAATGGATGAAATGTCCGGTGCCGCCGAGGCTGATGGCGCGCAGCGCGAACGCTGGTGGGCTCGATGACAGGCAGTAGGGCCTGTGCGCTGCGGAACGCGGCGGCCGTCCGAGCCGCTTCGCGTCGCGTGCACGGGTTCCTGCGCTTCCTTTGCAGGCGCTGTCAGAAATCCCGGTTGCTATCGAAAAACCGGCGCACTTCGAGTTCGGCTTCTTCACGGGTCCTGCCATAGCGTTCCTGGATCAGACCGGCGAGCTTGTCGGCGCGGCCTTCCGCCCTCGTCAGTTCGTCGTCGGTCAGCTCGCCCCATGCGGCCTTGGCCTTACCGACGATCTGTTTCCACTTGCCTTCCGCGATGTCGTTGTTCATGGTGCCTCCCGGTTGGAAAAATGAGCATTCTTGGTATGCGTTTCTACAAGCAGGGATTGTGCCAGATGCATTTTTCCAGCCAGATCAAGGGTTTGGCGTACGCGGGATGCGAAATCGGCAAGTCGCCGTGGCAATTTTTTCGATACACGTCCCGGTAAAGTTTTCCTCACCATACACAACCGGGCAAAAAAGAAAAAGCGCCCATTTGGGCGCTTTGGGGGGCGACGGCGGCGAGCCGGCGCGGGGTATCGGCCGACGAGGCCGGCAGGCGCTTACGCGCGGCTGCGGTACTCATGGGTACGCGTGTCGATCTCGATCTTGTCGCCGATGTTGCAGAAAAGCGGCACTTGCAACTCGAAGCCAGTGTTCAGCTTGGCGTTCTTCAGCACTTTGCCCGACGACGTATCGCCCTTGACGGCCGGTTCCGTGTAGATGATTTCGCGCACCAGCGTGGTCGGCAGTTCCACGGAGATCGCCTTCTCGTTGTAGAACACGACTTCGCAAGCCATGCCGTCCTGGAGATAGTGCAGCGCGTCGCCCATCATTTCAGCTTCGACTTCGTACTGGTTGTAGTCGGCGTCCATGAACACGTACATCGGGTCGGCGAAGTACGAGTACGTCACTTCCTTGCGTTCGAGCACGACGACGTCGAACTTGTCGTCTGCCTTATACACGGTTTCCATACCTGCGCCGGTCAGCAGGTTCTTGAACTTCATCTTGACGACGGCGGAGTTGCGGCCCGATTTGTTGTATTCGGCCTTCTGCACGACCATGGCGTCAGAGCCGATCATCACCACGTTGCCGGTGCGGAGTTCCTGTGCGGTCTTCATAAAACTGTCCTGTACGAGATTAATTGCTTGACTGTTGCTCAACGGCATACGGCGCAAGCGGCTTCGGCGTTTCGCGCACCGCTTGCGCCGCACCGTATGGGGCCGCGCTGCTTGATGCATGAAGCGAAACCGGCTTGCGGGGAAGACTCGGGGGCCGCCTGACGCAGCCCGGTGATGCCAAGCCTTTCACCTGTCCGTTACCTGGTTCTTACCCTGTGCGGGCGTGTACGCGAGTGGCGCCGATTCGCAAACAGACTGCAGCGTACGTCCCTTTTTGACATTCGCGTGCCTGGCCCAAAGGATCGGGGTTCGCGATGTGTGTTTCCACCAAGGGACTGGTCAGCCGGGCCGACCACGGTGTGGTACTGGAATCGGGCCGCGCTTGCGTCGTCGGCCGTTGGATAACCGCTTATTTTAACTGACTTTTTGCGAACGAGGCGAGATTTCCGGCGAGATCGCCGACTCGCGCGAGTTCGATTGCCCAGTCGTTGGCGCGTTGTTTCAGCACCGGATAGTGGCGCTGGAATTGCGCCCAATCTGGCCGGCCTGCGCCATTCCATGCGTGCCAGAAGCGCTCGAGCGCGACGCGTGCATCAGCGCGCAGCGTGCGCGTGTAATGCGCGAGCGCAGCGTCGAGCTTCGGCAGATGCGCGTCGTCCGCTTGCGGATAGATTTGCCAGACGAACGGCTTCGCGGCCCATTGCGCGCGCACGAACGAGTCTTCGCCGCGCACGAAATTGACGTCGCTCACCCACAACAGCGCGTCGTAACCGGGTTGCTCAGTGAAAGCGAGCGAGTGGGCGCTCAGATTGCCGCGCGCAGCTTGCGCGCCCGCGGCAAACGACGGCAGCCCGAAGAAGCGCGCCAGCGCGCCGGAAATGCGACCCTCCGGCACGAGCAGCACAACGGCGCTGGGGCTGTCCCGCCATTGTTCGAGCAAGCTGTCGACCGCGGGATTTTGGTATGCGAACAGAGACACCACGGTCGCATCGGCGGCGGGCGGTGCGCGACCCGTGGTTTCGAGCCACCATGCGGCGCGCGCGGTTGCCGAGCCTTCAAATGCGGCGCGCGCCGCGTCGAGACACCGTTCCTTCAGGACGCCGCCGGTGCCGGGCGCGAGGCCCGGGAAGAAAAACGTCTTGCCTAGCGGGTAACGCGGATGCGGCGATGGCCGCAAGTGGAAATCTGCAACCCAGTCCTCGGCGCTCAGATATTCGAGGTTAAACCAGAGCGGTGCGCGTGCGCGTTCGGCCATCGCGGCGATATACACAGGCGGCAACTCACAGGCGAATGCCTCGATCACCACATCGGCGAGCTGGAACGTATCGCCCGCATGCGCGGGCTCGTGCCAGTGTTCGATGACGATGCCGTCGACTACCTGCCGCGCCTCGCCGAGCGCGAGCGACGGGCATAGCTTGCGGAACGCGTGCAAATCGTCGACAAATACGCGCACCTGCCAGCCGTGCTCGTTCGTGAGCTGGCGCGCGAGGCGCCAGCAGACGCCGATGTCGCCGAAATTGTCGACCACCGCGCAGAAGATGTCGCAGGCAATCGGGCCGGAAGCGGGACTGGCAGGGGCGGGGGAGGACATGACGGCTCGGGACAGCGTGACTGGCTCCAGCGACACGGAGCGCGGTTCGAACCTGCGCAGAATGTTCTAAACTGGCGATTCTAAAGCGTTGCTTGTGATCGCGCTTGCCTGCTGATGGCGCGGGACGCCGACAGACGGCAACGGATCGCAAGCGGTGACATGTGCGCCGCAAGCGGCAGCCGGCATCTCGCTACGTGAGCCGCGCTTGCCGTGCGGATGACCGTCCAGAGCACGGCGCAAGTTACGCTGCAACCAGCGAACCAGCGAACCAGCGAACCAGCGAACCAGCGACCTGGCGCGAGACTGTCCCACCCAATCGACCCCGCATGACCGAACCCGAAGCAACCGACGCCCCCGACGCTTTCGAGCCCAAAAAAGTGCTCGCGCAACTGCCGCACAGGCCGGGCGTCTACCGCTATTACGACACCAATGGCACGGTGCTGTACGTGGGCAAGGCCCGCGATCTGAAGAAGCGCGTATCGAGCTACTTCACGAAGACGCAGCTGTCGCCGCGCATCGCGATGATGGTCACGCGCATCGCGCGGATCGAGACGACCGTGACCCGCTCCGAGGCTGAAGCGCTGCTGCTCGAAAACAATCTGATCAAGGCGCTCACGCCGCGCTACAACATCCTGTTTCGCGACGACAAGTCGTATCCGTACCTGAAACTGACGGGCCACAAGTTTCCCCGCATGGCTTACTACCGCGGCTCGGTCGACCGCAAGAACCAGTACTTCGGGCCGTTTCCGAGCGCCTGGGCGGTACGCGAGAGCATCCAGATCCTGCAGCGTGTATTCCAGTTGCGCACCTGCGAAGATTCGGTGTTCAACAACCGCACGCGGCCGTGCCTGCTGCATCAGATCGGCCGCTGCACGGCGCCGTGCGTCGGCAATATCGGCGAGGAGGATTACGCGCGCGACGTCGCCAACGCATCGCGCTTTCTGCTCGGCCGTCAGGGCGAGGTGATGAAGGAGCTCGAGCAGAAGATGCATGTGTTCGCGAGCGAGCTGAAATTCGAGCAGGCCGCGGCGGTGCGTAACCAGATGAGTTCGCTGTCGACGGTGCTGCATCAGCAGGCGATCGAAGTCGGCAGCGACAGCGACGTCGACATTCTCGCCGTGGTCGCGCTGGGCGGACGCGTCTGCGTGAATCTCGCGATGGTGCGCGGCGGCCGGCATCTCGGCGACAAGGCGTATTTCCCCGCGCACGTCGAGAGCGCGCTGACCGCCGAAGAAGGCGGGCTCCAGGAAGAGGGCGACGAACAGGCGCAGGCCGACGCGAGCGCCGCCGGGCGTGATGTCGAAGCGGGCGCGGCCGATGCGGAGGCATACGCGTGCGCCGCCGCCGACGCGCTAGCGCTCGCCGGAGACATGCCGTCCGAGGCGGAAGAAGCCGAAGAAGCCGAGAACGGCGAACCCACCGATGCTGCTGAAGGCAACGACGCGGACGCCGCCGCAGCCGGAGCTTCGAAGCGCCGCACAGGCCGCGCGCCGGGCGGCATCGAGTCCGAAGTGCTCGAAGCGTTCATCGCCCAACATTACCTCGGCAATCGCGTGCCGCCGGTGCTGGTGGTCAGCCATGCGCCCGCGCGCGAACTGGTCGATGTGCTGATCGAACAGGCCGGCCACAAGGTGACGGTGTTGCGTCAGCCGCAAGGACAGCGGCGCGCGTGGCTCGCGATGGCCGAGCAGAACGCGCGGCTCGCGCTCGCCCGACTGCTGTCGGAACAGGGCTCGCAACAGGCGCGCACGCGGGCGCTGACCGACACGCTCGGCATGGAGTGCGACGACCTCGCGCATCTGCGCATCGAATGCTTCGACATCAGTCACACGATGGGAGAGGCGACTCAGGCGTCGTGCGTCGTGTACCACCATCACAAGATGCAGTCGTCCGAGTACCGCCGCTATAACATCACCGGTATTACGCCGGGCGACGACTACGCGGCGATGCGTCAGGTGCTCACGCGCCGCTACGAGAAGATGGTCGCGCAAGCGGCAGCGAATGCTGCCGAGGTGACCGCGCAAGCGCAAAGCGACGCGGCCGCGGATCCGTCGCTCGCGGCGGATGCCGCCGCACCGGCCGCAGCGGGGGGTGTGCTGCCGACCATCGTGCTGATCGACGGCGGCAAGGGCCAGGTTGAAATCGCACGGCAAGTGTTCACCGAGCTCGGACTCGACACCGGCATGCTGGTCGGCGTCGCGAAGGGCGAGGGACGCAAGGTCGGTCTGGAAACACTGATTTTCGCCGACTGCCGCGCGCCGCTCGAACTGGGCAAGGAGAGCGCCGCGCTGATGCTGGTCGCGCAGATCCGCGACGAAGCGCACCGTTTCGCGATCACTGGGATGCGCGCGAAGCGCGGCAAAACGCGCCAGACCTCGCGGCTGGAAGAACTCGAAGGCGTGGGGGCGAAGCGGCGTCAGCGTTTGCTCGCGCGCTTTGGCGGGCTGCGTGGCGTGGTGGCGGCGAGCGTCGAGGACCTTGCGAGCGTCGAGGGCATTTCGCAGGCGCTCGCCGAGCAGATTTACCGGCAATTGCATTGAGGGAGCGGTGCCGCGTCGCGCGTTGCTGTCGCGGCGTGTCGCGCGACCGCCCGCGCCCGCCGCCACGCCCGTGCCGCGTTGCTTGTGGCAGGCCCTGTGACACGGCACAATTGCAACTCACTCGTCAGACGCTGCGCCTGCCCCATGCCGTTTAATTTCCCGATATTCCTGACCTGGCTGCGGATCGTGCTGATTCCGCTCGTCGTCGGCGTGTTCTATCTGCCCGACATGATGATGAGTCCCGCGCACCGCAACCTCGCAGCCGCGACGATTTTTATTCTCGCTGCGCTTACCGACTGGTTTGACGGCTTCCTTGCCCGCAAATGGAATCAGACCTCGGCATTCGGCGCGTTTCTCGATCCGGTCGCCGACAAGCTGATGGTAACGGCGGCGCTGCTCGTGCTTGTCCAACTCGCGCGCATCGATTCGGCGATCGCACTGGTGATCGTCGGGCGTGAAATCGCGATATCGGCGTTGCGCGAATGGATGGCGCAGATCGGCGCGTCGAAGAGCGTCGCGGTGAATTCGCTTGGCAAGTTCAAGACCGCGTGTCAGATGATTGCGATTCCCATGCTGCTGTTCTACGGTCCGCTGCCGCTCGGAGTCGGCCTGGTGCTCGACACGCGCGTGTGGGGCCTATGGCTGATCTATCTGGCCGCGTTCCTCACGATCTGGTCGATGCTCTACTACATGAAGCTCGCGTGGCCACAAATTCGTGAACGTGGCGGGATCGCGTGAAGGTGTGAGCGGCGAGTCTCGAGCCCCGGGCAAGTGCACTCCGATAGCACCGAATTGCAGAAAAATATTTGGGTAAAAAGCGGCGGGCAAAGGGGCTTGACACGTTTCAGCCGCTTCTCCATAATCTCGTTTCTCCGATGCACGGAGCGCGAAACACCGCGCGACAGTGATAGGGCAGTAGCAGTCAATGCAGTACAACGCGGGAATAGCTCAGTTGGTAGAGCGCAACCTTGCCAAGGTTGAGGTCGCGAGTTCGAGCCTCGTTTCCCGCTCCAGTTTTTTAAGCATTGCGTTGTTCGGCGAAGTAAAAATGCAGCGCGGTGTGAAGCAGTTCAATGCGGGAGTAGCTCAGTTGGTAGAGCGCAACCTTGCCAAGGTTGAGGTCGCGAGTTCGAGCCTCGTCTCCCGCTCCATACATCAGGGGAAGCAGCGCTTCCCTTTTTGTTTGGAAGGCCGGTCGCTCAGAAGTCTGCAGAGCTTCGGTTCTCCTGGTTTCCACCAGATAAATCTGTGAATCTGTGTTGAGGTTCCAGACCGTTTGCGGCGCAATAGCAAAGCGGTTATGCAGCGGCCTGCAAAGCCGTTTAGGCCGGTTCGACTCCGGCTCGCGCCTCCAGGTGTTGATGTAAAGAAAAGCCCCGACCTGTCGGGGCTTTTCTTTTTTCTATGCTTTTCTTTTCTGTTTTCACGCGACGGAAAGTCGATCCGATCGGCCCGCTCCGACCGGTCGTGCATTGCTGGCGGTTCTGCTTTTCGAATCCATCAGAAGCTGATCGCCGATCTGATCGACTGCGTCGCGACGTTGTTAAGGAAGTAGTAATTGTCTTGCGGGTTCCCACCGCCGAGCGGTTTGATCTGTAGCGTCGTGCCGTCCTTGATCGGGTAGCCCGCGTAGATTCCACCGTTAAATTGGTAGTAGACGCGATAGTCGGTGGTGGCGTCGCCGAGCACGGTATTGGAGACCCAGGCGCGCACCCCCTGTACGGTGATGATCTGGCCGCCGGAAAGCTGATAGGTCTTGCCGTCCGCTGTGCTGGTGAACGGGAAGAAGCTCTCGAGTGTCGACGTCGTGGCCGAGCACGGCGTTGGGCTGTTGCCGGTCGTCGCCGGCGCAGTGCAATCGTACGTGTACAACTCGTCGCCTACCGTTTGTCGAACTACCTTGACGTTTGCAGCGCCTGTTTGCCACGTGGCCTGCTGGTTATAGAGCGATTGCCCGTTGACCGTATTCGTGAGCGTGCCCAACGCGCTATGCGTAAATAGCTCGGACGGTGCGCCGGAAATCAGGCCGCTCAGCGGCACGACCGTGTAGCTGCTCCCGAGCGAAGTGCGGATCACCGTATTGCCGTTGGAGGCGAAATAGTCCTCTCGCACGTTGGCTCCCACGTAGCTGACACGTGCCTGCGGGGGCACCGCACCGCTGTAAATGGCACCGTTGACGAGCAGGCGTCCATCGCTGTTCGCTGGCGCTTTTAACGCTGGGGACAAGGACGTGGTTGTCACGGTCAGCGGTTGCCTATCGTTTGGAGGGCTTTGGGGGATGCTTGAGTCCTCGGTGTAGAACGTACTACCTGGGCTGACAGTCAGCGCGCCCGTCGAGGATGGGCTGAGCGCCAAGCTCGCGATCAGATAGTGCAATCCACCATTGGACGCAAGCGAAAAGCTCTCGTAGTTCTTCTGCGCATCGCTCAGACTCGCGGTGCTTGCCGTCGATCCGGAGTCGCTCGACGAACCGCCGCCGCATGCAGACAGCAGCAATGCGCTCGACACGACCAGTGCGGCATGCCTGTTTACCATTTGTTTTTATATACTTTCATTTACGTTTTATTTTCTTTATGTTTTATTGATTGATTATTGAATGTCCCTAGTACGCGGGCGGACACATTTTAACCCCGCGCATGCCAAACTTTTGCGAACCTTTTTTAAAAAACGGTCGTTGAGTATTTTCTCTATTTATTCGTTAGTCATATTCGCTGCATTTGAGCTCAGGAAGCGGCGGACTACCGCGCTGTCCGGGCTCTGCTTATCGTTTGTGGTAACAGCAACAACGGAGCCCGCGTCCGTGCCCGCAGTAGGCCGTTGGGTAAAGCGGGGAGGGTGAGCAATATTCCGACAGTAACGGTCTGCAAAATGCGCGCTCTTATCCGAACTCGAATTGCTCAGGATTGACACTCAAGGATCGATAGCGCCGAGTGATACCTGAAAGGATTGCCGGTACATCGGTATTTCGAATCGGGCGTCTGTTTCAATCCGTTTGACCCATTCGCTGACCGACGCAAGACCGACAAGCACATTGCCCGGATCCACCAGTGCAATCCGATAGCGCTGACGCGCCACGCGCGAGTGAAGGCGATAAAATCGCAGCATCGTCATCGCCCGTTTTCGCCGAAGCGCATGTACCTACAACTCACCGGCACGCATGTGCGCCTGCTTGGTTCGATGCACCTGTTCCCCGCGACGAGCCGTCGGACGCCGCCATGGGTTGCCGAAGCGTACGACTGGGCCGACGCGCTGATCTTCGAGTCCGACCCGGCGACCATCGTGCCGTTACTGAGAGCCAGCGCGCCGCCGCGCGCCGCGCAACTGCAACCGTTGATGAGCGCGGACGCATGGACGCAACTGCACACGCTGTGGCCCGCCGACGGCGCGCTGGCGCCGCTCGACGATCTGCGTCCGTGGGCGGCGCTGATCGCCGCGCCAACGCTGCTGCAACAGGTCGTCGAAGGTGTCGAGCCGCGTATGCTGCGCTCGGCGATCGCGCAGGCCAAGCCGTATCGGTATCTGGAGACCGCGGCAGAAGTCGCTGCCGCGCTGGAGTCGATTCCGCTCGACGCGCTGGCCGCCGCACTCACGATGCTGATGGCCGATCGCGACGAGCCGCAGCGCACACTCGAACTGATGCACGCGGGGTGGCTGGCGGGCGATCTGCAGGCAGTACAGCGTATCGCCGCTGAGTCGCCGTTCTTCGATCTGCCCGGCATCCGTCAAGCGATACTGAACGTGCGCAATCGCGCATGGGCAGCGCGCCTCGAAAGCCTGCTCGACCCGGCTGAGCGCACGCTCGTGGTCGTCGGCGCGCTGCATCTGTGTGGCCCCGGCAATCTGATGGAATGCCTCGCGCGACCTGTGGAATCAGTGTGACGCGCCGAGCTGAGCACATGCGCAAAGGAGATCCGCTTGCTGACGGCTTTACAACATCGGCGACTCCAGGTGGCCGCGCCGTCCAGCGGCACGCTAGCTGTTTTCTTCGATTCTGTGTCGGGGTACGCCGCTATAACTCGCCACTCCGACACCGATACCATCGCGGAAGTCCCATGCTTGTCCCTCCGACGCGCGCATGGCCGAACAGGAACTGGCTGCTATCCAGCTTGCCACGCGCGACGATCTGACGCTGCTATCCAACCGGCGCGGTTTCGAGGCACTCGCACAACATGCTCTGAACGCCTGCAAGCGCACGGGCAAGCCGGCGTCGCTGCTGTTCTTCGATCTGAACGACTTCAAGCAGATCAACCACAGCCTGGGCCATGCCGAGGGCGACCGCGCGTTGCAGCGATTCGCTGATGTGTTGCGTACCGCGCTGCGCGAAAGCGATGTGATCGGCCGGCTGGGCGGCGACGAATTCGTCGCGTTGTTAAGCGGTGCAAGCAACGCGGAAACGCAGCAGGTGACGCAACGTCTCGCGCAATTGCTGGACGAGCGCACTGACGACACGCGGCGTGGTTATCAGATCCACTTCAGCGTCGGGCAAGCGGCGTACGAACCGGCGCTGCATCGCTCGGTCGCCGAGCTGCTCGCGGCGGCCGACGCGGCGATGTATAGCCATAAACAGGCGTCGAAAGCGCGTTCCGCGCCGCGCAGTTGACCCGTGGCCGCGGGCGGTTGTTTGCGCGGTTTGCGTCGTGGGAGGCTCAGTCTCGCGCGATGCGCGTGATAGCCCGTTCCCAAGCGCGGCATAATTGCGGATCGTTGCCACGCGCCGTCGCGCATTTTTTTGAAAGCCCCTGATGACTGATTCGCAGCAAACCGCCGCCGCGCGGCTCGCCCAACTCGAATGGCGCTGGAAACCCTTCGCGGAGCTCACCAGCGTCGAGCTGTATGACTTGCTGGCCGCGCGCAGCGCGGTGTTCGTCGTCGAACAGAACTGTGTGTATGGCGATATCGACGGCCTCGACATGCAAGCCTGGCATCTGCTCGCTTATGGGACTGGCGTCGATGCGGCGTTGCCGCCGCTCGCCGCCTATCTGCGCGTGTTGTTGCCGGATGCGTCGGAGGCGGACGTGCGCATCGGCCGGGTGCTGACCACCGCGCCGTTTCGTGGCATCGGGCTCGGCAACGCGATGCTCGAACGTGCGATCGCGCGGATTCGCGCGCAATGGCCCGGTACGCCTATCCGTCTACATGCGCAGGCGCATCTGCAACGCTTCTACGGTGCATTCGGCTTTGCACCGGTCTCCGAGATTCATCACGAGGACGGCATCGCGCACGTGTGGATGCGTTCTGCCTGAGCGCGAGCGCTCCATGCAGCCCGCGCAACGACGCGGTGCCGGGCGACGCGATCAGCGCAAGGTTCCAGCCGGTTCGCCGCCGCATTCAGCAGCGGCTATCGGCGGGTATCAGCATGTATCAGCGCTGCGCATTCGCCGCGGGCGACGCCCCGGGCGCGATGCCGCGCGCTCCCTGCGCGCGCCGCTCGGCGCGCAAACGTCCACGCGCGGACAGCCGCATCCAGTGACGCAGCGCGATCAGCGCGCCGATCACGCTCATCATCGAACCCGGAATCCACAGCAATAGTCCGCCGATCTGCTGGTCGCGCAGCGGGCTCAGCCAGGTGAACGCGCGGCCGCAAATCGAATAGATCGGATACAGCTCGTGCGGGGTGAAAAAGATGAACGCGCCGAGGACGATCTGCGGCGGAATCGCGGCGATCACGACCAGCACCCGCTTGCCCGGTGACAGACGCGCGGGCGGCGCCGGACGCGGATCGAGCACGAGCCACCAGAACAGCAGGCCGTCGATCACCATGCTCCAGTTCATCACGCGATAGATTCGCCAGTCGAGCATCGCGATGAAGTGAATCGGCGATACCAGCCAGAAATAAATCAGCCCGACAAATAGCGTGACCGCGACGATCGGATGCATGACGACGTCGAGCAGCTTGCGCACGGCTGGCATCCGCAGCGTGGGCCGCACGACGCGCTGCCGCCAGCGCAGCGGAATGCCCGCGCGCAATGCTGCGCCCGGATACGACAGCGCGATGAAGAACGGCCCGAGGTGATGCAGCACCAGATGCTGCAAGCGATGCATGAAGAACTCATGCTCGAAGAAGTAATCGAGCCGCGTGTGGAGCACGACATAGAGCGCCACCAGCCCGAACCAGAACGACAGCCGTCTCGCGAGCGACAGCCGCGCCTTGCGTGCGCCGCGCACGAACAGGATTGCGGGCACCAGCAACGCGATCACGACGGTCGGCGAAAACTCCCAGGGATCGAGCCAGTAGAGCAGGTTCATGGCGTTGACGATCGCGCGTTGTACCGGTTAGACGATTACTGGGTCGCGGCCGGCGACTTCACGGCGAACGGCGCCGTGAGCGTTTCGCCGTCGGAGAACTTCAGCGTGAGATGGACGGTGTCGCCCGGCGCCACCTTGTGCTTCGCACCCTCGAGCATCACGTGATAGCCGCCCGGCGCGATCGCGGCCTGGCCGTGCGCGGGCACCGTGAGCTTGTCGACCATCACCATTTTCTGCGACGAGCCATTCGATACCGTCTGATGCAGCATCGCGTCGCCGTAGTCGTCACTCGAAATATCGACGAGATCAACCGGCTTGTCGCTCGCATTGACGAGCGTCGCGTAGCCCGCGGCGGGCAGGTTGTTCGGCAACCATCGCACCCAGGCGTCCTTCACGCTGATCGCGTGGACGTCTGATGCGTGCGCGGCCGGCGCGATGCAGAACGGGAGCGCGAGTGCGCAGGCGAGCGAAGCGAACGTTTTGGTCATCATGGCGTGAAAGAAGGATCAGGATGGGGCATCGATAATGCGGCGCAGGTCCTGCGCGATCGTGTCGGGTGTGTCGTGATCGGTGGCCAGCAGGCGTGCGCGGCCCTGGCTGTCGAACACGTAGACAGCGGAACTGTGGGTGACCTCGTAACCGCCGTTGGGGTCGCGTTTTTCCATCTGGTAGGCAACCCGATAACGCTTTGCCAGTGACTCGATCTGCCAGTCGGTGCCGGTCAGGCCCCGCGCGTGCTGCGCGTCGAATGCGCCGACGTAGTCGTGCAACGCCTGCGGCGTATCGCGCGCGGGATCGACCGTGATGAACAGGATGCGCACTTTCTGCGCGTCGGGGCCGAGCTTGCCGAGCACCTGCATCAGGCGGCCCATCGTTTCCGGGCAGACATCAGGGCAATGCGTGTAGCCGAAATAGACGAGCGACGCGCGACCCTTGAACGAATCGCCGGTGACGGGACGACCGCCGTCGTCGGTCAAGCTGAACGACAGATCGGGCAGATGACCGGTCACATTGGTCAGGTGCCACGGTTCGGCGCGCTCGCTGCAGCCGGTCAGCGCGGTGAACGCAACCAGCGCACCCAGCGTCACGCTTACCGAGAATCGACGCGCAGCCCCACGTGCGAACCCATGCGCAAATCGCTGTGACGGGGCTGGGGACATGTTCGATTGCGCACGGCGGGTCGGGAGGATCGGGAACAAGGCAGGGTTCAATGACTCGATGGGAACAGGCAACGCGAATCAACGAAGCAAGGGCGCAGCGCTGTGGTTCAATCGCTGCGGCTGATTCGGGCGCGGCGCAGTAGGTGACAGCCCGCAACGCAGCGCGTGCCAGCGACTGTAGCGCAAAATCGTGCAGACGGTTGCGCAGCCCCCCGGGAGCGGGACTTGCGAGGCAATTTGACGCAGGCGGTCGAAAGCATGTTGTAACGGTATTGTTTCGCATTTGAACGTGACCGTCGCCGCTGGCTGAGCGTACCGGCCGCCCAGCTTGAGTCACGGCTTACTTTCTCGATAAATTGACGGATGCGCGGTAAGATGCGCACACTTTTCCGGCCCAACAGGCTGAAAGGCGACCCAGGTGATACAGGCACTTCCGGCTGTTCTGTCTCCGAGCGAGACCGCATTTTTCTTCGACTTCGACGGCACGCTCGTCGAACTCGCCCCTACCCCGGACGGCGTGCTGGTGCAACCGCGCGTGATCGAGTTGCTGCGTGAACTGCGCAGTCTGACGAATGGCGCGGTCGCGGTGGTGTCGGGACGTGGCATCGATAGCATCGACAGTTTTCTGCGCATGCCCGATCTGCCGGTGGCCGGTTTGCACGGCGCCGAACGGCGCGACGCGAACGGCGACACACAGCGCATCGGCTTTCATGACGAACGGCTGCTGCGCATGGAGCAGGTGCTCGCCCAGGTGGTCAATGAACATCCGGGCATGCTGCTCGAGATCAAGGGCGCGGCGCTCGCGCTGCACTACCGTAATGCACCGGAGCGCGAGCCCATCGCGCGCGAGGCGACCGAGCGGCTGGTCGCGGACTACCCGGGCTCTTACGTGCTGCAGCCGGGCAAGATGGTCTACGAAATCAAGCCCAAGGACGTCGATAAAGGCCGCGCGATGCGCGCGTTTCTCGAAGAGTTGCCGTTCGCCGGCCGCACACCGGTGTTCGCCGGCGACGATCTGACAGACGAAAAGGGCTTCGCGGTCGTCAACGAGCGCGGCGGCCTGTCGATCAAGGTCGGCGCAGGCGAGACGATGGCGCGTACGCGCGTCGATTCGGTGAGCGCGCTGCTCGACTGGCTCCAAACGATTGTCGCGGCGGCGCGCGCAGCGTGATACCGGCGCGGCATCGCTCGACGAAAACAACATACTGCCTCGGGAATCGCGCTTCATGAGCCGACTGATCATTGTTTCGAACCGGGTGGCGCCTATCTCGGAGGGCGGCCCGGCGGCGGGCGGTCTGGCGGTCGGCGTGTACGACGCGCTGAAGGAAACCGGCGGCATGTGGTTTGGCTGGAGCGGCGACGTGCTGAGTTCGGGCCAACCGCAAATCAAGGTCGAGGAGCGCGGTCCGGTGACGTTTGCGACCGTCGCGCTGTTGCGCCGCGACTACGACCAGTATTACCGCGGCTTTTCGAATGCGACGTTGTGGCCGGCGTTTCACTATCGCGCCGATCTGCTGCACTACGATCGCCACGACTTTGGCGGCTACTGCCGCGTGAACACATGGCTCGCGCAGCAACTCGTGCCGCTGCTGCGCGAAGACGACGTGATCTGGGTCCACGACTATCACCTGATTCCGTTCGCGCAGGCGCTGCGCGCATCGGGCGTGACAAACCGTATCGGTTTTTTTCTGCACATTCCATTTCCAGCATCGCAGGTACTGCTGGCGGTACCGCCCCATCGCGAGCTCGTCGAGGCGCTGTGTTCGTTCGATCTGCTCGGTTTCCAGACCCGGCCCGATCTGCGTGCGTTCTGCGACTACATCGTCAACGAGGCGGGCGGCTCGATCGATGGGTTGGCGCAGGGTCCGCTCAGCGTGACTGCGTTCGGCCGCACGCTGCGCGCGTCGGCGTATCCGATCGGTGTCTATCCGGATGAAATCGCCGAGCTCGCGAAAGCCGGCGAACGCGGCAAGCCGGTGCGCACGATGAAGGCGACGCTGCATTCGCGCAAGCTGATCATGAGTGTGGACCGGCTCGATTATTCGAAGGGGCTGGTCGAGAGGTTTCGCGCGTTCGAGCGACTGCTCGAGCACACGGCCGCGTTGCGCAACAAGGTATCGTTCCTGCAGATCGCGCCGCCGACGCGTGCCGATCTGCACGCGTATCAGGACATCCGGCTGCAGCTCGAAAGCGAATCCGGGCGCATCAACGGACGCTTTGCCGAGCTCGACTGGACGCCGATCCTCTACATCCACAAGCAGTACGAGCGCTCGGTGCTGGCGGCCCTCTTTCGCACCGCGCACGTGGGCTATGTGACGCCGTTGCGCGACGGCATGAATCTCGTCGCGAAGGAGTACGTGTCGGCGCAGGACCCGGACGACCCCGGCGTGCTGGTGCTGTCGCGCTTTGCCGGCGCCGCGCAGGAGCTGGACGGCGCGCTGATCGTCAACCCGGTCGATATCGACGGAATGGCCGAAGCCCTCGCGACGGCGCTAGACATGCCGCTCGCCGAGCGCCAGGCGCGCTATCGCGAGATGATGGCGCAGTTGCGCGAGAACAATGTCTCCGTGTGGCGCGACAACTTCATGCGCGATCTGCAGAGCGTCGATCGGGCGAAGCGCGGTCGAACCGACAAGGCGACTATGGCCGGCGCGGCGCGCAACAGGACGGCGCATGAGGGCGTGACGGGTTAAGCGCGAGAAGGACGCAAAAAAGCCGCTACGGAGAGCGGCTTTGTTTGGGGGCAGCGGCGATGCAAGCAGTGCCGGGATCTTAGGCCACGTGCTGTTCGTCGACCTTCTTGCCGCCGATATGCAGCGTCGAGCCCTTCCCATATTGCTTCGCGAGCAGGTCGCGATAGAGCCCTGGGCGTTGGCGCAGCTCGTCCGGCGAGCCATCGTCGATGACCTTGCCCGCGCTCATCACGATGATCCGGTCGAAGTTGTTCAGCGTCGACAGGCGGTGCGCGATCGCGATCACCGTGCGGCCGGCCATCACTCGGTCGAGGGCCTTCTGGATCGCTTCTTCCGAAGCGCTGTCGAGCGCGGACGTCGCTTCGTCGAGCAGCAGGATCGGCGCGTTCTTGAGAATCGCGCGCGCAATCGCGATGCGCTGGCGCTGACCACCCGAAAGCTTCACGCCGCGGTCGCCGACGATCGTGTCATAGCCTTCCGGCATCGCTTCGATGAAGTCCGCGCAGCGTGCTTCACGGGCGGCGGCGAGCACTTCGTCGCGGCTCGCTTCCGGGCGCCCATACGCGATGTTCTCGTACACCGAGCGATGAAACAGCGAGATATCCTGGGGCACCAGCGCGATCGCGTGGCGCAGGCTATCCTGGGTGACCGACGCGATGTCCTGGCCATCGATTCTGATCGCGCCGCCCTGAATTTCGTAGAAGCGCTGCAGCAGCGCGAGCACGGTCGATTTGCCAGCGCCCGACTTGCCGATCAGGCCGACGCGTTGACCGGGTTCGATGTTCAGGTCGAAGTGATCGAGAATCGCGCGGCGGCGCGGATAGGCGAACGAGACGTTGTCGAACGTGACCCGGCCGCCTTGCGGCACGAGTTCGGCCGCGTTGTCGCGGTCGGGCATGCCGTGCGGTTCGAGCAGCGTGCGCACCGCTTCGGCGAGCCGCGCGACGTGCTGCGTGACATCGACGAGCGCGACCGCCAGATCGCGCGTGCCGTGCAGGATCGTGAAACCGAGCGAGCTGACGAGCACGATGTCGCCCGAGGTGGCGCGGCCCTGATCCCACAGCCACAGCGCCCAGCCGAGCAGCCCAGCCGATAGCAGCGCGGTGACCACCGCGTGCAGCAACCGCAGCTTTTCGAGGTAGAGCAGGCTCTGCTGACGCGCGTCCATCTCCGACTTGACCGTCGCCGCGAAGCGCCGCTGCTCGCGAAACGTCATGCCGAACGCGCGCACGAGGCCCATATTGCTGATGACGTCGACGAGTTCGCCGTCCACCGACGCCGCCTTGGTCGCGAAATGATGGTGGCGCGCCGAGCCGCGCCCCGCGAGTTTGTACAGCACGACCGACAGGATCGCCGAGCACAGCATCAGGCCGGCCGCCATCAATGGATTCACCGAAATGATCATCACGATCGCGCCGAGCACCGCGATGCACGGGGGCAGCACGTTCCACGCGGTGGTGTTTTCGGCGGTGTAGACGGCGTTCGAGGTCGCGGTGATCCGGCTCGCGAGCATGCCGGGCTGCTTTTCGGCGTAATACGTGGGCGAATGGCCGCTGAGGTACTGAAACAGATCACGGCGCAGGTCGCCCGTCACGGTGACGAAGGTATGCGCGGCGACCCAGCCGCCAATTCGCCACAACAGGTTATCGGCGGCGATCAGGCCGACGAGAATCGCGAACGCCCCCCACAGCGGACCGGGATGATGCCGGCCACCGCCGAGCACGTCGATCAGATGCTTGATCGCGTATTGCGACGCGAGCGCACAGCCCACGGCCGCAAACACGCTGCACAGCACGATCGCATGCGCGAGCGGGTGACGGCGGATAAAGCGGAAGAGAAACGCAAGCGGCCGGTGCGCATAGCTCGCGAGCTTTGCGTCGTGGGCGTTGCGCTGGGCGATGGTCAAGTGTTCCAAAATTGAGCTGAAGTCGATGTGTTGCTGGTTGCACGCAAAGCGTGGGCCATCCCGAAAACGATGGCTGTCCGCGAAGCCGATGCTTCGCATTGTAAACACGCAAAGGCGATTGCGCCCTGTGAATCCGGGCATTGGCGCGACTCATTTCGCGATAGACGTCCGCGACCTGCGATGTCTGAGCGCCCCAGCCGTCCGGCGCTTCACGCAGGTAGCGGAAAATTCCAAGATACAATTACAGTTTGCATTCAAACAGTCAGGGGCATTTCTTCAACGCCTGCCGGCAGAATCGGCGTGGCGGGCTTGCAGACGCTGTCGGAAGTTCCGCGGACCTGACCTGATGCCACTGTAGAACTGTCTTAGAAAACAAGGGTTTGCAAAGTGTTTCCCGTTTGTAACAACGTAAAGACTTTGAAATGCCGCAGATCGGCAAGCACACGGGCACCGATAATGCTTGCTCATTAGCCCAGCAAATTTTCTGACAGTTTGTCAACGTAGGTGGTGCATGCACGTTTACTCGCACATGCTCAAGCGGTGACGCACCAGTCTGGGCTCTATGTCTGAGCGATAGCGATCGATCGCAGGATTTCTCGAAAGAATCAGGCCCGCGCCGGGCATATCCGGCCAGACGGCCCTGGCGAGCACGCGAGTCGCTTTTTCCAAACGCAGTACCTTTGCCTGATTTTTTACTAGGAGTTCGTCATTATGCGAATCGCTCAAATCGCTCCGTTGCACGAGGCGGTTCCTCCCAAGCTGTACGGTGGTACGGAACGCGTGGTGTCCTATCTGACCGAAGCGCTGGTGGAGCAGGGCCACGACGTCACGCTGTTTGCCAGCGGCGATTCGCAAACCTCGGCGAAGCTCGAAGCGTTCTGGCCGCAGGCGCTGCGCCTCGACCCGACGATCCGCGACGTGATGGCGCCGCACATGCTGCTGCTGGAAGAAGTGCGCCGCCGCGCGGACGAATTCGACGTGCTGCACTTCCACATCGACTACTACCCGTTCTCGCTGTTCGCGCGTCAGCCGGTGCCTTTCGTGACGACGCTGCACGGCCGTCTCGATCTGCCGGAACTGCAGCCGATCTTCAACACGTTCAGGGACGTGCCGGTGGTGTCGATCTCGGACAACCAGCGCATTCCGCTGCCGCAGGCGCATTGGCTGCAAACCGTCTATCACGGTCTGCCGGAAAATCTGCTCACGCCGATCAAGGACGTCGAGCCGAGCTATCTCGCGTTCCTCGGCCGCATCTCGCCGGAAAAGCGTCTGGACCGCGCGATCCGCATCGCCGGGCAGGTCGGCATGAAGATCAAGGTCGCCGCGAAGCTCGACAAGGCCGACCGCGCGTACTACGAAGAGGTCATCAAGCCGCTGATGGCGCTGCCACACGTCGAATACATCGGCGAAATCAGTGAAGCGGAAAAGACCGAGTTCCTCGGCAACGCCCATGCGTTGCTATTCCCGATCGACTGGCCGGAGCCGTTCGGGCTGGTGATGATCGAAGCGATGGCCTGCGGCACGCCGGTGATCGCGTTCAACCGCGGTTCGGTGCCGGAAGTGATCGAGAACGGCGTGTCGGGTTTTGTCGTCGAAGACGAAATCAGCGCGGTCGCAGCCGTCAAGCGTCTGCACACACTGCCGCGCGCCGGCGTGCGCAAAGCGTTCGAAGCGCGCTTCTCGTCGAAGGTGATGGCGCAAAACTACGTCGCCACGTACGAAGAACTGCTGCGTCGCAAGCACCGCACGGTGCTGCGCGAGGTCAACGCGGGCTGAGTTGCGCCGTCGTTGGGCGTTGGATCGTCGTTGACGCGCAGCAGCTGGAAGTCAGGCGCAGCGAGCGTGTTGTACGATCCGTTCGCCACCCGCAACGCCCCGCCGGCCCACGCCGGCGGGGCGTTGTTGCATGCGCGCCGCGTTTTTTGGCGGAGGGGTTCGAAAATAGGCGTTTTCCGCGCGGCGCGAACGAGCCACACTCGGTAATATCCCTATAATGGCCGTGCCGCAAACAGGCTGCGGCGCCGCCGACGACAGGAGGATGCCTTGGCGAGAACGAAAGACACGCGTGCGACCACGGCGCCCGGCGCCGGGACGATTTTTACGTTGCGCGCCATCGGTCTCGTGCTCGCCGCCCGTTGGCTTTTCTCGATGTCGCAGATGAACCTGACGGCCGCACTGACCTCGATGGCGTCCTCGCCGTGGGCGTGCGTGAACCTCGTTTTCCTGTTCCTGCTGATCTTCGTGCCGGGCGCGCGCGCGGTTGCCGAGCGCCCATTCCATCCGCTGCCGCAATGGCTGCGTCAGGCGCTGCGCCTGTTCGCCTTTCTCGGGTTTCTGTTTGCAGTGTGGTCGGTTGGCGCGTTCGTCGCGAGCGCTGGCTGGCGTCGCGCGATGCAGGCGGTTGCCGCCACCAATGGCTGGCTGCTCGCCGCGCCGGCGCTTTACGCGATTGTCGTGTGGATCTGCCGGCCGCTGCCGTTGTGGCGCACCAACGTCGCCGCGCGGCGGTTTGCGATCGGCCGCTACGCGGTGTCGCTCGATCCGGTCACGCGTACTGTCGTCGTATGGGCCGAGCGGCGCAAGGTCGGGCAATACGATGCACGCGAATTGTCCGTGCGGTGGGCGAGCGGAACGGACACGCGCTCGACGCGGGCGCCCACGCCTTCCGTGGTGTTTGCCGCGGCGGGGGACGCGGGTGCGTCGGCCGCGCCGATGGGTTCAGTGGCCGCGCCGTCGCTTGCGCGCAGCACCTTTGGCATGCGTCCGAAAGTCGAACTGCTGTGGGATTCACCCGCCGCCGCGGGCCATAACCGGCAAACCGTCTTTCGCGCCGCGCTGACAACCGAAGGCGACCGGGTCGCCGCGCGCTCACTCGACACGACGCTGCGGCAAGTCTGACGCGGTGCGCTTTGTGCTATCGACCACATCGCGTGGCCGATGCGAGCGTCGCACAGTGGAGCTTCGCCGATAATGCAGTCATGACGCCCGGTGCCCGAAGGCGGGCGAGACGGACACACATCGATCGTATCGCGTGTTTCGCAGGAGTCGCTATGCTGGTTCGCTGGTTGCTTGCCGCCCTACATCTGCTCGCTTATGGTTTCGCGCTCGCGTCGATTCTCCGGCGCACGTGGTCACTGCGTCGCGCGTCGGTGCCCGCCGCGTTGCGCTCCGTGTTTCGAGCGGACACGCGCTGGGGACTCTCCGCGCTGGTGCTGATCGCCACCGGGCTGCTGCGCGTGTTCGGCGGTTACGAGAAAGGTGCCGACTACTATCTGCACGAGCCGCTCTTTCACGTGAAGATGACACTACTGTTGCTTATACTGATTCTCGAAGTGCCGACGATGCTCGGCCTGATGCGCTGGCGAGCGTCGATCCGCGGCGGCGCCGCGCCGAATCTGAAGAAGGCGCGTTCGTATGCGCACTTCAGCGTGATCCAGACGGCACTGCTGGTCCTGATGGTGTTTGCCGCGACCGGCATGGCGCGCGGCGTCGGCCTTCCAGCCGGCGTCGTGTAGCGCGGCCTGTCCCGCTCGTCTCGCTTGTCCGCTCATCTCTATTCAGTGCCGGGGGCGGCGCTGACTGCCGTGCCCGGCACCCCGTTCACCGCGCCAATTGGCGCATCGCTTTTGCCGCGCTAGTCGATCAGTAGCCCCGAATCGTCGACGTGCTCTGCATCGACGCTCGGGGTCTTGCGCCCGAGCTCCGACTCGCCGAGGCCCTTGATCAATTCCAGCGCCTGACGTTCGAAGAGCCGCCGGTACAGACCGTTCTCGCGTTTGATCAGCGCGTCGTGGCTGCCTTCCTCGATCACCTTGCCCTTGTCCAGCACGAGCAGCCGGTCCAGCGCCCGCACCGTCGATAGCCGGTGCGCGACGACCAGCGTGGTGCGCCCTTGCATCAGCCGCTCCATCGCGCGCTGGATCAGCACTTCACTTTCGCTGTCGAGGCTCGAGGTAGCTTCGTCGAGAATCAGGATCCGCGCGTCGGCGAGAAACGCCCGCGCGATCGCAACGCGCTGACGCTCGCCACCTGACAGCTTGATCCCGCGTTCGCCGACCAGCGTTTCGTAGCCGTTGGGCAGTGCGGCGATGAAGTCGTGCGCGCTCGCGAGCCGCGCGGCGCGCTCGATCTCGGCGCGGCTCGCATCGGGCCGGCCATACGCGATGTTCTCGGCGATCGAGCGGTGAAACAGCACCGGCTCCTGCTGCACGATCGCAATCTGGCTGCGCAGCGACGCTTGTCGTACCTGCGCGATGTCCTGGCCGTCGATCGTGATCCGCCCGCCTGACATATCGTGCAGGCGCTGGATCAGCTTGATGAAGGTCGTCTTGCCCGAGCCCGAATGGCCGACGAGTCCGACGCGCTCTCCCGGCGCGATGCGCACGGAGAAGTCGTCGTAGAGCGGGCGGCTGTGCGCGCCATAGTGGAACGACACGCGCTCGAAGCGGATCTCGCCGTTGCCGATCGCAATCGGGCCCGCGCCGGCACGATCTTCGACGCCGAGCGGCTGGCTCTCGAGCGACACCAGTTCCTCCATGTCGTTGACCGAGCGCTGCAGGTTGCGGATGTGCATGCCGATGTCGCGTAGATAGCCTTGCAGCATGAAGAACATCGTCAACGCGAACGTGATGTCGCCGACGCCCGCTTCACCGCGCGCCCAAAGCAGCAGCGCCACGCCGAGAATCGCTGCCTGGATCGCGACCAGCATGCCGCCCTGGATGCCGCCATTGAGCGTGCCGCGCTTCCACATGCGGCCGGTGCGTTGGCGCCATTTGCGGATCACGTGTTCAAGGCGCGCATCTTCGCGCGCTTCGGCGCCGAATGCCTTGACGACCCCGTTGCAGCTTACCGCGTCGGCCAACGCACCGCCCATCCGTGTGTCCCATGCGTTCGCGAGGCGCGCGGCCGGCGCGACGAAGCCGAGCGACACGGCCACGCTCACGACGATGTACAACACCGAACCGGTGCCGACGACGACGCCCATCATCGGCCAGCGCCAGCCGAGCAGCGCGGTTGCACCGACCAGCATCACCAGCGACGGCAGCAGTGCGATCAGCAGGGTATCGTTGAGCAGATCGAGCGCCCACATCCCGCGCGTGATCTTGCGCACCGTGGAGCCGGCGAAGCTGTTGGCGTGCCAGTCGGTCGAAAAGCGCTGCACGCGATGAAACGCGCTCGCGGCGATCTCGCTCATCATCTTGAGCGTGAAGCGGATGATGTTGAAATAGACGCCCTGACGCAGCAGCGTCGCGCTCACGCCGAGCGCGGCGAGCACGCCGAACGCCTCGAGCGCGTGGCGCCACGCGGGCCCCGATGAGGCCGGCCCGGCCGCGATCGCGTCGACGAGGCGCCCGGCGAATAGCGGTGTCAGGATATCCGCGAGCGCGGCGAACAGCGCAAGCGCCGCAATCACGACGATGCGCCACGGCTGCCGCGCCCAGTGACGGAAGGTAAAGCCGAGGACGTCCTTGAAGGCTTGTCCGCGGAAGTCGAGTTTTGTCTTGATGGCCATTTACTACCACCCGGCGTCGCGTGAGCGCACCGAGGTTCCAATCAGAAGGAAAAGTGATGGACAGTCGACGTATCGATGCGGGAATGTGTGCGGTCGACCGCACGACAAACTACAGAGGTAAGCGGAACAAAGACTGTCTGGAATCGATGCGGCGCGCCTCTCGACGCAGGCCCGCATCGCGACGACACTGCGGCGTTAAGGTCGCATCTGTCGTGCCGGGCGTGCCGACGGTCGCGGAACCGTGCAAGGGAGCGCGCGATGCACTGTGAACATGTGACGCCTCCCTGTCATGGTGTGCGGTAGAGAAACCGGCCGAAGCCGGATGGGACGAATGCCCAGGAGAGCCGAATATATCAGCAGTACAGGGCGCTCGCAAACCGATGAGTTGCCGGTGGGCCGATCAGCCTCGCGCATGAAAGCGGTGAGCTCGCGCGGTGCGGCGACTGTCTATGACCGGTTGCGACGAGCAACGCAGCAACATCGACCAGGTGGAACCGACCTTGCGACACGCGACTTCGAAGGGCAAGCAGCGCAAATAGAAAAGGGCTTACGCATTGCTGCGCAGCCCTTTAGTCTTCGGTGATCGACGCACCAAGATTCTGGTGGGTAGTACTGGGATCGAACCAGTGACCCCTGCCGTGTGAAGGCAGTGCTCTACCGCTGAGCTAACCACCCGAAGAGATTCAAATTATGTCAGGGTTTTTGGGCTTCGTCGAGGACTTTTTAAGCGGTCTGCTCATCGGTTGCCGGCGCAGCTTCGAAGCGCCACACGCTTGCGCGTTTGATCGCCTTATCGAGATCGTCGAGCACCGCTTCGTGCGCAGCGATTTCATCGACATTCGCGGCGATCACGAGCAATTCCAGCGACTCTAGCGCGACGCGCGGCGTATGAATATCGCTGCTGGTCTGCGCTGCGCCGAGCATATCGATAACGAGGCTTTCCTGACCACGCGTCATCGCCAGATAGACTTCCGCGAGCAGCTCCGAGTCGAGCAGCGCGCCGTGCAGCGTGCGATGCGCGTTGCTGATGCCAAAGCGATCGCAGAGTGCGTCGAGCGAATTACGTTTGCCGGGGAACATCTGCTTCGCTTGCGCGAGCGTGTCGATGATCTCGCCGCAGTGATGGCTCACCGGCGGCAAGCCAAGCAGCGCAAACTCCGCGTCGAGAAAGCCGATGTCGAACGGCGCGTTGTGAATGATCAGATCCGCACCCTGGATGAAGTCCCGAAACTGGTCGACGATCTCGCCGAACTTCGGCTTATCGCTCAAAAACTCCGTGGTGAGGCCGTGCACGGCAAGCGCGCCCGGATCGCTATCGCGCTCGGGATTGACATAGAAGTGCAGGTTATTGCCGGTGAGCCGGCGGTTCACCAGCTCGACACAACCTAGTTCCAGAATCCGGTCGCCACCACGAGGGTTCAGGCCGGTCGTTTCGGTATCGAGGATGAGTTGACGCATGTCGGATTGGCCTGCTTCGAAAAAGTGCGGCAAAAAAAAGCGGGAGGTGCGCAGAGTGCGGCGGACGTTATCGCCGAATCCGCGGTCTGGCTATATCTGCGCGAGGGACGCGACCCCGCGATTGGCGAGCTGATCGGCGCGCTCGTTTTCCGGGTGCCCATTATGGCCGCGCACCCAGCGCCATTCGACTTCATGTTGCGCGACGAGCGCATCGAGCCGCTTCCATAGATCGGCGTTTTTCACAGGCTGCCGGGCCGCGGTGACCCAGCCTTTCTTCTTCCAGCCGTGAATCCACTCGCTGATGCCCTTCTGCACGTACTGCGAGTCGGTATGCACGATCACGTTGCATGGACGCTTCAGCGCCTCGAGCGCCGCGATCACGCCCATCAGCTCCATCCGGTTGTTGGTCGTGTTGGCTTCGCCGCCAAACAGTTCTTTTTCCTGGCTGCCGAAGCGCAGCAGTGCGCCCCAGCCGCCGGGGCCGGGATTACCCTTGCAGGCGCCGTCGGTGTAAATGTCGATGTGGTCCGGAGTCATTCGATGTGATTGCGTGTATTCGGTGTGGCAGCAGGCGCGAGCCCCGTGGCGAGCACGGGTTTTTTTACTTTGAGCGGACCGACGAGGCGCATGCCGCGCACGCGCTTGATCGCCTTGATCATGTAGGTGGCGCCGAAAATCGGCCACCAGCGGTCGCCGGCGGATTCCATGAAGCCGTAGCGCGAGAGCCACTGATCGCTTGCAAGCGGCGGACGATAGCAGCCAAAGCGCCCGCGTTCAAGGTCGAAGCCCAGCAGCTTGATCCAGTCCTTCAGGCGCGTGAACGCGATCAGGTCGACGGCGGCGGGCACGAACGGGCGGCCTGTCATTTTTCCGATCGACTGCCGCACACCCCACAGCGACAGCGAATTGAAGCCCAGGATGATCAGTTGCCCCTCGGGCATCAGCACGCGCTCGGCCTCGCGCAGCAGCCGGTGCGGGTCGCCGGTGAATTCCAGCGTGTGGGGCATGACGATCAGGTCGACGCTCTGCGCTTCGAACGGCAGGTCGAGCAGGTCGCACCAGACTGTGCTGCGTCCGCCCGGCGTGTGCAAGCCGGCCGCGCTTTGCGGATTCGCGCCGGCGCGTGCAGCATGCGCGAGCCGCGGATACGTGTACGGCGCACTGGCTCCGCTCGCCGCGTCGAGCACGAGGCCGCGGCACGGCATGCGGTTTTCGCGCAGTGCGTCGAGCTGCGGCAGCCCGAGTTGCAACGCGTGATAGCCGAACACATCCGACACCACGCGATCGAGCTGGGTCTGCTCCCAGTCGAGCACGTAGCGGCCGGGCGGCGAATCGGTCCAGGCGGGCCAGTCTATAATCGCTCGGTCAGTCATATCAAAATTGCGTCGCCTATGAATGCGCTCGAGTACGTACCGGTCCCGGCGTTTGAAGACAACTACATCTGGGTCATTGCCGACGGACGCCACGCGGTCGTCGTCGATCCGGGCGATGCCGCCCCTGTGCGCGCCTGTCTGGCCCAACGAGGATGGCAGTTGAGCGCTATTTTACTCACGCACCACCATCAAGACCACGTCGGTGGATTGGCCGATCTGCTGATCGGCCAGGACGTACCGGTCTTCGGGCCCGCCCGAGAAGCGATCGCGCAGGTTACGCATCGTGTTGAGAACGGCGATCGCGTGACGATCACGGCGCCCGCGCTCGAATTCAGCGTGCTCGACGTGCCCGGTCACACGAGCGGCCACATCGCGTATTTCCAGGCGGGCGACCAGCGCGGCGCGCCGCACGTGTTTTGCGGCGATACGCTGTTCGCCTGCGGCTGCGGACGGTTGTTCGAAGGCACACCCGCGCAGATGCTCACATCGCTCGATGCGCTTGCCGCGCTGCCCGGGGCGACCGAAGTGCATTGCGCGCACGAGTACACGCTGTCGAACATCCGCTTCGCGCTCGCGTGCGAGCCGCACAACGCCGAACTGCAAGCGTGGCGCGACAAGGCGAGCGAACTGCGCGCGCGCCGCGTGCCGACGCTGCCGACCACGATCGCCCACGAGCGCGCGGTGAACCCGTTCCTGCGCGCTGGCGAACCGGCGCTTCAGGCGAGCCTGCGCGAGCAGTTGCACGAAGCGGTGCCCGATCGTTTGACGGCTTTTACGCTGATGCGCGAGTGGAAAAATCGCTTCCGTTGAAGCGACGCATTTGGCCTTCTTCGCGCGATGAATCGGAAAAATTCGCCAAGCCCAAGATTTGGTTGATTTTTTTCTCGATTTTCCAATTGACGGAAACGTTGCCGTTTCGTACTATCGGCTGCAAATTCCAGCCCTCGTGGAAGCCGAGACGTTCATGCGATTTATCTTAAGTGCGTTATTGGTCCTGACACTCGCCGCCTGTGCGAGTCAGGGACCGACAACGAACACCGCCACCAATCCCGCCAGCCAGCAAGCCGTAGCCGACGCCCTCCGCAAAAGCGCCACCGCCAAAGAAACCATCAATGTCGATCAGGGTTCCGTCGATCAGTTGACGAGCGAGGACGCAGATCTGTGGGGCCGCATTCGCCGCGGCTTCCAGATGCCGGACCTGCAGACCGACCTCGTCGACATGCAACTGAACTGGTACCTGCAGCGTCCCGACTACGTGCAGCGCATGACCGAGCGCTCGCAGAAATACCTGTATCACATCGTCGAGGAGCTCGAGGCGCGTCATATGCCGACCGAGCTCGCGCTGTTGCCATTCATCGAATCCGCTTATAGCCCGCAGGCGCTATCGGTCGCGAAGGCCGCCGGCATGTGGCAGTTCATGCCGGGCACAGGGCGCACCTACAACCTCAAGCAGAACATGTGGCAGGACGAGCGCCGCGACGTGCTCGCGTCCACCAGCGCGGCGCTCGACTATCTGTCGAAGCTGCACGATATGTTCGGCGACTGGCAGCTCGCGCTTGCCGCGTACAACTGGGGCGAGGGCAACGTACAGCGGGCGATCGCGCGCAACGAGGCGGCGGGCCTGCCCACCGACTATCTGAGCCTGCGCATGCCGAACGAGACGCGCAACTACGTGCCCAAGCTGCAGGCAGTCAAGAACATCGTGATGAACCCGCAGATGTACGGGCTGACGCTGCCGGCGATTCCGAACCACCCGTACTTCGTGACGGTGACCACGTCGCACGACATCGACGTCGACGTCGCCGCGCGGCTCGCCAATATGTCGACCGACGAATTCCGCTCGCTGAACCCGTCGTTCAGAAAGCCGGTGATCCTCGGCGCGACACAGCCTCAGATCCTGCTGCCGTTCGACAACGCATCCGCGTTCGAGCGCAATCTGAAGGCTTATCCGGGCTCGCTTTCTTCATGGACCACCTACACGGTCGATCAACGCGCGACCCCGGCGGCGATTGCGCAGAAGATCGGTGTCGACGCCGACACGCTGATGGAAGTGAATAAGATTCCGGTCGGCATGCGTCTGAAACCGGGCTCGACGATCGTCGTGCCGCGCGGCTCGGACGACGACGAGGACATCAGCGCCGACGTCGCGGAAAGCGCGGTGCTCGCGATGGAGCCCGACGTTCCCGACACCCGCAAGATGCTGATCCGCGTGCGCCGCAACCAGTCGATGGCTGCCATTGCGGTGCGCTATGGCGTATCGGTCGGTCAGGTGAAGGCGTGGAACAAGACACACCGCGATCAGGTGTCGCGCGGTCAGGTGATCGTGCTGCACGTGCCGGTCGGTAAAGCGGTGCCGAGCGAGCCAGGGCCGGAAAAGATCGCCACGGAAATGCAGGGCGGCGGCGTGCAGAGGATCGGTACCCACGTCGCGGAGCCACGGAACGCATCGCGGAAGGGGCGCGGCCGTTCCGCGATCGTCAAGGTGTCCGAGCCGGCCGGCAAGGCTGCCGGCGGCAGCAAGCCGGCTGCGCCCGTTGCCAGCAAGGGCAAGGTGACGAAAGTGTCGGTGTCCACGTCCGGCAGAGCGGCGTCGAAGACCACGTCAGAGAGCCGCCCCAAGACCGTGGCCGACGGGAAGAAGAAGGGTAAGTAGGCCGATAGCGGCTCTCGCGGGAGTGACCGCGTGCGTTGCTGAGCAGCGCATGGATTGCGCTCCGGTCGCGCAACGTGTTCTGCAACGCCGTCACCCGAGGTGACGGCGTTTTTCATTGTGCGGACGATTCGGCGCTTCTGCCGCATTTCCTTTATTGTTCGTGCTTTGTCCGTCTCGGCGCATCCATACTGATCCGCGTTGGACTCGCCGAGCTCCAGACCTATTCCTCGCTCATGTCGTCGACCCAACTGCGCGTGTTTCTGCTTTTCTCCGCCGGCTATTTCGTTTCCTACGTGTTTCGCGGCGTCAATCTCGGCTTCGCGCCGTTCATCACGCGCGACCTTGGCCTGTCGGCCGCCGATCTGGGACTGCTCACGAGCCTCTACTTCCTCGGCTTCGCCGGCGCGCAGATTCCGGCCGGCGTGCTGCTCGACCACTTCGGCACGCGGCGCGTGACGGCCGGTACGCTGCTCTTTGCGGCAGCCGGCATCTGGATCTTCGGCGCTGCACAGAGCCTCGGCACGATGATGGCGGGGCGGCTGCTGATCGGCGTCGGCGTGTCGGTTTGCCTGGGCGCCGCGTTCAAGGCGCTCGCCCAGCATTTTCCCGCCGCGCGCCTGCCGTTGATGAACGGGCTCGTGATGGCGATCGGTGGGTTCGGCGGCGTGATGGTGGGCTCGCCGCTGACGTGGGTGCTGGGCTTCGCGAGCTGGCGCGCGGTCTGCGCCGGGCTGGGCGTGCTGACGGTGGCGGTGGCGCTCGCGCAGTGGACGCTCGCGCCGCACGCGCGCGAAACCCACGGTCAGGCGAGTCTGGCCGCGCAGTTCAAGGGCACGTGGCATATTCTGCGCAGCGCCGCGTTCTGGAAAATCGCGTCGTTTTCGGTCGTCACGCAGGGCGTTTTCTATGCGATGCAGTCGCTTTGGGTGGGTGCCTGGCTGCGCGACGTGCAGGGCTTCGAGCCGCGCGAAGCCGCAGCGCTGGTGTCGATCATCGGTATTGCGATGATGGCCGGTTGCGTCGGGTTCGGCGCGGCAGCGCGCACTCTGGAGCGACTCGGCGTCTCGCTGTACGCTTTTTGCGGTATCGGCATGGCCCTTTACGTGCTCACGCAATTGCTGATCATGTTCAACGCGCCGCTGCCCGCGAGCCTGCTGTGGGCGGCATACGGCATTTTCGGCGGCACCGGTATTCTCAGCTACGCGGTGATGGCCCGGCATTTCCCGGCGGAGATGATCGGCCGGGTGAACACGACACTGACGCTGATTCTTTTTCTATTGATCTTCGGCTTGCAGATTGGCGTCGGCGCCGTGCTGTCGCACTGGCCGGCGAGCGACGGGCATTATCCGGCGGTCGCGCATCTGAGCGCCTGGGAAATCCTGGTCGCGTTGCAGGTGCTGAGCGCGATCTGGTATGTGCTGCCGGGCCGCCAGCTCGCCGGGGCGACCGAAATGCGCGCCGAGCGGGAGGCTTGAGGGGGTGCTGCTGGTGTGCTGCCATCGCATCGGTGCTCTCGACGTGCCGTCTTCGTCCATATTGCCGCGCTGAGCGACCAGGGAGCTTCACGGCCAGGTCCGCGCTAAACGCCGCCCGGCAAAGTTCCGGTCCTGAATCGAAGCCGTCTGGCACGGCTCGCGTCTCATCCCGGATTTGGAGGGAGGGGTGGTTTCAGGCTATAATTCGAAGGTTTGAGCTTATCAACCCGCACCCTAGCGCCTACCTCTCCCACACCGTTCGTCCGCCGCGCGCCATTGGCGCCGCAAGAAGGGCCCCGACACCCAGCCGCGCCGTCCACACAATGGACCATCGCGCCTCTTGCAGCGTTACCGGCAGCACGCGAGTGAGTCTGCGCGCACATTCACGATGTGATTCGCTGCGGCTCGCAATCGGATAGACAGGTCGGCAACAGGGTGCTCCCCAAGGAGTCTCCCGTGTTGCCGTCATTTTCTCCCGCTCTTCTCGCGCTCGCCGACGGCACGGTCTTTCGTGGCTATTCGATCGGCGCCCCCGGGCACACTATTGGCGAAGTCGTGTTCAACACGGCTATCACCGGCTATCAGGAAATCCTGACTGACCCGAGCTACGCGCGCCAGATCGTCACCCTCACGTATCCGCATATCGGCAACGTCGGCGTGAACGCCGAAGACGTCGAAGCGACGAAAGTCCATGCCGCCGGTCTGATCATTCGCGATCTGCCGGTTCTCGCGTCGAACTTCCGCATGGAGCGCACGCTCTCGCAATACCTGCAGGACGAAGGCGTGGTGGCCATCGCCGGCATCGACACCCGCAAGCTCACCCGTATTCTGCGCGACAAGGGCGCGCAGAACGGCGCGATCCTGGCCGGTTCCGACGACCAGGCGAAAGCCATCGAACTCGCGCGCTCGTTCCCGGGCCTCGCCGGTATGGATCTCGCGAAGGTAGTGTCGACCCGGCAAAGCTACGACTGGACCCGCACGGAATGGCGTCTGGGCACCGGCTACGGCGAGCAGACGGCGCCGAAGTACCACGTCGTCGCGTTCGACTACGGCGTCAAGCAGAACATTCTGCGCATGCTGGCCGAGCGCGGCTGCCACGTCACCGTGCTGCCGGCGCAGGCCAGCGCCGCCGACGCGCTCGCGCTTAACCCGGACGGCGTGTTCCTGTCGAACGGCCCCGGCGACCCGGAACCGTGCGACTACGCGATCGCGGCGACGAAGGCGTTCATCGAACGCGGCATTCCGACCTTCGGTATTTGTCTTGGCCATCAGATCATGGGCCTCGCGGTCGGCGGCAAGACGATGAAGATGAAGACCGGCCACCACGGCGCGAACCATCCGGTCAAGGATCTCGACGACGGCCGCGTGATCATCACATCGCAGAACCACGGTTTCGCGGTCGATGCCGCCACGTTGCCGGCCAACGCCCGCGTGACTCACGTGTCGCTGTTCGACGGCACGCTGCAAGGTTTCGCATTGACCGACAAGCCGGCGTTCTGCTTCCAGGGCCACCCGGAAGCGTCGCCCGGTCCGCACGACATCGCGTATCTGTTCGACCGCTTCACCGCGTTAATGGACGCGCACAAGGGCGGCAACAGCGCGGCAGCGTAACGCTGCAAAGCGGCCGCCGGAACGCGGCAGCGGCGGCGCACCGCGGCCGCGCGCCAATGCGCGGCGGGCGCGCCGCGAACAGCGCGCGCAACATGAGAACGGCGCGCGCGGACGGAAAGAATTCAGGAATACATTAGCGAGAGCGTTATGCCCAAGCGGACAGACATCAAGAGCATCCTCATCATCGGCGCGGGTCCGATCATCATCGGCCAGGCGTGCGAATTCGACTATTCGGGCGCGCAGGCATGCAAGGCGCTGCGTGAGGAAGGCTACAAGGTCATTCTCGTCAACAGCAATCCGGCGACGATCATGACCGACCCGAACACGGCCGACGTGACTTATATCGAGCCGATCACGTGGGAAGTGGTGGAGCGCATCATCGCCAAGGAGCGCCCGGACGCGATCCTGCCGACGATGGGCGGTCAGACGGCGCTGAACTGCGCGCTGGATCTCCACGCACACGGCGTGCTGGACAAGTACAAGGTCGAGCTGATCGGCGCATCGCCGGAAGCGATCGACAAGGCGGAAGACCGCCAGAAGTTCAAGGACGCGATGACGAAAATTGGCCTCGGTTCGGCCAAGTCGGGCACCGCGCATTCGATGGAAGAAGCGCTGCAGGTGCAGGCCGACATTGCTGTGCAAACGGGCAGCGGCGGTTATCCGGTCGTGATCCGTCCGTCGTTCACGCTGGGCGGTTCGGGCGGCGGTATCGCATATAACCGCGACGAGTTCGAAGAGAT
>NZ_DASXHN010000339.1:0-18833 GCF_036488505.1 Paraburkholderia sp. | reverse complement strand
AAGAGGTTAGCGTGCAACTGCAGCGGATCAGTCTGATCAACGTGCCGTTTCGTGCTAGTGGTCTGGGCGGTCTACCCCCGAAGAAAATGGTATCGTCAAAGGTGCGCGCATTCTTGGTTTTCTACGCCGACGTCGTGGTCGACATAGTCTGTTCCATAAGATTCGGGAAGCTTCGTGCGGGCCCCGGAACTCGTGGTTAGCGTCCGAAAGCTGAACCGACTATAGGTGCGGGCCGCTCGCCTCTGAAGTGCCGGACATCGAAATCACCTTTGCGCAAATGGGTACATTCCTGCTACCGCCCGGGCCCACCATAACGCGATAGCGCGATACACCTGCTATAGCCGTATCAACGCGACCGGCCGCAGAAGGATGGAACGTGAAGGACGTATCCAAACGTATAAGCGCGCTATGCCCAAGTAGAACCGCAGTGACCGTTCGTAGAATGGTTTTCCTGAAGTGGTCCGTCTATCTTGATTCCATGGACTTGCCTATTTCATGTGAATGTCAGCCAGTCCGACGTTGCGCGTAACCGGGTATATCTCGCTAACAACCCGTGCGACGACTATACGTTCGTGCCCTGGCTGATCAAGAACGTGTATCACCGGGCTGTTGACCCTGGCCGGATCTATTTCGAGTGAACGCAACGATGACCACGATCTCAAAGGATTTGCTCGCGCTGCGCCGAGATCCTCCGACGTCAGCGCAACTGCGGGAGATGGCCTCCAACGTCGTCGCCGTCGCTGTCGCATATCAACACGAGGAATGCTGAAATGAACACGTTCGAACAATGGCGCCGCCGCCCGATGGAGGTCCGTGTGCTGGATCGCTGCAATGAATGTGGCAAGTTGGAGGTTGACGTCCGGCAGCGCGAGAGCCTTTGGCCCAATATCACCGCCGTCTCGTGTGCGAAGTGTTTCGCCGAAATGACTGGGGAAGACAGCGGATCTACGTCCTGCTGGGAGCCATGATGACCGGAATGATCGTGACTGCGGGCCTGTCCGCATGGGGCATTCTTGTGCTGTTCGCCTGCGCACTGTGCCGCGCCGCGGGCGATGCTGATCGTCGGACGGAATGCAGGGCGTCGCAGAGCGCCAGCAGACGTCCGCTGTCGCGCGAGCCCAATCGTAGCCGGTAGCTCGAGTGTCCAGTCGGCCGTTTAAGCCGATCTCCTTAGTCGTTGTCCCACGTTTCAAAAAGTCAGGAACGTCCGCGCCTTCCGGTGGCTCCGGTGCGAAGCGTCCGGTTGTTATATTTTTTTTCATGGAAATGTTGCGGTTGCGCCCCCAGCTATGACGCTACGCTGACGTGCGAAAAACGCACTTGAAAACCATGCGGTCTGTCGCGTGCGGGTGCGACCTTTTAACGATCATCCCTTTTTTTCGGATCGGCCGGTGCCCGAAGCAGACCTATGTTGCGAGTGCTCACAATTGAAGATGACGATATCGCCGCCAACGAAATCGTCAATGAACTGACGCGACGCGGATACTCCGTCCGGCGCGTCAGCGATGGGCGCGAAGGCATGACTCACGCACTCAACGACGAATACGATGTCATCACCCTCGACCGCATGTTGCCCGGAGTCGATGGTCTGACGATATTGAAAACGATGCGCAGCATCGGCATTACCACGCCCGTCCTGATGGTGAGCGCGCTGGGCGATGTCGACGAGCGAGTGCGGGGGTTGCGCGCGGGCGGCGACGACTATCTGACGAAGCCGTTCGATCCGGAAGAAATGGTTGCGCGGCTGGAAGTGCTGCTGCGCCGACGCGCGACGCCGCCCGCGCAGTCGGAAACGACGCTGAGTGTCGGTCCCATCGAACTCGATCTCATCTCACGCAAGGTTACGCGCGATGGGCAGGAAATTCCTCTTCTGCCGACTGAGTATCGGGTGCTTGAGTACATGATGCGCCATGCTGGGCGAACGATCACCCGTACCATGCTGTTCGAGGCGGTGTGGAGCTATCACTTCGATCCCGGCACGAACCTGATCGACGTCCATATGGGGAGGCTGCGCAAAAAGATCGATCCGGCGGGCACACAGCCCATGATTCAGACAGTACGCGGCTCAGGCTATACCTTCGGCTAATCGATCATTCGCTAACCAGATGACCATTGCACCTCGCTCAAGCCAAGTGCGCCGCTGGCGTACGGCGAGCTTTCGACTCCTGTCTGCGTACGGGTTGATGTTCGCGATCACGGTCATGACGCTGCTTGCCGTGCTGTCGTTTGTCGTGACGAGAGAAATGGAGCGCCAGAACGATATCGTGATGAAGTGGCAGCTCGCCTATTTCGATTCACTGCCGCCTGACGGGGTAGCCGAAGCCGTTCAGCGCCGTATCGAGCGCGAGCGTATGCATGTGGACTACTATGGCCTGTTTACCGCGCAGGGCCAGCATGTTGCGGGCGACGTGGTGCGCCTGCCACGTGAAGTGCCGACCGACCGCCGTCCCGTCACGCTGCCTCACACGCTGCCTGTGGGCGAGGGCTTCAGCGCACCCGTGGTGCGCGCGATGGCGAATCGCACCTCCAACGGCGACATTCTGGTCGTGGCGCGCGACCTCACCCATATCATCCGGATCCGCGACGACATCGTGAAGACGCTGGTCATTGCCGGCGTGTTCTGCCTGATCGCCGGGATGACCGGTGGACTTGTGTTGAGCTTGCGGCAAGCGCGCCGCGTGCGAGACGTCCGGCGGGTCACGCAGCGGATCGCGCAAGGCGATATGCATCAACGGTTGCCCGTGGGCGGCCGGGATGAACTCGACATGCTCGCGCATCTTGTCAATCACATGCTCGATGAGGTCGAACGGCTGATGACCGAAGTCAAAGACGCGTGCGACGGCATTGCGCACGACCTTCGCACGCCACTTGCTCACGTGCGCACGCTGCTTGCCCACATCGACGAGCGCGCGCGGCCGCGTGGGGATTCCGTGCTTCTGGACATACTGTCGCGCGCGCGCACGGAAACGGATCAATTGCTCGAGCGCTTTCGTGCGATGCTGCGCATCTCGGAGATCGGCGCGTTGCAACGTCGCGGGGGATTTGCACAGATGCAACTCGAAGACCTGGTGCGCGATATCTGTGAACTGTATGAGCCGCTTGCCGAGACGCGCTCGATCGCATTGACGGTGCACACAGAACCCGTCAAGCGCGTTCACGGCGACCGCGCATTGCTGTTCGAAGCGTTGAGCAATCTTGTCGATAATGCGGTGAAATTCACGCCCGATAGCGGAGCAGTCACAATCGAACTGAGGCAAACGCCACGCGGTCCACAAGCGGTCGTGACCGACAACGGGCCCGGCATTCCCAGTACCGAACGCGGGGCCGTCATGCAGCGGTTTTACCGCGCTGAGCAAACCCGGCATCTTGCGGGATCGGGACTCGGTTTGAGTGTCGTATGCGCGATCATGAGGCTCCACGACTTCAGGCTGACCATTGAAGACGCCACCCCGGGCACCCGTATGACGGTCGAGTGCTGGCCGCATACACTCGTGTAGCCCGCCGTATCCTTATCCGCAACTAAACTCATCGATTCGAGCTGTTCGCATGCGCATTCTATTGGTGTCACCGGCCATTCCTGAAGCCGGCTGGTTACACAAGGCATTCCAGGAAAGCGCACATAGCCTGCAGCGTGCGGAGGACACGCGCGACGCGCTGTTCGTCGCGTCTCATGAGCCGTTCGACGCCGTCGTCGTGCTCGCTGCCGATCCAGCCGACCACGCAGCGATGCTCGCCGCCGTGCCGCTGTTCGCGAGTCTGCCGAATGGTGCCATCGTCGTGGCGATGGTGCGTTCAATCGCCACGCAGGATCGGATCAAGGTTCTGCGTGCCGGTGCCGACGCCTGTCTGTCGTACCCGTGGTCGTTCATCGAAATCCACGAGCGGATGCTGGCGTTGTATCGATCGTCATTGAAGCCAGCGAACCAAACGGGCACGGCGGCCGCACTCCTGACGCTCGACGCGGCAACGCGCGAACTCGCCGACGCGAATGTCCGTCTTCCGCTGACGAAGCGTGAGTTCCAGCTTCTCGAATGCCTGCTGCGCCAGCCGAACATGCCAGTGCCGCGGGATCAGTTAGTCCGGTATGCATGGTCAGAAAAAGAAGATGTCGATCCCGCAAGCGTCAATCTGGTGGTCTCGCGTCTGCGCAAGAAGCTGGCGCAAAGATTCCCGGATGTTCAGATCGAAACGGTGAGCCGCTTCGGTTATCGGATCTCTGGCTCCCGCTAGCCTGTCCGGCTGCCGTTGGCCCGCTGGTGCTGCAGAGGCGGGCGCGCGTTGTTCCATTGTCGGATAGCAGAATGCCCACGCAGGCGGGCATTCTGTCTCCGACGGCTCACGACCCGAAGTAGACGTTGCAAAAGCTCACAGGTCCAACGCAACCGCCAGGGTCCTGGGTGTTTTGCGCCGCGCAGCCCGACAGCAGCACGGTGACGACGAGTGCAAGGCGCGCTGCATGTCGGTATAGCGCGCGAGGCTGGCGAGACTTGTTTATCGCGTTCATGAAGGCTCCTTGCAGCGGCGCTTAGCCGCCGGCGTAGACAGTCGAATTCAGGTACGCGAGTTGTCCGTCCTTTTCGGCATGCACGAGTTCCTGATAGACCTGGGCACGCGTCTTGGGTTGAACGGCTTCATCATAGGGCGGCACCCACTGTCCCGGCTGAGTAGGCGCTGCGGCCTGTGCGACTTGCGGCGCAGGCGTGGCAGTGGCGCCCCCGGCGCCGAGATTGCTGGCGGTGCTCTGTGCAAATGCGGGAGCGCAGAGGATCAGACTAAATGCGGCCGCGGTCAAAGTGAGTTTACGCATCTTAACTTTCCATATTAAGCGAATGAATGACCGGTGCAGCTTTATTGCATCGGGCTGAAATCAGGATAGATCGGTGGGACTAGCGCTACGGCGGTACCAGCATGAAGAGATATTCATGCGTCGGTCATGTCTCGATGTTCATCAAGTTGCGGCGGTAATTCGTGCATCTGTCGCGGGCAGGCATTGCAGTTTCCTGCCAGCCTGACCCGTGTCGACAGCCCCGCTATTGCGTGACATTGGCTTGCGTCGACATGTTGGGTTGCATGGCGCTCACGCAGTCGGCTTCGTACTTCAGGTGCAGCTTGTGCTCGGCTTTTTCGAGGGGAGCCGGATAATCGGCATCGTCGCCGTTCGCCGGCTGATAGCCGACGGATTCCAATTCACTCAACTCGTTCATCAATTGCGCGTGAGTCACGGATCCTTTGAGCGGCGTGAAAGGGTAGTCTTGACACTGTTGAGGCGTCAGCTTACCGGCGGCGAACGCAGAAGTCGTGAGGGCAAGCAGTGCGGTGAAAACGAGGGTCTTGAAGGTGCGATACATAATGTTATCTCCAGTAAGAACGGGAACGCACACGCGGTGACGGCGGTGCGGCTCGGCGCCGACGGTGTGGAACACGAGACGGTCGCTGTGCAGGGTAAAGCGGCGGGACCTGCGGAACGGCCTTACGGAGGTGAAGTTTTTTTCAGACGACGTCGTGCGTGCGCACGGAAACCGGTAGACAGCCCGATGACTTTTTTCTCCGGGCGGATCGCTGCGGCGTTAGCGCGCCGCTCGTGTCGTTGGTTCAGGCGACAGGTACTCGCCGCCTCCGCTTCGCAACGCGGTGCATCGTCCGGCGAAGCGCTGACGGGCACCGGGTGTTCTCCCCGTTGCGCGCAACCCGTTGCGCAAGCTGGCTTAGGCCACCTCGCGTAGTGGGACGGACGAATTCATGGCGCGGAAGAAACCGACCGAGAACTCGATGAAGGTGCGCACTTTTGCAGTCAACTGAGTGCGGCCAGAGTAGACGATCGACACGGTGCGCCGGCCGTCGTTGAGAGGATACTGCTCGAGAACGTGCACTAGCGCGCCTCGTTCGAGATCGTGGCGGATGATTGGCATCGGCAGCAAGGCGATGCCCAGATGGTTGACAGCGGCTGCATGCGCCACCGCATGACTGGGTGTGCGCAGTGCATTGCGCAGCGCCTGGACGCGGTAGATTTTTTTGCCGTCCGTCAATTCCCATGTGCGGGCGGCGCCGTCGGAAACCATGACCATGCTGTGTGAGCCGAGTTCGGCAGGTTTGGCGGGTGCACCGCACCGGGCCAGATAGGTGCGCGACGCCACGAGCATTTCTTCGAACTGGGCGAGTTCCCGGCTCACCATCGACGAGTCGGGTTGACGCCGCATATCCGTGAACGCGACATCGAATCCGCCTTCGATCATATCGATGTGCGAGTCGAAAGAGGATACGTCGAAGTCGACGAGCGGCTGCGCCTGGTGATAGGCAGCGAGCAGCCCGCAAAGCTGCGATGCCGCGAACGTCGCGGCAGTGCCTATCCTCAACGTTCCGTGCGGGGAGCGCGTCGTCTTGATGAGACTCGACTCGACCTCGTCGAACGTGTCGATGATCCTCCGGCATCCCTTGAGATACTCGGCGCCCGCTTCCGTCAATGCGAGGCAACGGGTGGAACGGTTGATCAGACGCAAGTTCAGATGCGCCTCGAGCATGTTGATACTACGGGTCACGGCAGCGGCGGACATACCCAACTGACGCGCGGCGTGCGCGAAGCTGTTCAGCTCGACCACGCGCATGAAAACGCGCATTCCCTGAATCTGATCCATTTGAAAGGCTCCAGGTCGTCGATGCTTTGCATCATTACTTTCCTGTATTTCCCGAAATAGGCGTTGCGTCGGCAGCGCAGCGTGACACCACCGCACCGGCGGCGACGATCACAAGTTGCCGCCGAGCCGCGCGATGCGTCGCGGCGTCGACCGACCGGCCTCCATCATGGGCGTCGTCTCGTCGCAATCCGGATGGCTTTAGCCGTGCGAGTAGAGCTCACTGTTCAGGTATTGCTCCTGGCCGTCTTGCTCTGCCTGAATCAGTTCCTGATAGACCTCCGCACGCGTCTTGCCGGCCACCGGCTGGCCATACGGCGCCGACCATTGGCCGGCTTGCGCTGAGGGGGAGGGCGGGTTGACCGGCGCAGACATAATTCCGGCTGCGGAGTTCGCGGGCGCGGCGGTCTGCGCGAAGGCGGAGCCACAGAACGCGGCGCAGGCAAAGGCGAGGGGGATCAGCGGAAGTTTCATTTGACGTTCCCTTTAGAGGCAGAAGAGCTTGGCGACCGCGCGCCGATGTCAGCGCTTTTGCAACGGTCAGAGCCCAGTGTAAGCAGCGGTCGGTAGCGGTTCGGCCGCACGACTGTGAAATCTTTTTCATCGAGCGCTGTGCGCGGAGCGTTTTCGATGCTGCCCGGGCTCACAGCAGACGCGTCGCTCAGTTCGGCATGCCGTTGGTTTCCAGCGATGCCTGCACGTGCATCGTCAACGCATCGATCAATCTGATGAGGCTTTCCTTCGGCACGGCAAAGCCGGTCCAGTTGAAGCCCGTATGCCGGAAGAATACGACCGCGCCTTCAAACAGCGGATGCTTTTCGGTGTACCAGCACGGATCGACTTCGACCACGTAGCGATGCTGTAACAACACTTCCCTGGACACCTCGGGGCGCATCCGGGCGCGCAACAGCGCAAGGTGCGCGATCAACGCGTCGAGGTCGGGTACGTCGAGCAGCGCGGCGCTACCGCCGATCGTTACCCGCAGCGCTTGATCGCCGTATTCGTTGACAAGTTCCACTTGCATTTGATGAGGCATATCGACTCCTGCGACTGGCTAACCGGCAGAAGTATGCGCGTCGAGCGCTTGCGATAAGTGGAAGAGCAATTCGAAAACGATGAAACTTCTTTCACTGAAGCCGCGCGATGGAGCCGAAAAAACGTTTATCCGTTTCACTCGGGTTCGATACACGCCGCGGGCAGCTGGATAACAAGACTTGCGTACGATGGCGATCACGGAAGCCACACATCCACCGTGATCGCCCACCTGGCCTGCGGGTGCCATTGCATTTCGGGCACGCCGTTGGCCGCGACACAGATGCTGACGCCCGAGATGTCTTCCGCAATCGAAAATTCGTCGTGCGTCACTGCACCGGCCCATTCGCCGTTCTGATAGCGCCTGTGCGCGATGCAGTAGGAGCTCCAGCAGGGCGGCGTGCGAGTGACGGGGGTGGCTGGCGGATCTTGGAACGATGCGAACCGGCCCGCGAGCGTCCGGCTTAGCGGGCCTGGGCCGCTCGGGTTGGCAGGGCTATTCGCGTTGGTCCGGCCTTCGGGCGGCCGGTCCGGGTTGCCGGACGAAGCTGCATCGACAGTGGCGGTCACGCCGAGGGGGGCCGCGGATGCGGCAGCGCCTACCAGACCCTGACGTCCAGACGGATCAGTCATCTTGATTCCTTTACGGGTGATCGAAGCGGGTTCGATATGTCCATTCGAGTTGCCGCGTAGTGTGCATAGGTAATCGGGAGGCTCGAAGTCCAGGGCTCGAGCGGGCGGCTTTTAAGGACCCGTCAAGCCGCTCACGTCACATCCTCAATTCGGTTCGCGAACATCACCTGGCGCGTGGTGAAACGCAACCGGATCGAACGCGATCGTCTGCTTCGAGGTCGGCAGATCCGCCGTGCTCCAGCCGCCGCCCACCGCGCCGATCAGCCCTGCAGCTGCTTGTAGTTGGCGGGTCTGCACCTGCACTGTTGCCAGCTCCGCGCTTAGCGCGGCGACTTGTGCAACCGTCACACTGAGGTAGTTGTCCAGACCGTTGGTATAGAGGCGCAGTGCGAGGTCCTGCACCGTGAGCGCTGCCTTGAGCGCATCTTGCTGCTGGGTGTTCTCCGAGACGAGACTGTTCGTCAGCAAGAGCTGGTCCTCGACCTCGCGAAACGCCTGTAGCACAGTCGCGCGGTAATTGTCTGCGGCCTGCGTGAACGCCGACTTGCTCTGCTGTTCCTCCGCTCTGCGCAGGCCGCCTTCGAACAGCGGCAGCGCAGCCGATGCGCCGATCGACCAGAGGCTGTTGGGCAGGGAAGCGAGCCCGCCGAACGCGTCGTCCTCGAATCCCGCATTGGCGCTCAGCTGTATGTTCGGATAGAACGCCGCGCGCGCCACGCCGATCGCGGCATTTTCCGCCGCCATCTGTCGCTCGGATTGTGCGATATCGGGGCGCCGTTGCAGCAGCGCGGAGGGGACGCCCGCCGGAACCTTGGGAATCGCCAGGGATGACAGTCCTTCGGCGGCCAAGCTGAAGGTTGACGGGTTTTCGCCTGCCAGCACCGCGATCGCGTGTTCGAGTACACCGCGCTGCGCCTGGATATCGGTATCGGCCGCCTGTGCAGAGGAAAGCTGGTTCTGAGCCCGCTCGACGTCCAGACCTGCCGCAATCTTCCCCGCAAAGCGCAGCTTCGTGATCTTTAGCGCTTCGCTGTAATAGGCGAGCGTTTTCGTGTAGACCGCATGCTCCGAGTCGAGCCCCCGCAGCGCCATATAGTCGTTGGCCAGTTCGATTTCGAGGCTCAACCGTGCTGACGCAACCATCGCCGCAGTGGCTTGGGCATTGAACTTCGCATAATTGGTCCGATTCCGAATCTCGCCCCAGAAATCTGGTTCCCACGACAGGGCCGCCCCATAGCCGAGCGAACCTTCCTCACTCGGCCCGGCGCCGGCGGCTCGGAACAGTCGGTGCTCGGATTGACGGTTCTTCGATCCATCCGCCTGAGCACTCAACTGCGGAAACAATTGCGAGCGGGCCTCGCCCACGATATCGCGCGCCTGGGTGTAGGTTTCCTCCGACGCCTGAAGATTGGGGTTGGTGGCATTCAGGCTCGCTTCCAGGCGATTGAGTTGTTCGTCGCCGAACATGTTCCACCAGTCACCCGGCGCGAGCTGCGCTTCGGGATTCGCGAGCGCGAAGGGCCCCGTTCCTTTGTAACTGGCGGGCAGCACCATCTGCGGCGGCGTATAAGGCGGCGCGAGGCTGCATCCGGCAAGCGAACCGAACAGCACCAGAATCGTGGCGACGGCAGGACGGCAACGAGGATTGATATAACGCATCATTTGGGCTCGCTCGTCGCAGCTGCGATGTTGCCGTGCTGATTCTCCGTTGAATGCGCCGGCTCCGATGCGGCGGTTCGGACCTCCGCTTGCGGCGCGACGCCCGGTACGCCGGTTACGATTTGCACTTTCTCGCCGTCGAGCGTGCCCGCAGAAGGATTGGTGATGAAGCGGTCGGTGCGTTTCAGGCCAGAGAGCACTTGAACGTTCTGGCCCAGATTGAGCCCGAGCGTGACGTTTTGCAGGTGCACCGTGTTATCCGAACCGATGAGCGCCAGCTGCATGCCCTGGTCGCGGAACAGCAGCGCCTGTTCGGGCACGACGAGCACATTCTGGTTGCTGGGAACAACAAACCGAACCGTCGCATAGGTGCCGGGCCAGATCAGATGGTCCGGATTGTCAGCCACCAATTCCGTGATGACGGTTCGCGTCTGCGGGTTGAACGCGTTCGCGGTCGTCAGGAGCGTCGCCTTGAACTGGCGGCCCGGGTACTGAGGCAGCGTGAAGGTCGCCTCGAGGTCCGGCTTCAGCATGTCTGCATAGTCCTGCGGCACGGAAACGAAGAGCCGCATCTTGTGTATATCCGCTACCGAGAACAGCTCATCCGCGGTCCCACGAGAACTGACGTCACCGCCCGCTGCGTTCACAAAGTTGCCTACGTCGGTGTCGCGCGAGGTGACGACGCCGTCGAAAGGCGCCACGATATTCTTGAACCCCTCCAGCGCGTGATAGCGGGCGAGGTCATGCTGGGCTGCCAGCACTTGAGCCTTCTTCGCCGCGGCATCCGCGACTTTAACGTCCACCTCCTCCTGCGCGACGGCTTCCGTGCCCGCAAGTGCCCGCCAGCGCTGCGCGGTCACATCGGCAAGCGTGCCGTTGGTTTTCGCGACGTCGAGATTGGCGACCGCCGTCTGGTACTGCTCGTCGACCGCCGGCGCGTCAATCGTGGCGAGTAACGTGCCTGCCTTGACGAACGCGCCGTAGTCCACGTACCACTTGTGCACGTAGCCGGTAACCTGCGCATAGATGGGGGCGGTGTACCAGGCCTTGATGTTGCCCGGCAGCGTGACCGTTCGCGTAGCAGGCCCTGAGATAGGCGTCATCACCTGAACCTGCGGTACGGACTCTTCGTCGGCGACCGATTCGAGATCGGTGACATTGTCGTGGCGTTCGACGATGCCGTAGACAACGAGGCCGGCAAGGACAAGGCCGGCGACTGCGGCGAACCATTTGGGTCGGATTCGGCTCGGGGCCGCGACTTCGCGATTGACGTTCATAGATGGAACTCCGTGGCTTTTTTGTCGTTGCGATGCATCATCGCGAACACGCAGGGAACAAAGAGCAAAGTTGCAAACGTCGCGACGAGAAGTCCACCAATGACCGCGCGTCCGAGCGGTGCGTTTTGAGTATTGCTCATGGACATCGGGAGCATCCCGATGATCATCGCGAGGGCGGTCATCAAAACCGGGCGAATACGCGCGTATCCGGCTTCGATGGCCGCGGCGATTGCATCACCGTGTTGCGCGAGGCGCTCACGGGCATACGACACGACAAGGATCGAGTTGGCCGTCGCCGTGCCCATGCACATGATTGCGCCCGTGAGCGCAGGCACTGAACCGTTCGTATGTGTGAGGAAGAGGCTCCAGACAATGCCGGCAAGCGCCCCCGGTAATGCGGTGATGATGATGAATGGGTCGAGCCATGACTGGAAATTGACGACGATTACGAGATAAACCAGCAGTACGGAAAGCGCCAGGCCCCCCAGAAGTTGTACGTATGCGCTGTTCATCGTCGCAGCCTGGCCGCGCAGATGCACGCTCGCGCCTTGCGGCACCTGCGAATTCATTTCCTTCACGACGTTTTCGACCTGATCGTAGACAGCGCCGAGGTCGCGCCCCTGGTTGCTGACGTAGATATCGATCGAGGGCACGATGCCGTAGTGAGACACCAGCAGAGGCGTGCCCGTTTGCGTTATGGTGCCGAGTGCACCCAGCAACTGCGACGGCTCTCCAGCTGGATTGCCGTTGCCTGGATTGATCGGAATCGTCTCCAGGTCGTTCATCGACGTGAGTTGGTCTTGCGGCGTCTGCATGTCGACAAGGTGCGAGACCCCGTTGGTCGTGTCGAGCCAGTACGTCGGCGCCGTCTGCCCGCTGCCGGACAGCGTCGCGAGCGCGTTATTCGCGATGTTGGCTTCGGTCAGGTTCATACCGGAGGCTAGCGAACGGTCCGCGGCAATCCTCAGCGTCGGTTCGTTGAACGCCTGTTGAATGTGCACGTCGGCGCTGCCCGGAATCTTGCCGATGCGTGCAGCCAGCACCTGGGCAAAGGCCATGGTCTGCGCTTGTTGGCGACCCGAGATCTGCACATCGATTGGCGCGGGCAGGCCGAAGTTCAGGATCTTGGCCGTGATGTCGCCGGGCAGGAAGCTAAACACCGTGCCGGGAAACAGCGCTGGCAGCTCGCGGCGCAGCTTGGACCGGTAGTCGTCCACCGGCGACTGTCCGTTCTTCAGACTGATCGTGATGTCGCAGTCTTGCGGACCGATCGTGCCGTCGGAGGTATAGGCCAGGTTGAGGCTGCTGGAGGGTAGGCCGCAGTTATCGACCAGATTGGCGACGTCGCCTGGCAGAATCTTGCGGATCTGGCCATTGACGAGCACGGCGATCTTCGATGCATCTTCAAGCCGCGTACCGATCGGCGCGCGCATATGCAAATCGAGTTCGCCCGATTTGATACCTGGGAAAAAGTCTCGGCCGAGGAAAGCGACCAGACTCATCGACGCGAGCGCAAAGGCAACGAAGCCTATGATGAAGCGCTTGCGATGAATCACCGCAGCGGTCAGGACGTCCCGGTATTGATCGCGAAAGTGCAGAAAGCCGTGCTCGAAGCGTCGCTGAAACCGAGTGAAAAAGCCAGTACTGCCTTTGTGCTCATGGCCGTGAGCTTTGACCTGGCCGCGCAGCAGCCAAGCGGCCATCGTCGGCACCAGCGTGCGCGAGAGGATGAAAGAAGCGAGCATCGCAAAGATGATGGCTTCGGCAAGCGGACGGAACAGATACCCGGAGATGCCGTCCAGCTGGAACAACGGCAGCCAGACAATACAGATGCACAGCGTCGCGACGAGCGTTGGCACAACGATCTGGTTTGCCGCCGCAATGATTCCCTGCTCCAGACCGGCGCCCCCTTCGAGATGCGAATCGATGTTTTCGATCATGACGGTCGCGTCGTCGACCAGAATACCGACCGCGAGCGCCAATCCGCCCAGCGTCATGACATTGATCGTCTGCCCGGTGTAGTGCAGTACCAGGATCGAAGACAGGATCGCGAGCGGAATCGATGTCGCGACGATCAACGTGGACCGCCAACTGCCGAGAAACAGCAGCACAGTCAGTCCTGTCAAGATCGCTGCGGTGATCATCTCCTGAACCACCTCTTCCACCGAATCGCGCACGAACCCCGACGCATCGTTGAGCGGCGTGATCTTCACGCCCGGTGGCAGCGTCCGAATAATGCCGGGCAGCGCCTGCTTGATGCCTGCCACCACCGCGAGGGTTGAAGCGTCGCCGCTCTTGAAAATCTGGATCAGCACCGACTGCTTGCCTTTCACCAGGACCGCGTTCGTCTGCGGTGGCGCCCCGCGATGCACGTACGCGACGTCGCGAAGATAGACCGTGGCGCCGTTTACCGTCTTGATCGGCATGTCGTTGAACGTGGGCACCTTAAGAGGCGTCGAATTCGTTTCAACCATGAAGTCGAGCCCGCCGATCTTCTGGTCGCCCGCAGGAAGCACCACGTTCTGCGCGCTAAGCGCCGCCGCTACATCTGCGGCCGAGAGGCCGTGCGCCAGCAGCTTCGCCTGATCCAGATCGATCTGGACGTTCAATGAAGCGCCGCCATACGGATTGGGAATCGAGACACCCGGCACGGCCACCAGTTGCGGGCGGACCAGGTTAGACGCCATGTCGTACACCTGCGCAGCCGTCATGTTCGGCGCGGACACTTGCAGGTCCAGCACCGGGACCGAAGACGCGTTGTACACCAGCACTTGAGGCGGCGTGATGCCCGCTGGCATTTGCTTCAGCACGGTCTGAGAGATCGATGCAACCTGGGCTTGGGCGGCGGCGACGTCGGTGCCAGGTTGAAAGAAGATCTTCACGATGCCGGCACCGTACAGCGACTCGCTCTCGATATGCTCGATGTTGGCCACCGTCGCGGTCAACGCGCGCTCGTAGTAATAGACCACGCGGCCGGACATATCCTGCGGGGACAGCCCGTTGTAGTTCCACACGACCGCGATCACCGGGATGCGGATGGCGGGAAAGATGTCCGTCTGCGTCTACAATACGGCCATCGCGCCGAACAGGATAACGAGGATGGTCATCACCACGAAGGTGAGGGGGCGGCGCAAGGCAACCAGGACAATGGCGTTCATGTAAAGGTGTCTGTCTCGATTGAGCATTGCGTCGGCGCCCTGAGCCTGCGGGAACCGACGAGGTGTGTAAACAGAGGCGATGATCGCGGGAGTGGCATAAGCAAACATGGCCACTCACATTAAGGTTTGTTTAGTTAGCGTTCGCCGGGTGCCGTTGAATTGCATCAGACGCTAAACTGGCGTCCGCCACTGGTCCTCGATCGATTGCTGGATATTTGTGACACTTTGTTTAGCTTTCTGAAACCGTGTCTTTCACTACTTCGAATTCCGGCGCAGCGTCGAAAATCTATACTCCGCACGCTGTTGCATTGGCGATCGCGAATCGCCTGTTCGGGAACGACTTACGTCATCGGGGAATTTGAAATGAAGTTGAAGGATCTGGCGATTGCGTCAACCATGCTTTTGACTGGGGTGGCACATGCGCAAAGCAGCGTGACGCTTTACGGCACCATCGACACGAGCATGGTCTATGCGAACAATGTGAAAACTAGCGCCGGCCAGGGTGCCAGCCAATTCATGCTGACCTCTGGCAGCCTCAGTACCTCACGGTGGGGCTTGCGCGGCAATGAGAATCTCGGCGGCGGTCTGCATGCGGTGTTCGACCTGGAGAACGGCTTCACGCTGAACAATGGAGCGCTCAAGAATTCAACAGGCGCGCAAACGGATCTGTTTGGCCGCCAAGCGTGGGTTGGACTCAGTTCCGACCAGTACGGGGCGCTTACGCTGGGCCGTCAATACGATTTCATCGTCGACTATGTCGCACCGAATAGCGGGACGGGATCGGGTTTTGGCGGCAATCTTGCCTCACACCCATACGATAACGACAACTTGGACAACGACTTGCGTCTGAACAATTCGGTCAAGTTCAGCAGCATCTCGTACGGCGGCTTCAAGGCCGGCGCAATGTATGCATTCTCCAACATGGCGGGCGCAGGCGGGGACAACAACGCATACAGTTTGGGCGCCAGCTATTCCAACGGTCCCATCAATATTGGAGCCGCGTATCTTCAACTCGACCGTAACGCGGCATTGCCGAACGCGGCAGGCGCATCGAGCATAAACGACGGCGACCAGTTGACGGGGGGTGGCGACCAACGAATCTGGGGCGCCAGTGCTCAGTACAGGTTCGGTGAGAAGTCTTCCGTCGGCGTCGTATACACCCATTCCGTTACGTACAACATCAACTCGCTTTTCGTCGACACCAACACCATCTCGGGCCAGTCGATGAAATTCGACAACTTCGAGATCAACGGCCGCTATTTCGTACGGCCCGATTTCAGCCTCGGTGCGTCGTACACGTACACCATGGGTGCATTTTCGGGCGGATCAACCGGACAGGCCGCCGACCCGCATTGGAACAACTTTGTGGCTCAGGCCGACTACCAGTTTTCGGCTCGCACCGACGTGTACGCGCAAGCGGTCTATCAGCTCGTCGGCGGCGGCAATGGCAACGCTATATTCAACGCTGGTGTCTACGGCATGACGCAGTCTTCGACCAACAAGCAGTTTGTCACGGCGATCGGCTTGCGTCACCGGTTCTAAATGCTGATTCAGAACTGTAACGGGTAGCCGATCCACGCCTATTGAAGGACGCCGCCAGGCGTCCTTCGAGTTCCGGTTAAGACACCGTCTGCCAGATCAGCACGACATTGAGCAGCACGATCAGGACCGTCGCGGCGACCGCGGCCAATACGGTCTTCTTGCCGGCGACAAAATCGCCCATCACACTCCGGCGCGACGACACCACGACGAGCGCAACCAGCGGCAGTGGCAAGATGAGGCTCAACACCACCTGACTACCGATCATCGCGTCCATCACATTGCCGTTCAGACCGACGACGAAGGCCGGCACTGCAGTAATCAGGCGCCGTACCCAGATCGGAATTCTGAAGCCGACGAAGCCCTGCATGATCACCTGACCGGCCATGGTTCCCACCGCTGAACTCGAAATGCCGGACGCCAGCAACGAGACCAGAAAAACGGTCGCGGCGCCCACACCCAGCACGGGGATCAGCGTGTGATAGGCGACGCTGACGTCGGCCACGCCCGAGCCGGATTTGCCGAACACGGACGCCGACATCATCACCATCGCCAGATTCACGCACGCCGCGAAGCCGAGCGCAATCACGACTTCCTTGTTTGAAAAGCATAGCAGCCGCCGACGTTCGCCGTCGTCACGCGCAAGCGTGCGGGTCTGCGTCAATCCGGAATGAAGATACAGTGTGTGTGGCATGATTGTCGCGCCGATGATCCCCACCGCGAGCGTCACGGCCGACGCACCGTGCAGATGTGGGACAACGGTACCCAACAGTGCCGCATGCCAGTCCGGCGGCGCGATCACGAGTTCGTACAGATAGCTGAGACCGATCACCGCGACGAGCCCCGCAATCACCAGTTCAAGCGGACGAAAGCCGCGTTTGTCGAGCGACAGGATCGCAAAGGTCACAACGGCGGTCACGCCCATGCCGACCAGGAGCGAGACGTGAAACAGCAACGAGATGCCTAATGCCCCGCCGAGGAATTCGGCGATATCCGTGGCAACGGCAGCCAGTTCAGATGCGATCCACATGGCGATGACGACGGACGGCGAAAACTGCTCACGGCAAAGCTGCGCAAGATTGCGGCCTGTGACGATGCCGAGTTTCGCGGACATCGCCTGGAACAGCATTGCCACCACGTTTGCAATCAGCACCACCCAAAGCAATTGATAGCCATACGTCGAGCCGGCTTGCAGGTTCGCGGCAAAGTTGCCCGGGTCCATATAGCCGACCGACGCGATCACCGCCGGCCCGACGAACGGTAGCAATGCCCGCAGGCCTTTGCGGCGTCCGTCGAGTGACGCGCGCACCGCAAGCTCCGTCTGCAGCGTCGCGCTGCCAGTCGGCCCGACGTCAGGTGGGATCGACTTGAAAAGTGATGACGGCATGTCTGTTGGAGACTTTTTTAAATGAGGCAGGCGGTTGGCGAGCACGTCGCGGACGCGCCGCGCCCGCGACCGTCGTATCAGATCGGCAGGATGTCCGGGCGATTGTTCGGGAAGCGCGCGAGGTCTTCACGACTGATGTTCAGCGTGTCCATGATCATCTGCGGCGGCGTGTGCGTCATCCAGTCTGACAGCGAGACTTCCGCGAAGTGGTCGGTCTTGAAGACTTCAACCATGACCAGGTCGGTGTCGCCGGTATTCTCGACGTAGTGTCCAAGGCTCTTCTTCACGTAGCCGATGTCGCCTGCACGAAAGTCGGCGGTCGCGGCTTTCGGGCCCGTGTCGAATACTGTCATCCGGCCTTGACCCTTGATGTAGTACTGCCACTCGTCCGCGTTCGGATGCCAGTGCAACTCGCGGATACCGCCCGGCTTGACCGTGACCAGCGCAGCGGCGATGTTTGCCGATGCCTTGAAGTTACGGCTGTCGGCGATCTGCACCGTCCCGCCTTTGGTTTGTTTGAGCGGCGGCAAATCGGCGAGCGAGAAGATGAACGGATGCATCGGCGCGCCCAGAGGACTCGCCACTGCGCGTTGGGCGGCCTCGAGCGAGCCGGGGTCGTTGCCCTGGAAGATCCACAGATTGTCGAGAGGGATATTCTTGAATACGTCGGCCGGCACGTTGAAGTTACGGGCGAGCACCTCGGGCGGCGTGTGTGCAATCCAGTCCGTTATCAGGAGTGTGTTGAATTCGGATGCGCGGCCGTTGTCGAACGCGAGGACGAATTCAGCGCCACTGGGACCCAGGCCTTGCAACGAGTGCGGCAGGCCCGGGGGGAAATACCAGAGGTCGCCGGTTTTTACGTCGGCTACCTGAGGACGGCCCTGTTCGTCCAAGGTCGTGATCCGGCATTTTCCGTCCACCATGATGGCCCACTCGGCCTGCTGGTGCCAGTGCATCTCACGGATGCCATTGGCCGACAGACGCATATTTACGCCCGAAATGTCCTCCGAAATCGCGAAGTCATCCTGCGTCACTTCACGCGCCCAGCCGCCGCTCTGATAACGCTTGTGCGCATTGTTGAACGAGGCCCAGAAGAGCGGCATGCCGTTGACGTCGGTTGCTGGCGGATTCTGGAATGACGGAAACTGGTTCGCGATCGCCGGATTCTGCGGGCCCGGATCGCTCAGACTGGTCGGGCGGTTAGCGTTTATCCGGCCTTCGGGCGGCCGGTCCGGGTTGCCGAACGAGGCGGCTTTGGCCGTGGCCGCCACGCCAAGGGCCGCAGCGGAAGCAGCAGCGCCGACCAGAACTTTGCGTCTAGACAGATCAGTCATCGTAATTGCCTTATATGAAGCGTTAATGCAGCTTGATTCGGGGCTGCTTCATGCGGTGTGGGTACGTGTCATCAAATCGGGTTGAGCGAGGCGGTCAATCGAAATACCAGATCGAAAATGATCTGATGCCTGGTTGTTTTGCTGCCGTCTCATACGTCTGGCCGGCATACCTCGATCGAAACCGA
>NZ_DASXHN010000296.1:0-1742 GCF_036488505.1 Paraburkholderia sp. | reverse complement strand
CAGCTCGACGCCGAGGCCCGGCTTGCGCGGCACCTTCACCTTGCCGCCGACGATCTGCAGCGGGTCCCGCGTCAGGAACTGGCCGTCCTGCCAGATCCAGTGGGTGTCGATCGCGGTGATCTTGCCCGGCGCGGCGGCCGCGACGTGCGTAAACATCGCGAGCGAAACATCGAAGTGATTGTTCGAATGTGAGCCCCACGTGAGACCCCAGTCGTTGCACATCTGCGCGACGCGCACCGAGCCCTGCATGGTCCAGAAATGCGGATCGGCAAGCGGAATGTCGACCGATTGCAGTTGGATCGCGTGTCCCATCTGGCGCCAGTCGGTCGCGATCATGTTGGTCGCCGTCGGCAGGCCGGTCACGCGGCGGAATTCGGCCATCACTTCGCGGCCCGAATAGCCGTTTTCCGCGCCGCACGGATCTTCCGCGTAGGCGAGCACGTCGTGCTGGTCGCGGCACAGGCGCACCGCTTCGGCGAGCGACCATGCACCGTTCGGATCGAGCGTCACGCGCGCGTCGGGGAAGCGCTCGGCGAGTGCCGTGACCGCTTCGATTTCAGCGTCGCCGGGCAACACGCCGCCCTTCAGCTTGAAGTCGTTAAAGCCATAGCGCGCCTGCGCGGCTTCGGCCAGACGCACGACCGCTTCCGGCGTCATCGCTTCTTCGGTGCGCACGCGCTCCCAGTCGTCGCGGCCGTCGGCGCCGCTCGCGTACGGCAGATCGGTCTTGTTGCGATCGCCGATATAGAACAGATAGCCGAGCATTTCCACTTCGTCGCGCTGCTGGCCTTCGCCTAGCAGGGCCGCGACCGGCACGCCGAGGTGCTGGCCGAGCAGGTCGAGCAGCGCCGCCTCGAGCGCGGTGACCGCGTGAATCGTCGTGCGCAGGTCGAACGTTTGCAGACCCCGCCCGCCTGCGTCACGGTCGGCGAACTGCGTGCGCACCTTGTTCAGGATCGCCTGCAGATTGCCGATCGATTGGCCGACCACGAACGGGCGCGCATCGTCGATGGTCTTGCGGATGTTTTCGCCGCCCGGCACTTCGCCGACGCCGGTATGGCCCGCGCTGTCGCGCAGGATCACGATGTTGCGCGTGAAGAACGGGCCATGCGCGCCGCTCAGATTCATCAGCATGCTGTCGCGGCCCGCGACGGGCACGACACGCAGTTCGGTGACGACCGGCGTGGCGTTCGATTCGGCAGATTGGGTGGACATCGGAAAAGCACCTGTGTGAGGAAGTGAGGCGGCCGCCGTGAGTTGCGCGTGCATCCGGGCCGCGCGTATGAAGCTGCGAACGCAAGATATGTTGTCTGATGACAGTCTAGCGCTAACCGTTTGTCCGGTAAAGGTCGGCGTTTACCCGAAAACCCCTGCTACCGTTGCGGATAGAGACGAATCGGGCCGCGCCATCGCAACATCGAGACGCACGATTTGAGCGAAACTAAGACGTCTGATGTCCTTATGTTTTGACACCCGAGGCCCGACCGGAACTATTGCCTCACCGCGCGTCGGGCGCGCACGGTGAGCACGAACCAACCGCTCCGAAGGCGTCGACAGCAGCGACCCCCTCGCCATGCACAGCATGTATCCCCCGCCGTAAGTCAGACCGCGCTCGTCGCGCCGAACATAGCGGAATCAAATAAAGTGCTGTGCCATACTTTGCTGCAAATCCGTCAATTAGCCACAAAAATGAGCAGCCTGACCGAGAAGGTGGTCGCCACCCTTTCCGAAGAAATCCGCCG
>NZ_DASXHN010000277.1:0-2817 GCF_036488505.1 Paraburkholderia sp. | reverse complement strand
TACCGTGAGTTCGAATCTCACCCTTTCCGCCAAATTCGTCAAAAAGCCCCTGATTTAAGAATCAGGGGCTTTTTGTTTTTGGGCCGTCGAATTAATCGCGCCTTTCTTGAGCGGCGCTCTCTTGAGGCCTCGCTTCTTGCCCCCTTCTCGATGCTGTACAGCGAGCGGCGGCATAGCTTGGTCTGATCGCCCGGCATTCCCGTAGCGAACAGTTCCGCATCCGATTCATCGGCCGATTATCGCGAGGGACACTGCGGGACATTGCTACATCCCGCGCCGTCCCGGGTTGCGTCCGTCGATGACACCATCGCGCTTATCGAGGAGGTAGCGCGCGCGTTCCAGGCCCGCGCGTATCGCCTCGTCGCGCGTGGCCCAGTAAGGGCCGATGCTATCGGGCGCATCCAGCGTGACGGGTTCGCCGTCCGCGCTCACCTCGATGCGTGGCCGCCATTGGCCGCGTTCGCCCTGGATCGCATCCGCGATCACGGTGTAGCGTCCGTGTTGATATTGTTCAGCCGAGTCGCTGGTCGAAATCAGTCGGTCCATCATCCATGTCCGGTTGGGTTGGAAGCAGCGTGCTGCCGTGCGCCCGGATGTCCGAAAGACCGGCCGGCGCAGCGGTGGTCAGCATGTCAACGCGCGCAAGCACTGTTCCTGGTCGAGTCCGGGGATCGCGGCCAACGCATCAGCTAACCGCGCTTCCGCTCGCTGCGAGCGTGCGTCGACAGCGATGCTGGCCGCGGCTCCGGCGCAGCGGCCAAGCTAATCGCTCGCAGCCGAGCGGCCCGCCATCCACTGCTTGACGACGAACGGCACCGTGAGCCCAGCGCCGAACGCGATGTAGACCATCGCAATGTGGCGGGCCGGCAGGTGATATTCGAAGCCCGGCGTGAAGCGCTTCGGCACGACGATGTAATCGCCGACGGCGGCCGCGGCAGTCGTCGCCACCGCGAGCGCGACCCGATGCACATGCTCTCGGCTGCGCGTGTCACGAGCGGCGCTTGCCGCCTCGTCACCGCGGCCATCAGCGCCGTTGCGGTCCTGCGCGCCGATATGGGCCAAACCGGCGAGCGCGCCGCGTTGTTGAGCGTCGCCGCGCCGCTCGATCACGTATCTGAGCGTGGCCAATGCGAGCGCGTTGAACGCGGCCCAGCCGATCGACATCGTTTGATGGATCAGCAGCCCGGCGATCAAATGCCGTGGCGCCGGATGCGCGGTGCGGCGCGCTTCTTGCGGCCAGACCCAACGACTGACCGCGCTGACCGGCGCGCTCGCCTGCTTGCCGTGCAGCTTCCCGCACAGCGCGAGTGCGACAGTCGACAGCAGCCCGGCCGCTACACCCGGCGCAAGAATGTCCTCGGTGATTTTTATTCGAACGGTCATGGTTATCTTCCTCACCGGTGCAACGGGGCTGATCGGGTCGGCCGTCGCGCGGCGCTTCGCGGCTCAAGGGCACGCCGTCATCTGCGGTGTCCGCAATCCCGGTGCCGCGCGCGGCAGACTCGACGGCTGCCGGATCGTGCCGCTCGATTTGAAGAGCCTTGCCGAGGGCCGCAGCCCGCTACCGGCTCTCGACGGCGTCGACGTGATCGTGAACGCGGTGGGTATCTTCGGCGACGCGTCGGGCCACGATTTCCAACATATTCACAGCGACGGTCCGATCCGTCTTTTCGACGCCGCCGTGCGCGCCGGGGTGCGGCGGATCGTGCAGATATCCGCGCTCGGCGCCGACGCGAACGCGCGCAGTGCTTATCACCTGACCAAACGCGCAGCCGACGAAGCATTGCTCGCGATGCCGGTGTCCTCGCTGATCGTGCAGCCGTCGCTGGTGTTCGCGCCGCGCGGACGCAGCACCCGCTTTCTGGCGATGTGGGCGACGCTGCCGGTCGTGCCATTGCCGGGCGACGGCGCGCAGCGCATTCAACCCGTGCATCTCGATGACCTTGTCGACGTGATCGTGAGCGGCGCGCATAGGCGGCCGCCTGCCGGGCTAAACGGCGGCGAGCGGGTCGCGGTCGTCGGCCCCGAGCCGTTGAGCCTGCGCGCCTATCTGACGTTGCTGCGCCGGCTCGCCGGTGGTGCGCCGCCGCGGTTCGTCCGCATACCGCGCGCATGGGTAGGTCTGGCCGCGCGCCTGGGCGAACGCGTGCCCGGCTCGCTGATCAGCACCGACGCGATCGGCATGCTGGAGCGCGGCAATGTCGCGCCCGCCGATCAGACGACGCACTGGCTCGGCCACCCGCCGCGCTCGCTGGGCGCGCTGCCGCCCGAGCGCGAAGGCTTTGGAGCGGCGGCGCGGCTCGAATGGCTGCTGCCGCTCATGCGCGTGTCGATTGCCGCCGTGTGGATATGGACGGCGATCGTCTCCGCAGTGCTGTATCCGGCGGCGGCCAGCTACGCGCTGCTCGCGAGGGTCGGTGCGCCGCCCGCCTGGCAACCGTCGCTGTTGTACGGCGCGGCGCTGTTCGATCTGTTGATGGGTGTGCTGTCTCTGTGGTGGCCGAGCCGGCTCGGACCGCGCGCGCGGCTATGGGTCGGCCAGATCGCATTGATCGTGCTTTATACGCTGCTGATCAGCTGGCGGCTGCCGGAATTCTGGCTGCATCCGTACGGGCCGCTATCGAAAAATCTGCCGATGATCGCGGCGCTCGTTTGCCTGCTTGAACTGGACGCGAAGGGTCGACCGTGACGTATCTCGTGATCAAGTGGTTGCATGTGCTGTCGTCGACGATCCTGTTCGGCACCGGTATCGGCTCCGCTTTTTACATGCTCACCGCGAGTCTGTGCAACGATACGCGCACCGTCGCGCGCGTCGCG
>NZ_DASXHN010000235.1:0-14538 GCF_036488505.1 Paraburkholderia sp. | reverse complement strand
GCGGTTTTTTGTTTGCGCGGCGGTTTTTCGATGCCCGCGTGACCAGCGCATCTTTCTCGTTTCGTCGACGTCCAACGCGCGCGGCGGTACGCGCTACCCCTCTGCTATATTCTCTCCATCCTTTCCCTCAATTTCACGACGCGTGGAACAACTTCCCTTATGGGCGCAGATTGGCGCCGTCTTTCTGCTGCTCATCTGCTCCGCCTTCTTTTCCATTTCCGAGACAGCGATGATGGCGCTCAACCGCCATCGCCTGAAGTATCTCGCCGGCCGGAATGCGCTCGGCGCGAAAGCCACCCAAGGCTTGCTTGCCCGCACCGATCAGCTACTGAGCGTCATCCTGATCGGCAACAATCTGTTCAACACGATTATTCCCGTACTCACCACCTCGATCGCGCTGCACACGTTCGGCCAAAACAATCTCGTGCTGTCGATCGCGACCGGCATCGTCGCGTTCCTGATCATCGTACTCGCGGAAATCACACCGAAGATCGTCGGCGCGACGTTTCCCGAAAAGATCGCGCTACCCGCGAGCCTGTTGATCGGGCCGTTGATGCGCGCGGCAAAGCCGCTCATCTGGTTCGTCAATCTGTTCGCCAACGGCATTCTGCGCGTACTGCACATCAATACGAAAGGTGCGCGCGAGCAGCGGCTGTCCACCGAAGAGCTGCGCACCATCGTGCTTGAATCGGGGAGCTTCATGCCGACCAAGCACCGCAGCATCCTGCTGAACCTGTTCGATCTCGAAAACATTTCGGTCGAGGACGTGATGATCCCGCGCCGCCGCATCGAAGCGCTCGACTTCGACGCGCCCTTCGAGCAGATCCTCCACCAGCTCGAAACCTGCTATCACAACAAACTGATCGTCTATCAAGGTGACATAGATCGGGTGCTCGGCGTGCTGCATGTGCGCAAGACGCTCGCGGCCCTGCATAACCAGGAGCTCGAGCGCGACACCTTGCGTGAACTGCTCACCGAGCCGTATTTCGTGCCGACCGGGACGCCGGTCTTCCAGCAGTTGCAATACTTCCAGGAAAGCCGGCAGCGCACCGCGCTGGTCGTCAACGAGTATGGCGAGTTGGAAGGGCTCGTCACGCCGGAAGACATCATCGAAGAGCTAATCGGCGAATTCACGACGTCGATTCCGCGCAGCGCCAGTTCGCGCGGGGGCTGGAACGACGCCGGCGAATGCATCGTCGCGGGCAGCATGCCGCTGCGCGAGCTGAACCGCTGGCTGCAGCTCACGCTACCTACGGATGGCCCTAAGACACTCAACGGCCTGATTCTGGAAATCCTCGAAGACATCCCCGACGGCGACGTCTGCGTGAAAATCGGCGACACGAAGCTCGAAGTGATGCGCAGCGACGACCAGGCGATCCGCACCGTCAAGCTGTTCAGACCGCCGTCGCGCGTGAAGGGCGGCAAGGCGCGACCTGGCTGAGCTCTGCGCCGTGGCACAGACGCTGCGTGTGTCTTTGCGTCAATCACCGACTCACGCTCAGCATCGCACATCGCCATTGCGTGCACCATTAGCCGAATGGCTGAATGGCGCCACCGCGCGCGCTGCCGGAAGATGAAGCCGTCACGTTCTACAGGCGGCTCATCACCGGTCTTTCATGCAAGCATCTTTTTCTTCCGGCGCGGCAGCACCGCGCGCTCTGTCGTTCGACAACGAAAGCAGCCCGACGACTCACACTGATGCCGACAACGCCCCCGCCGTGCGTCTATTGACCGACACGTTGCAGGAAGCGACGCGGCGCAACGCGTCGGATATTCACATCGAGCCGGCGGAACACTGCTGGCGCATGCGCTTGCGGATCGACGGCGTGCTGCATGAAATGCCACGGCCGCCCACGCATCTGCGCGACGCGTTCGTGACACGCGTGAAAGTGCTCGCGCGTATGGACATCGCCGAGCGTCGCGTGCCGCAGGACGGCCGGCTACGCATCGCGTCATCGCCGGGCAAGCTCGAAGACTATCGCGTCAACTCGCTGCCGACGCTGTTCGGCGAAAAGCTCGTGTTGCGTCGGCTCGACGCGCTGCCTGCGGATTTGTCACTTGACTCGCTCGGCCTCGATTCGCAACAGCGCAATGCCGTCGATGCCGCGATCCGCGCACCGCACGGCCTCGTGCTCGTCACAGGCCCGACCGGCAGCGGCAAGACGCTGTCGCTGTACTGCTTTTTGAATCTACTGAACGGCGAAGCGCGCAATCTCTGTTCGGTGGAAGACCCGGCGGAAATCCAGCTTGCTGGCATCAATCAGGTCAGCGTGCGCGACAAAGCGGGGCTCACGTTCGCGGTCGCACTACGCGCGTTTCTGCGGCAAGACCCGGACGTCATCATGGTCGGCGAAATCCGCGACAACGAAACCGCCGACGTCGCGGTGAAAGCCGCGCAAACCGGTCACCTCGTGCTGTCGACGCTGCATACGAACGACGCGCCCGCGGCGATCGCACGTCTCATCGATATCGGCGTCGAACCGTATAACCTCGCGGCCGCGCTGCGCATGGTGACGGCGCAGCGCCTCGTGCGGCGGCTTTGCGTCGCGTGTCGCGCGCCCGCGCCGCACTCGGCGGCGGCACTCGCGGCCGCGGGGTTTGCCGAGCATCAGCTCGATGGCTGGCAACCCTATACGGCGACGGGCTGCGCGGCCTGCCACGGCATCGGCTATCGGGGGCGCGTCGGTATCCATCAGGTGATGCCAGTGTCCGACGCAATGCGAGAGCTGATCGTCGCCAGCGCGGGCGCCCACGAACTGGCCCGGCTCGCGCAGCTCGAACGGGTGGCGACGTTGCGCGACGCCGCGCTCGCATGCGTGCGCGACGGCACCACCAGTCTCGCCGAAGCACTTGCCGCAACGGAGGTCGCATGAACACCGCGACGCTCCCGCAGGCCGTTACGGCCGACATGCGCTTCCGATGGCGCGGCATCGACGCCGACGGCGTACGTCGAAGCGGCACTTTGATCGCCCCGGACGCCGGTGCCGCCCGCACGCTACTGAAACGCGAGAAGCTGTTCATCGTCGAACTCGCGACGCAAGGACCGGCGCCGCGCGCGAGAACCCGCGCGGCGGACGTCACGCTGTTCACGCGGCAGCTGGCGAGTCTTCTGCGCGCCGGCTTGCCTCTCGCGCCCGCGCTCGAACTGCTCGCGCAGGCGCCTAGCTCAGGCCAACGGCAAGGCATGCCGCGCATCGTCGGCACCGTCGCGCGCGACATCACCGCCGGCCTGCGCTTTTCAGCAGCATTGCAACGGCACCCGGCACAGTTCAACGCGCTGTACTGCCAGCTCGTCGAGGTCGGCGAAGCGGCCGGCGCGCTCGCCAGGGTGCTCGCCCGCCTCGCCGAAGACCGCGAGCGCGCCGCCGCGCAACGCTCGAAGGTGCGCGCGGCCCTGACCTATCCGGTCGCGATCCTGCTGCTGGCAATCGTGACTACTGCCGCGTTGCTGGTGTGGGTTGTGCCAACCTTCAAGCAGATTTTCGACGGCTTCGGCGCGAGGCTGCCCGCGCCAACGCAATTCGTGCTGGCGTTGTCGGCCGGCGCGGCGCGCTGGAGCGTGCCAGCCTTTGCGCTGATATTCGCAGCGAGTTCGGCCCTGACCTTTCTTTTGCGGCGCTCGGAAGCGGCGCGCATCCGCTTCGCGCGCCTATCGCTCAAGCTGCCGGTGGCCGGTCCATTGTTGCTCACACTATGCGCGGCGCGCTGGAGCCGCGCGCTCGGCACACTACTGTCGGCCGGCACACCGCTCGCTGATGCGTTCGACTCGCTGACACATGCGACCGGCAATGCGTTCTTCGATCGCGCGAGCGGGGGCATCGCCGCAAGGCTGCGGCGCGGCGAACGGCTCGCCGCGGCGATGCATGGCGCGCATTGCTTTCCGTCCGAGGTCGTTCAGCCGATTGCGGTCGCCGAAGAGTCGGGCGCGCTCGACAGCATGCTGCTCGACGTCGCATCGCTCGCGGATCGCCAGGTCGACGAGAAGATCGGCACGTTGTCGAGCCTGTGCGAGCCGCTCGTGATCGTGGTGCTCGGCACGCTGGTCGGTGGACTCGTGATTGCGATGTATCTTCCCATTATTCAACTCGGCAACGTGGTGTAGCATCGCAGCCGAATGCATTCCAACTCCATGCAGGCTCCCGTTCAGTTCGTGCCAGAAATTTCTTCCAGCCTGCTCGCAGGCCTTCTGCCAGACCGCTTCGCAAGCGGTTTCGGCCTCGCGTTCGCCAGCCTCCCGATCGCTGTGCAGTTCGGCTTCGCGGTCGTGTTCGGTCTGGTGATCGGCAGCTTCCTGAACGTCGTCGTGCATCGGCTGCCGATCATGCTGGAACGTGCGTGGCGCGCAGAAATCAGCGAAACCACCGACGCACCGCTGCCGCAAGACGGACTGCCGGCGCGCTACAACCTGTGGGTGCCGCGCAGCGCGTGCCCCCATTGCGGCCACGTTCTGAGCGCGTGGGAAAACCTGCCGGTGCTGAGCTACGTTCTGTTGCGCGGACGCTGCTCCGCTTGCGGCACGCATCTGAGCCCGCGTTATCCGCTGCTCGAAATTGCAAGCGCCGCCTTCGCGGCGGGCGCGCTCATCGCGTTCGGCCCAACGCTGATGGCGCTCGCCGGATTCGGCCTGTGCGCGACGCTGCTCGCGATGAGCGCGATCGACTTCGATACCCACCTGCTGCCCGAGTCGATGACGCTGCCACTCCTGTGGGCGGGCCTCATCGTCAACTTCAACGGCCTGTTCACGAACCTGGACGATGCGGTGCTCGGCGCGATCTTCGGTTATCTCGCGCTGTGGGCCGTGCATTGGGTGTTCCGTCTCGTGCGCGGCGTCGAAGGCATGGGGTACGGCGATTTCAAGCTGCTGGCGGCGCTCGGCGCCTGGCTCGGCTGGGCCGCGCTGCCGCAGATCGTGCTGATCGCAGCGGTGGCTGGCGCGGTAGTCGGGCTCGCGGCCACGTGGCGCGGCCGTATGCGCTTCGAAGAACCGCTGCCGTTCGGGCCGTTTCTCGCCGCGGGCGGTGCGCTCACGCTGTTTGCCGGTACACCGCTCTATCGGGCGCTGGGAGGCTGAAGCATGTTCGTCGTGGGACTGACTGGCGGTATCGGCAGTGGCAAATCGACAGTGGCCGATCTGTTCGCCCAGCGCGGCGTGCCGCTCGTCGACACGGACGTCATCGCGCATCGGATCACCGCGCCAGATGGCATCGCGATGCCGCAGATCGCCGCTGAATTCGGCAGCGAGTTCGTCGCCGCCGACGGCTCGCTCGATCGCGCGCGCATGCGCACGCTGGTGTTCGGCGAAGACGGCGCGCGCAAGCGTCTCGAAGGCATCACGCATCCGCTGATCCGCGCGGAAACCGAGCGCGAACAGCGTGAGGCGCAAGGGCCTTACGTGATTGTCGTGGTACCGCTGCTAGTCGAATCCGGCAGTTGGAAGAACCGCGTGAATCGCGTGCTCACGGTCGATTGCAGCGTCGACACGCAGATCGCCCGCGTGATGAATCGCAACGGCTTCAGCCGCGAGCAAGTGCTCGCAATCATCGCACGCCAGGCGACGCGCGAAGCACGCCTCGCGGCGGCCGACGACGTGATCGACAACGACAACACGCCGCTCGCTGCACTCGAGGCGCAGGTGGACGCGCAACATCGCGCCTATCTGTCGCTCGCTAACGGGTGAAGCCGGCTGCCGCGGTTGGGCTCCCGGACAGCGCATCCGCACATCCGCTGCAAGCCTGAACCGCAGGTCGATCGCGCACGTGTATCGCATGCCTCTATCGCGCGAATCAATCGTATGTTTGAGCGCTCCGACCGATGGACCGGCAGGGACCGGCGCGCACCCCCGCGACTTCCAACGACGTGCGCGCGAATCGCAAACATCACGTCGCACGGCGTCTCGCCGACAGATTGAACTTTGCGCGCATGCGAGAGCCGAAGCGCTTTGAACACCGTGAACCGACGAAAAAAATTGCGAAAGCGCGCCTGAAAAGTGCGTGATTGCTTGGGTAGTCCCACGGCATTAGAATGTTTTGCATTCCTGTCACCGACCACGCCCGAGGCGAGCCCGCTTGATCCTTTACGAGTACCCCTTCAACGAGCGAATCCGGACGCTGCTGCGCCTTGAAGACCTGTTCGAGCGCTTCACGTTCTTTCTGACTCAGGAAGACGCCAGGGAACATCACGTCGCACTGACAACGTTGTTCGAGATTTCCGAAGTTGCGGGCCGCGCGGACCTGAAGTCGGATCTGATGAAAGAACTCGAGCGGCAGCGGCAAACGCTGGCGCCGTTTCGCGGCAATCCCGGCATCGAGCAGAACGCTCTCGAGGCGGTGCTCGGCGAAATCGAACAAACGCTCGCGGGGCTTGCGCAGATGCAAGGCAAAACCGGCCAGCATCTTGCAGACAACGAGTGGCTCGCGAGCATTCGCAGCCGCGCGATCATACCTGGCGGCACCTGCAAATTCGATCTGCCGTCGTACTACGCATGGCAACAACTGCATCCGGACCAACGCCGTCAGGACATCGCCAAATGGGTGACGCCGCTACTGCCGCTGCGCGACGCGGCCACGATCGTGCTGCGGCTCGCACGTGAATCCGGCCAGGCATCGAAGGTCATGGCGATGCAAGGCAGCTATCAGCAGATGCTGTCGGGCCGTTCATATCAATTGATGCAGGTTCGCGTGGCACCGGAATTGCGCGTGATTCCCGAAGCGAGCGCCAACAAGTACATGCTGTGGGTGCGCTTCACCGTACAGGATGGTGACCTGCGGCCCCGCGCGGTCGATGTCGACGTGCCGTTCCAGCTCACACTCTGCAGCCTGTAGCCGGCTGGCGAGCGCCGCCGCCTTCATGACCCAAACGGGATTTCAGGGAACGCGCCTTTAAAGCGGCGCGAAATAGCCCTATATTCGTTACTTGTTCCGTTTGCGATTCAACTGCCCGACCGTATGCCTACCGTCGTCAAATGTCCTACTTGCGGTAAAGATGTCCACTGGACTTCCGAGAGCCGCTTCCGTCCTTTCTGCTCCGAGCGCTGCAAGCAAACCGATCTCGGCGCATGGGCCGCCGAGAAATACCGGATTGGCGGCAATGAGCAGGAAGGCGCTTCATCGGATGAAGAAGAAACACCTCGCAGCGATTACAACCCGCATTGAGCGGGGTTCGTTGCTGGGACGACCCCGCATCAGGGCCGAAACGGAAACGAAAAAGGGCCTCTGAGAGGCCCTTTTCGCAAAGGTCATTCGATCAAGGGCAAGGGAGACGACGCTGCGAGCGCAGCGCCCCCTCCGCAGACCTTGTCCGGTCACTCCCAAATCATTTGTTCTCTGCCGCCAGCCACCCCAGCACCGGAATCGTTGCCGGCAGCAACGGCGAAACATCCGCGGGCAAGCTCTGCCACGCGAAAGCCTGACCCTCGCGCCCGTGCGGCACGCCCGTCCACTGTGTCACCTTGCAGAAGTAGAGCCGTACATACGCATGCGGGTAATCGTGTTCGAGCGTATGCCAGTGATGACTCGCCTCGACCTCGATTCCCAGTTCCTCGTGCAGTTCGCGCGCAAGCGCGGCCTCGACTGACTCGCCGGGCTCCAGCTTGCCGCCCGGAAACTCCCAATACCCCTCGTACGGCTTGCCCGCCGGACGCTGCGCAAGCAGATAGCGCCCATCCGGCTGCACCAGCACGCCAACCGCCACCTCGGTGACCGGACGACCCGCGCTGTTTTTGCCCGCGTCGCTCATGCGGAGGTCTTGCGGCCGGACCAGTCGCGCGCGAACTGCCACGCGACCCGTCCCGAGCGCGATCCGCGTTCGAGTGCCCACACGAGTGCATCGCCGCGCGCCGCGTCGATCTCGGCATCGTTGCAACCGAAATGGCGCAGCCAGTGCGCGATGATCGTCAGATAGTCGTCCTGTTTGAACGGATAGAAGCTGACCCACAGGCCGAAACGCTCGGAAAGCGAAATCTTTTCCTCGACCAGTTCGCCGGGATGAATTTCGCCGTCCGACGTGTGCTTGTACGTCTCGTTGTCGCTCATGTACTCAGGCAGCAGATGGCGGCGGTTCGACGTCGCGTAGATCAGCACGTTGTCCGATTGCGCGGCAATCGACCCGTCGAGCGCGACCTTCAGCGCCTTGTAGCCCGACTCGCCGTCTTCGAACGACAGGTCGTCGCAGAACACAATGAAGCGCTCGGGGCGCTTCGCGATCAGATCGACGATGTCGCCCAGATCATGCAGGTCGTCCTTGTCCACTTCGATCAGGCGCAGGCCGTCTTGCGCGTACGCGTTCAGGCACGCCTTGATCAGCGACGATTTGCCGGTGCCGCGCGCGCCAGTCAGCAGCACGTTGTTGGCTGGCTGCTTGCGCACGAACTGGCGCGTGTTCTGCTCGATTAGCCCTTTCTGCCGATCGATGTTCTGCAGATCATCGAGCGTGATCGACGAAATCGCGGGTACCGGCTGAAGATAGCCGCGCCCTTGGCGCTTGCGCCAGCGAAAGGCAACGGCGGCGGTCCAGTCGATCTCCGGCGCGGCGGGCGGAAGCATCGCTTCCAGACGGCCGAGCACGGCTTCGGCGCGGGTCAAAAACTGTTCGAGTTTGTCCATGGCGGTGAAATGGGCGGCTGGAGGCCGCCGGATGCTTGCAATAGCCCGAATCGCCAGCCCGGCTACGCGTACACCGCGCAGCGGGCCGAGCAAGCGGATTTATGACCGATAGTCGGCGTTGATGCTCACGTACTCGTGCGACAGATCGCAGGTCCAGATCGTGGCTTGCGCATTGCCGCGGCCGAGCAGCACGCGAATGCCGATCTCGCTCTTTTTCATCACGCGCTGACCGTCTTCTTCGCGGTAGGCCGGATTGCGGCCGCCGGCAGTGGCGACCAGCACGTCGTCCAGGTACAGATCGATCTTGCCGACGTCGAGATCGTCGACGCCGGCATAGCCGATGGCCGCGAGAATGCGGCCGAGATTGGGATCCGATGCATAGAAAGCCGTCTTCACGAGCGGCGAGTGGCCGATCGCATACGCGATCTGGCGGCACTCGCCGACGCTCGAACCGCCTTCAACTCGCACGGTCATGAATTTGGTCGCGCCTTCGCCGTCGCGCACGATCAGTTGCGCGAGCGTCTGCGCGACGTCGGTCACCGCGTCGCGCAGCGCCGCATAGGCGGGCGAATCGGTGGACGCGATCGCCGGCAGGCTCGATTTGCCCGACGCGATCAGAATGAACGAATCGTTGGTCGACGTATCGCCATCGATCGTGATGCAGTTGAACGAGCGATCCGCGACGTGCTTGACCAGCTCGTCGAGCACCGGCTGGGCGACGCTCGCGTCGAATGCAAGGAAGCCGAGCATGGTCGCCATGTTCGGCTTGATCATGCCGGCGCCCTTGCTGATGCCGGTCAGCGTAACGGTGTGACCGTCGATCGTAATCTGACGCGAGGTGGCCTTCGGCAGCGTGTCGGTGGTCATGATCGCCTGCGCGGCGTCGTACCAGTTTGCTTCGTTGCGGTTCGCGAGCGCCGCGGGCAAACCGGCCTTCAGACGATCGACCGGCAGCGGTTCGAGAATCACGCCCGTCGAGAACGGCAACACCTGTTCGGGGGCGATGTCAACCAGACGCGCGAGCTCGGCACAGGTTTCGCGTGTGGCCGCGAGACCCGGCTCGCCGGTGCCCGCGTTCGCGTTGCCGGTATTGACCACCAGTGCGCGAATCGGCTTGCCGCCCGCGCGTACGTGCTGGAGGTTTTCGCGGCAGACCGTGACCGGCGCCGCGCAAAAACGGTTCTTCGTGAACACGCCGCCTACCGTCGCGCCTTCGTCGACGGAAATAACGAGCACGTCCTTGCGGTTCTGCTTGCGAATATTCGCCTCCGCCCAGCCGAGCTTGACGCCGGCGACGGGGTGGAGCTGAACGGGATCGATCGAGGGAAAGTTGACAGCCATGGGCGCGACCTGTCGAAGAAATGCCGGCGGACGCCGGCATCGAGGAAACGGAACCGATGAACCGGGCGTGCTGCCGGGTCACCCGCGAAATCAACGGCCAAGCGGCGCGTAAAACAACGCGGCGCGCCCAGGAGCGCGCCGCATCGGCATTACGCGATCTTGCCGTGGCACTGCTTGTACTTCTTGCCGCTACCGCATGGGCACGGATCGTTACGGCCCACCTTCGGCACATTGTCGAGATTCACGTGCACGGCCTGCGGCGCCGCGCCGTGGCCGTGGCTCATCGCGTCCCCGATCATCGCGGCGGTGGCCGCTTCCGCTGCGGCCGGCGCGGCCGCGCCGGCTTCCGCGAACTCGGCATGACGGAACTCGACGTGGTCGAGATGACCGCCCTGCTCTTCCATCTGCTCGGCGGTCGCCTCAAGTTGCTCCGGCGACTGGATCTGCACATTCATCACGATACGCGTGACTTCGAGCTTGACCGCGTCGAGCATCGCGGCGAACAGTTCGAACGCCTCGCGCTTGTATTCCTGCTTCGGGTTCTTCTGCGCATAGCCGCGCAGATGGATGCCCTGACGCAAATGGTCGAGCGCGGCCAGGTGTTCGCGCCACGCGCGGTCGAGCGTCTGCAGCATGATCGAGCGCTCGAACGCGCTGAACGATTCGCGGCCGACCAGCTGGACCTTCGCCTCGTACGCTTCGTCCGCGGCGGCCTCGACCGCTTCGAGAATCTCTTCCGGAGTGATCGAGTTCGACTCGTTGATCATTTCCTGGATCGCGAGATCGAGCTGCCATTCGTTGCGCAGCACTTCCTCGAGTTCCGGCACGTCCCACTGTTCCTCAATGCTGCCGGCCGGCACGAACTGATGCACGATGTCGGCAATCACGCCGTGACGCATCGCCGTGATGGTCTCGGTGATGTCGTTCGCTTCGAGCAATTCGTTGCGCTGCTGATAGATAACCTTGCGCTGATCGTTCGACACGTCGTCGTATTCGAGCAATTGCTTGCGAACATCGAAGTTGCGCGCCTCGACCTTGCGCTGCGCCGATTCGATCGAGCGCGACACGATGCCCGCCTCGATCGCCTCGCCTTCCGGCATCTTCAGGCGCTCCATGATCGCGCGCACGCGGTCGCCGGCGAAAATGCGCAGCAGCGGATCTTCCAGCGACAAATAGAAGCGCGACGAACCGGGGTCGCCCTGACGGCCCGCCCGGCCGCGCAACTGATTGTCGATCCGGCGCGACTCGTGGCGCTCGGTACCGATGATGTGCAGACCGCCGGCGGCCTTCACCTGATCGTGCAGCGCCTGCCATTCGTCATGCAGCTTCTGGATACGGCGCTGTTTTTCGTCGTCGGCCAGGGTTTCGTCCTGTTCGATGAACGACGCCTGCTTTTCCGCGTTGCCGCCCAGCACGATGTCGGTGCCGCGGCCGGCCATGTTGGTTGCGATCGTGACGCGCTTCGGACGGCCAGCTTCGGCGACGATCTCCGCTTCGCGAGCATGCTGCTTCGCGTTCAGCACTTCGTGCGGCAGCCCGGCCTGCTTCAGCAGATGTGACAGCAGTTCCGAGTTCTCGATCGAGGTCGTGCCGACCAGCACCGGCTGACCGCGCTCGTAGCAGTCGCGGATGTCGCGGATCACCGCGTCGTAGCGCTCCTTGGCGGTCTTGTAGATCTGATCCTGCTTGTCGATCCGCCTCGGCGGCCGGTTGGTCGGAATCACGACCGTTTCGAGACCATAGATCTCGTTGAATTCGAATGCTTCGGTGTCAGCCGTGCCGGTCATGCCGGCCAGCTTCGCGTACATGCGGAAGTAGTTCTGGAACGTGATCGACGCGAGCGTCTGGTTCTCGCTCTGGATCTTCACGTGCTCCTTTGCTTCCACTGCCTGGTGCAGACCGTCCGACCAGCGGCGGCCGGCCATCAGACGGCCGGTGAATTCGTCGACGATGATCACTTCGCCGTTCTGCACGACGTAGTGCTGATCCTTGAAGAACAGCGTGTGCGCGCGCAAGGCCGCGTACACGTGGTGCATCAGCGTGATGTTCTGGGGCGCGTAGAGGCTTTCGCCCTCGCCGATCAGGCCCCACTCGGCAAGCAGACGCTCGGCCTTTTCGTGACCCGATTCGGTCAGAAACACCTGACGGCCTTTTTCGTCCAGCGTGTAGTCGCCCGGCTTTTCGACGCCGGTGCCGTCTGCTTTCTCTTCGCCGATCTGGCGCTCGAGCAGCGGCGGCAGCGCGTTCATGCGCACGTAGAGTTCGGTGTGATCCTCCGCCTGGCCGGAGATGATGAGCGGCGTACGCGCTTCGTCGATCAGGATGGAGTCGACCTCGTCGACGACCGCGAAGTTCAGCCCGCGCTGCACACGCGCGTCGGTCTCGTAGACCATGTTGTCGCGCAGGTAGTCGAAGCCGAATTCGTTGTTGGTGCCGTACGTGATGTCGGCGGCATAAGCCTGCTGCTTCGCCGTGTGCTCCATCTGCGACAGGTTGATGCCGACAGACAGGCCGAGGAAGTTATAGAGGCGCGCCATCCATTCGGCGTCGCGCTGCGCGAGGTAGTCGTTCACCGTGACCACGTGGACGCCGCGGCCCGACAACGAGTTCAGGTACACGGGCAGCGTCGCGACGAGCGTCTTGCCTTCGCCGGTGCGCATTTCGCTGATCTTGCCGTAGTGCAGCGCCATACCGCCGATCAGTTGCACGTCGAAGTGGCGCATCTTGAGCACCCGCTTGCTGGCCTCGCGGCACACCGCAAACGCTTCCGGCAGGATCTTGTCGAGCGATTCGCCGCTCGCGACCCGTTGGCGGAATTCACCCGTTTTTGCGCGCAGTTGCTCGTCCGTCAATTGCTCGATCTGCGGTTCGAGCGCATTGATCGCCGCGACGGTCTTTTGATATTGCTTGACTAGCCGCTGATTACGGCTGCCAAAAATCTTCTGTAGAAAACCGGTGGTCATCGGATCGGTGTCTGCGTCGCGGCTTCGGCTGGCTCGCGGCGTGCGCTTTGCGCACACTCGCGCCTGGGTCGGAAAATCCTCGGCGGCTTAGTCCAAGAGTGAATTCGAATCGGGCATTTTAGCACGTGCCTCTGGCCGCGCTTATGTCTGCGGCGTGGTGCCGGCGGCCCTCGCCGGCCCTTCGACGCGCGCCCGGCGCACTTCGGCGACAGGGGTCGGACCGGTTTCACGGGCGGCCCGCGCGGTACAATCGCGGCGTCGGCGCGCATGGGGCGCGCTCACGTCGTCACTGCGAAACATGAGCCGTTTTCCGTCCTTTTCAAGGCCGCCCAAGCAGTTCGATCCGCGCCGGCCGCAGCCTGTTGCCGAGGTGCTCGGCCGCACGGATGCGTTCGCCGCGCTGCGCGCGGGCGTCGAGCAGATTGCCGCGCTCGAGAAGGATCTGCGTGAGCTGCTGCCCGATTATCTGGCGACCAGCGTCGAGCCCGGCTTCATCAAGGAAGGCGTGCTCGCCCTGTTTGCGGCGCATAACGCACTCGCGGCGCGGCTGCGGCATCTCGAGCCACGGCTGCTGTCGGATCTGCAACAACGCGGCTGGCCCGTGCATGCGTTGAGAATTCGCGTACGGCCCCAACCCGCGAAAGAGGCGCCCTCAGTCAAGCAGGCGCGCATGACGCCCGTGGGCGCCGCCGCGTTGCAGGCGTTGAGCGAATCGCTTGCACCATCGCCGTTGCAGGAAGCGCTCGCGCGCATGGCGGCGCGGCATCGACGCAATCGCTGAGCGAAAAAAACGGCCCAGTGGGCCGTTTCTTACCTACAGCGCGCCTGCGGCGAGACCACGGTCATGCAAACGCGGTCTGCGTTTCGTAAGCGAAGCCACGCGGCGCCTTCTGCGTATCGTCGAATGTGACGATCTCGTACGAGTCTTCGTGCTTGAGCAGCTCACGCAGCAGCGCGTTGTTCAGGCCGTGGCCCGATTTGTACGCGGTGTACGAAGCCAGCAGCGGATGACCGACCACGTACAGGTCGCCGATCGCGTCCAGCATCTTGTGCTTGACGAACTCGTCGTCGTAACGCAGGCCATCGTTGTTCAGGATGCGGTACTCGTCGAGCACGATCGCGTTGTCCATGCTGCCGCCGCGCGCGAGGCCCAATTCACGCATCATTTCGACTTCGTGCGCAAAGCCGAATGTGCGGGCGCGGGCGATCTCGCGCACATACGACGTGTTGGCGAAATCCACTTCGAGCGCCTGACCAGTTTTGTCCACGGCAGGATGACGGAAGTCGATCGTGAATTTGAGTCTAAAGCCGAAGTACGGATCGAGACGCGCGAATTTGTCGCCGTCGCGGATTTCCACCGGCTTCGTGACCTTGATGAACTTCTTGGCCGCGTTCTGCTCTTCGATGCCCGCCGACTGGATCAGGAACACGAATGAACCGGCGCTGCCGTCCATGATCGGGATTTCCTCGGCGGTCACGTCGACATACAGGTTGTCGATGCCGAGGCCCGCGCAGGCGGACATCAGATGCTCGACCGTCGACACGCGCGCGCCGTCCTTCTGCAACACCGACGCGAGCCGCGTATCGCCGATCGCCATCGCCGACGCGGGGATATCCACCGGCGTCGCCAGGTC
>NZ_DASXHN010000227.1:0-8946 GCF_036488505.1 Paraburkholderia sp. | reverse complement strand
CCATGCTCCCGCGCGGCCTCGCCCGTCTCATGCGCTGGATCGAATACCTGTGCGCGGCGGTGCTCGCGGCCGATGTGCTCGTGGTGTTCCTCTCCGTGATCTACCGCTATTTCCTGCATGATCCTTTCGACTGGGCCGAGGAAGTCGCCGGCGCGCTGATGATCGTGCTGGTGTTCTTCGGTGCCGCAACGGTGCTCGCGCGCAGCCAGCACGTCGGCATCGAGCTGTTCCGCGGTCTTCTGCCCACGCGCTGGCAAGCCGCCGCGATTCACGCCGGGCACTGGATCATCGCCGGCGTGTCGTCGAGCCTGTTGTTCTCGTCGTGCCTGTTGCTCGTCGATTCGTATGGACAGACCACCGCGAGCGGCCTGCCGGGCTGGATCAACGTGTATCCGGTGATGATCGGCAGCCTGTTCATGACGCTTTTCGCGATCGCGAATGCGATTAGCGGTCCGTCGCGCATCGTGCTCGGCAGTGTGATCGGCTGCGCGCTCGTTGCGATCGCGCTGTTCGCATGGAACACGTTCGCCTCCGCGCATCCGATCGAGCCGGGTCTGCTGCTCGCCGCAGGATTTGTTGTCGGTCTCGTCATTGGCATACCGATCTGCTTCGTGCTGACGTTTTCCGCGCTGCTGTTCTTTCTCGCCGAACCCAGCCTGCCGATGCTCGTCTATTCGCAGCAGGTGATGTCGGGCGCCAATCACTTTGTTCTGCTCGCGGTGCCGTTCTTCGTGCTGGCTGGCCTGCTGATGGAGTCGAACGGCATGTCGTCGCGGCTGATCGAACTGCTGCTGCGCGTATTCGGCCGCGTGCGCGGCGGCCTCGGGCTGATCTCCATTACGGCGACCGCGTTTTTCTCGGGGGTGTCCGGCTCGAAGCTCGCCGATATCGCGGCCGTCGGCGGCGTCGTGATGCCCGCCGTGCGTCAGACCGGCGAAGACCCCAACGAGATCGCCGCGCTCCTCGCGAGCAGCGCGGTGATGGCGGAAACCATTCCGCCGTGCGTGAACATGATCATCATGGGGTTCGTCGCGAACATTTCGATTGCCGGCCTGTTTGTCGCCGGGATCGTGCCGGCGCTGGTACTGGCGCTGTCGCTCGGCGTGATGGCGGTGATCTTCGGCCGCCGCATCGATCCGAGCCGCGCGTTCAGCGTGCGCCGGCCGCTGGTGCCGCTGCTCGGTGGCGCGCTGGTCGGCTTCATCATGATCATCATGATCGGTAAAGGCGTGACATCGGGCGTCGCAACGTCGACCGAAGTATCCGCTTTCGCCGTCGTCTACGCGCTGGTCGCGGGTTGGGCCGCGTTCCGCGAACTGACGCCGAAGGTGGTCGCGCGGCTTTTTGTGCGCGGCGCGTCGATGGCAGGCAGCATTCTGTTTATCGTCGCCGCCGCGTCGAGCGTGTCGTTCGCGCTCACCATCGAACAGATTCCGATGCAACTGCAGGGCCTGATGGCGTCGTTCGGCACGCACTACGGCGCGGCCGGCTTCATGCTGTTGTCGGTGCTGATCATGATCGTGTTCGGCGCGATCCTCGAAGGCGCACCGGCGTTGATCATCTTCGGGCCGCTGCTGACGCCGATCGCCCAGCAGCTCGGCATCAATCCGCTGCACTTCGGCACCGTCGCGGTGGTCGCCATGGGCCTCGGGCTGTTCGCGCCGCCGGTCGGGCTCGGCCTGTTCGCGACCTGCGCGATCACCGGCACCCGCGTTGAACAGGTCGCGCGGCCGATGCTGAAATACCTCGCGATGCTGGCTATCGTCCTCGTTCTGCTGGTGCTTGTGCCCGGCTTCTCTCTGTGGCTACCATCCCGCTTTGGGATGTAGGTAAGTCAACGTCATCGAGGATCTTGTGAGCACGATACAGGACGTCGCCCGACACGCCGCCGTTTCGGTGAGCACCGTGTCGAATGTACTCAACGGCCGCACCGAAAAGATGCGTCAGGCGACGCTCGCGCGCGTGGAAGAGGCGATCGTCGCGCTGAAGTACCGGCCCAGTACGCTCGCGCGTCAGCTCAAAACCGGTCAGACACCGCTGCTGGGTCTGCTGGTGCCCTCCATCGCGAATCCGATGTACGGCTATATCGCCCGCGAGGTCGAGACTTTCGCGCAGGAGAAATACGGCTACCGCGTATTGATCGGCAACACCTATCGGGACCGCGAGAAAGAAGCGTCGTTTTTCGAGGACCTGCTCGCGCACGGCGTGCGGCACGTGATCGTGATTTCGTCGCTCGCCGACGAAAGCCACCTGACGCGCGCGGTGCAGCGCGGCATGGTGGTCGTTAGCTACGACCGGCGCTCGGCGCCCGGCGAGCAGTCGGAGGTCAACCACGTTGCGCCCAATAACTTCGAAGCGGCGCGCATCGCGACCCGCCACCTGATCGCGCATGGCCATACGCAACTCGCGTTCGTGACGCTGTCGGGCCTGACCGTGAGCCGCAGCGACAAGATCGACGGCTTCTACGCAGCCGCGAGCGAAGCCGGTTTGCGCGATCGCGCGCGCGTGATCGAAGGCGGGCCGTCGAACGAATACGGCGACTCCGTCATCGGTGAGGTGGGACACCAGCTCGCGCTGCAAATCGTCAAGGATGCGAACCGTCCGACCGGCATCGTGGCGGTCAACGATCTGATGGCGCTCGGTCTGATGTCCGGGCTGCGCGCGACCGGTCTGCGCGTGCCGTCGGACGTCTCCGTCGTCGGCATGGACGGCCTCTTTTTATCCTCGCTGTCGAATCCGCGGCTCACGACCGTGCAACTGCCGGTGCCCGACATGGCGCGCGCGATGGTCGAGCGCGCGCTGACCCGCCCGTTCGCGTCTGGTACCCACGCCGGCGACCAGATCTTCGACACGCTGTCGCTTTTCGAACGCGAGTCCGTCGCGGCGCCGCCCGCACTGACTGCGTCCCGTCATTCCAGAACCCGGAAAACCAGCAAATGAACACGGTTTTTGTGAGTCACCCTCAGAACATGCTGGAGCGTTACTTCGGCGACAAGGCGCTCGCCCGATTGCGCGCCTTCGCCCACGTGAAGCTGAACGGTGCAAGCCGCGAACTCACCACCGACGAACTGATCGCCGCCGCACAAGACTGCGACGCAATCATCGCGTATCGCCAGACGCCGGGCCCGCGCGAGCTGTTCGCCGCATTACCGCGGTTGGTCGCGATGGTCCGCTGCGCGGTCGATATCCGGACCATCGACGTCGACGCCGCGAGCGAACACGGCGTGCTCGTCACGCAGGCCAGCGCCGGCTTCGTGCCGGCGGTATCGGAGTGGGTGATCGGCGTGCTCGTCGCGATGGCACGCGGCATCGAGGGCTACGCGGCCGCCTACCATCGCGGCGACACCGTGGCGCCCGCGATGGGCCGTCAGTTGCGCGGCGCAACGCTGGGCGTGATCGGCTATGGGCAGATTTCACGCTATCTGTGCGACGCGGCGTGCGCGTTGGGCATGCAAGTGGTCGTCGCGGATCCGTACGCGCAAGTGGAAGCGCGCGACACGCTGCAACAGGTGCCGCTGCCTGCGTTGCTCGGCATGTCCGACTTCGTCGTCTGCCTCGCCCCCGCCACAGCGGAGACCGTGCATCTGATGGATGCCCGCGCGTTTGCCGCGATGAAAACCGGCGCGTACTTCGTCAATGCGGCGCGCGGCGAACTGGCCGATGAGGCCGCGCTGTTGTCCGCACTGGATGCCGGTCATCTGGCGGGCTGCGCACTGGATGTCGGCAGCGAAGCGGACCAGATGCCGTCGCGAGTTCTCGCGCGGCATCCGAAGGTAATCGCGACACCGCATATCGGTGGTCTCACGCCGGAGGCGACCGAACATCAGGCGCTCGAAACGGTGTCGCAGGTCGAAGCCATATTGCGCGGAGCAGTGCCGGACGGTGCGGTCAATGCAGCGCACGCGAGCCGCCTGAGCCGATTCGCAAGCGGTGCGGGCACGAGCGCGCGGTCTGCGTGTCGGCCAGCCTCTGACGGCCTATGAATCCGACTCTGGCTGCGATGTACCCCGGCGCATGTGATTGCCACATCCATATCTACGAAGAAGGCTATCCGTTTGCGCCCGGCGCAACGGTTGTTCCGCCGCCCGCGCCGGTGAGCGCGTATCGGCAAGTGCAGAAGGCGCTGGGTCTCACGCGTGCCGTCGTCGTCCAGCCGACCGGCTACGGCTTCGACAACAGTTGCACGTTGGCGGCATTGAAGAGCTTCGGGGCGAACGCCCGCGGCGTCGCGATACTGCCGCCGCAACACGATGACGATGAAATCGCCCGTCTGCATCAAGCGGGCATTCGCGGTCTGCGTTACATGATGCTCGCAACGGGTCTTGCGTCATGGACCAATCTCGAAGCTGCCGCCGCCCGCATTGCGCCATTGGGCTGGCATATCAATCTACAGCTCGACGGCCGCGAGTTGCCGCTTCACGAAGCCGTGCTGAAAACGTTGCCGTGCAAGCTGGTGATCGACCATACCGGCAAGTTCCTCGAACCTGTGCTGCCGGATAGCGAACCGTTTCGCGCGCTGTGCCGTTTGCTCGACCGCGGTCAATGCTGGGTCAAACTCTCGGCGCCGTATGAAACGTCTCGCGTTGGCGCACCGGGCTATGACGACGTGGCGCTGCTCGCGCGCACGCTCGCGGAGCGTTATCCGGCGCGTTGCCTGTGGGCGAGCAACTGGCCGCATCCGAATGCACAGCCGCGTCCGGTCGATGCGCTGCTGCTGGACTGGCTGGTTCGCTGCGCGGGGAATGAGGGAACCGTTAAAAAGATCCTCGTGGACAATCCTGAAGCGGTCTATGGTTTTTCGGGCCTGTTGTTCTGTAGAGAACACGACCCGCTTGCTAACGACATTCAACGATGAGCCACCGCATCGACGGCGCGCTACGCGTGGCGCGTCGGCTCAGGCAGAATCCACAGCAGCGTCAATATGACGAGCGTCAGCTGCACGGCGATTTCCGCAGATCTTATATACGGGCTTCTCGACGTCTTCAACGTGCCGACCGGCCACGGACTCACCGCGCAGCCAATCGCATCGATTGCGGTGGCTGACATCGCGAAACCGAAGGGATTCAAATGAAAGGTTGACCCGCTCAGTCAGCGCTACGCATCACGCTCTTTTCTCCACCATAACGACGCCCCCGCCACGAATTCTGTTCACGTCATTCCAGATTGGAAGGCCCCGGATCCGGCCATAGCCGTGGATCGTCGCACATCCATCGGCAGTCGCCGTCTTTGCATATTGGGCTTAACTCGATTTCGATTTGATCAACATGAGTCGTTCCATCGGGCAGCTTGTGGGCGAATACTTCGGTAAGAGTCTTAGGCTCGACATAAATGTCTTTACTTGGGATTCCAAGCTTCCTAAGATACGCTTCCACCACTTTCCCGCGGCGGTCCTGCAAGACATCCACATCGCGCTCGCCGATATATGCGCCGGCGATGACGATCGTTTGAATCCCCACATCGGGCCACTTCCTTGCCTCCTTCACAGCCTTTTCGATTGACTGCTGGTTATCCGTCGAAAGTGCTGTAGTGTTGAATGGCAGCTGCAAATACGCGTGCTCTATGAAGCGACAGCCGGTGTTGGATGGCCTATGCTTCGCCACGGCGTCAATTGATTGCTCGGCTAAAGCCTGTCCCCCAGGACCAGCATATAAGCACAGTGCAGCGACCAATGTACGGTATGTAAATGTCATTTCTTCTCCATGACTTCTCTATCGAAAGTTGCTAAATATCCAGTAATACTGTCGGCGTTTTCAATCGCCTTGTCGGGATGATTCGCAGCCCATATCCTCGCCCCGGATTCCGAGTCTGCATAGATCCAGTCTTGCGAATAAAGGTGTCCGTAAAATGTGTACATTCGTGGACTATCGTCTTGACCTTACAGGTTCCCCATAACCGTCCAAATGAACTATCACAGTACGCGGAATAGATGGCGATAACCCGCTTCTCCGAATCGGGTTTGCAGACTGCGGCGTGATTCTCACCCGAATCCGGTCTGACGGCGCAGGATAGCTTCCTACTCGTCTCACTGTCATATCGCACAATCTTTTCGGGTTCCAGTTCCTGCATCGCTTTGAGCAATCGATGCAGCCCGTCGCTGAGTACCTTTCGTGTCGCTTCATCAGCACGAGCAAAGTAGATTTGCACCCGCTCCCGCTCTTTCGTGTCCCGACGTGCCAAGCCCTCGATGCGTCTTTTAACAAGTTCAACGCCGATCTCACGTGCCCACATGGCCTGCAGGCGGAATTCCTTATTGGTCACGTTAGGACAAACAGGGGTCGTATTGATTGTGACGTGCCTGTTTGAACCTGGAGTCGTGTTTGTAAATGCAGTGTCATCGAGAGTTACCCATTCGGTGCTGTCGTTCGCTTTGCTAGCGCTCCACTTCAATCGTAAGAAACTTCAAACACTGCGTTGTAACTCGAGAAGTCTGCCGCGCTGCGTTTGTCTTGCCGCTATAGATTTCTCTGCCTTCGGTGAGAATCCGGTAATGCACGTCCGGTACAGGGTTGCCGTGGTGATCCCTGATGGTGAACTGTTCATCGAACGGGCCCGCAAGTCGATCACGACAGCGGCATCCTTCGCTTTGGCCTAATGCCAGCCTCATATCGTGACCGGATGGAAGAGCTTTAATAGACTTGATTGGAATCAGCTGTTAGCCGATGAAAAACATGCCGGCCGCGATACCGAACACCGCATCGTCAACCTTCGGGTCCTGCAGACACTGTAGTTTCGCCAAGCCGATATCTACGCGGTCGATAAAGTCGACCACGTAGCAGATGAGACGAACGGAATGATGCGCCACGCGTCGTTGCGGACCACGGCGTCACCAGCCGGACTGGTAGAAGCATCGATCATGGCGTTTCGACGAGCGGAACGAAAAGCCGTCCCCTTCCCTGCCCCACGCATAATCGCGATACGCGACCTTCCTGGCATGCGCATCGTTTCGATCTGTGTAAGCAGGGGTACGTCATCTTCCGTTGCCCGGCGAATGCTTTTCGAGGCCATCGCTGCCACCTCCGTTGAAGAGATTCCCTAAACAAAAGACGCGCTCGCTTTTCACGGCCGAACGGAGCAACCGCAAAGCACTCAAGATCTGGCTTTCGTCGGCTGGCCAATCTCTTCTCAAATTAGTCGATCGCGAGCCTGGCGCCCGCAAGCCCGTCTCATCATCAACGTGAAGCCGTGAGAGCGGGATCGATCTCCTTCTGTGTCAAGCCGTATCTGGCCATGCGAGCGCGATGATCCGGGGATCCCAGATATGAACCGAGCTGCACGTTCACCGCGTCGAGTAGATCGCTGTTTCTTTTGTTAAACGAGAATGCTCCGAACGGGAGCATCGGCCGCTCGTCGCTCGTTTCCGGCTCGTGCTCCACCGCTTCGAGCATTGAGTTTCCAATCTGCTTGGCAACGATACGATTTCCCAAGGCTGTGCTTGCATACGCATCGATTACACCGGAGAGAACCGCTGCAATAGCGTCGGCCTGTTGCTCGAAAACGGTTATCCGGTCCTCGCTGACGCCTGCCGCTCTCGCGGAGTCGTGTTGCACTTGCCCAGCAATAATGCCGATACGTGCATCAGGGTGCTTCGATAGCGACAGATAGCTGTCGAGCGCTTTCGGGTTTCCACTGCGGACCAAAAATCCGTCTCCGATCCCCCATACGGGTACGCTGAAAGCGACCATGTTCGATCGCTCAGGCGTGACGAAGAGCGGGACGTTCATGTCCCAGCGACCCGCTTCGACGCCGGGTAGCAGTTCACTAAAAGTCGTCAGGCGATGCTCGATCCAGGTGATGCCTATCGCCCGGAGAACCGCGTCGGCCAGCTCGATGTCCGCACCGGTCGCAGTACCATTTGCTTCGGTCCAGCCGAAAGGAGGTTCTTCGATGTACGCAATGGTTACCTTCATCTCTGTGTTTCGCCAAATGAGAACGGCCATCGAATCCAGGACCGATTGTTGACGATTCTACTGACAGGTGCGCACGGCGCTTTTTCCGGCCGGTCGCCGAAGATCAGATTTGCGACGCGGCACCGTCAGCGAAAGATAGCGAACATCAGCGCCCGACTTCGCAGCGAGACTCCCGATTCCCAGAAGTCATCCGCAACGGCCGCTGCGAAGAGCGACCGCCCATTCGGGCCGTCCGTTCGCCTTCGCGGTCGCCGACGCGATTTTCCAGTCATATCGCACCGCACGAAACTCCACTGTCCAATCGGACCCGGACCCTGTCACGAATGCATATCGCGCGTGAGGCGAACCCGTCTCCATGCGATGAGGGAATGGCCACTCATCCTCATAAGCCTGAAGGCCGACGCTGCCTGGATTGACGATCAAGCGCCCGTCGTCGAGTTTCATCGAGCGCTGCAAGTGAGTATGACCGCACAGGATCAGCTTCGCAGTCACATTCCCCGCGCGGCGTTCGATCTCGTCCGTCGTTGCTGCCCGGCATCCGGACGGACTTACGGTTTCCAGAAAGTAGCTCAAATCGTCTGCGGGCGTCCCGTGGACCAGCAAAACGTCTTCATCGATAGACAGCGTGCTGGGCAAAGCTTTGATCCACGCCAGTTGATCCGGGCGCATGCAATCGAGCGCCCAACGGTCCGATAGGCTCATACGCTCGCGATCGCCGCCCAGTACCTGCCTTTCGTGATTGCCACGAATGGTGGGAAGGCCGAGCGGCATCAATCGGTCTGCCGTCTCACTCGGATGGAGCGCACCGGAGAGGATGTCGCCAAGATTGACGATCAGGTCCGCGCCGACAGAACGAATGTCGGCCAGCACGGCTCGTGGAATCGCAAGCCGCGCACCGGCTACAAGGTGATATTCGTGCCGTTTGTGGATGGCAAGCCGGCCGGACTGCCCGAAGATTTCCTGAGCGGTTTTCTCACGCCGGACGGCCATGCGGTAGGACGGCCGGTCGGCGTCGCGCTCGATGCGCGCGGCGCGTTGC
>NZ_DASXHN010000189.1:0-5760 GCF_036488505.1 Paraburkholderia sp. | reverse complement strand
CGTCGTCAACGTGATGCCGAAGTTCGCGGCGTTCGTGATGCTGTTCTCGATGGCGAATTGCGGCTTGCCCGGTACTTCCGGTTTCGTCGGCGAGTTCATGGTGATTCTGGCTGCTGTCCAGTACAACTTCTGGATCGCAGGCGGTGCGGCTGTCACGCTGATTCTCGGCGCGGCCTACACGCTGTGGATGTACAAGCGCGTGTACTTTGGCGCGATCGCCAACGATCATGTGAAGAGCCTCATCGACATCAATCGCCGCGAATTTTTCATGCTGGCAGTGCTCGCCGCACTGACGCTGTTCATGGGCCTGTATCCGAAGCCCTTTACCGATGTGATGCACGTATCCGTGGAAAACCTCCTCTCCCACGTCGCGCAGTCCAAACTGCCGTTGCCACAGTAATGCAGAGCGGAGGAATTTAAAGATCATGCAAAACGCCCCTATGACTGCCCTGTTACCCGACGCACTGGTGATGCTCGCCGTTGTGGTCGCGTGGCTCAACGACACGTTCGTCGGCCAGGCCGGTCGCCGTACCACGTATTTCATCGCGTTCTTCTCGACGCTGATTGCCGGCATCTGGTTCGCGGTGAACGCGTTCGACCCGCAGGTTCACTACTTCTTCGGTCACATGTATGTGGTGGATTCGTTCGCCAGCGTGATGAAGGCGGTGGTGACGCTCGGCTATGCCGTGTCGATCGTTTATTCGCGCCGGTACCTCGAGGATCGCGGGTTGTTCCGCGGTGAGTTCTTCCTGTTGGGCATGTTCTCGTTGCTCGGTCAGCTCGTGATGATCTCGGGCAACAACTTCCTGACGCTGTACCTCGGTCTGGAATTGATGTCGCTGTCGTTGTACGGTGCGATCGCACTGCGCCGTGATGCGGCGCCTTCGAACGAAGCCGCAATGAAGTACTACGTGCTCGGCGCGCTCGCGTCCGGTTTCCTGCTGTACGGTATCTCGATGTTGTACGGCGCAACCGGTTCGCTCGACCTGAACGAAGTGTTCAAGGCGATCAGCACCAGCCACTACGATGCGACGGTGCTGCTGTTCGGCGTGATTTTCATCGTGGCTGGCGTGGCGTTCAAAATGGGTGCGGTGCCGTTCCATATGTGGGTGCCCGACGTGTACCAGGGCGCACCGACGGCGATGACGCTCGCGGTCGGTGGCGGTCCGAAGGTGGCCGCATTCGCGTGGGGCCTGCGCTTCCTGGTGATGGGCCTGCTGCCGCTCGCGGTCGAATGGCAGCAGATGCTGGTGATCCTGGCGGCACTGTCGCTGATCGTCGGCAACATCACGGGTATCGTGCAACGCAACGTCAAGCGGATGCTCGCGTACTCGGCGATCTCCAACATGGGGTTCGTGCTGCTCGGACTGCTTGCCGGTGTGGTTGATCAGAAGACCACGGGTGCCGCGAACGCGTATGGTTCGGCGATGTTCTACAGCATCGTCTACCTGATCACGACGCTCGGTACGTTCGGTGTGATCATGCTGCTCGCCCGCCGCGATTTCGAAGCGGATACGCTCGAAGACTTCAAGGGCCTCAATCAGCGTAGCCCGGTGTTCGCGTTCGTGATGATGGTGATGATGTTCTCGCTCGCAGGCATTCCGCCGGCAGTCGGCTTCTACGCGAAGCTCGCGGTGTTGCAGGCGACGATGAACGCCGGTCTGACCTGGCTCACCGTGCTGGCCGTGATCACGTCGCTATTCGGTGCGTTCTACTACCTACGCATCGTCAAGCTGATGTACTTCGACGAGCCGCAAGACAAGTCGCCGATCCTCGCCGATACGAGCACGCGCGCGCTACTCGCGCTCAACGGAGTGGCGGTGCTGGTGCTCGGTATCGTGCCGGATCCGCTGTTGCGCGCCTGTCTGCAGGCTATCCAGCACACGCTGCTGCTCTGATGTCCGCTGCGGGCTGGTTTATCGTGCTGTTGGCGCTGGTCGGTGCCAACCTGCCGTTCCTGAATCAGCGTCTTTTCGCCGCCGTGCCGTTGAAGGCGGCGAAGAAAAGCGCCTGGCTCCGGATTGGCGAATTGATCGTGCTGTATTTCGTCGTCGGCGCGCTGGGCTTCGTGCTCGAAGCGCGCGCAGGAAATCGCTTCGAACAGGGCTGGCAATTCTATGCGATCACGTTTGCGCTGTTTGTCGTGTTCGCGTTCCCCGGCTTCACTTTCCAATATCTCGCCAAACGCCGCTGACGGCGCCACGCCGTCGCGCATCAGGTTGTGCTGAGGTCCGCATATGGCTAAACTTCCTAACCACGACGCCGCGCTTATCGAGACCTGTGTCGACAGCAAGACCGTCCATCAAGGTCCGTTTCTGACGTTGAAATGCGATACCGTGCGTCTGCCGGATGGCAAGCAGGCCACGCGCGAATACGTTCAGCATCCGGGCGCGGTCATGGTGATTCCGTTGTTCGACGACGGCCGCGTGCTGCTCGAAAGCCAATACCGCTATCCGATGGGCAAGGTCATGGTCGAATATCCGGCCGGCAAGCTCGACCCGAACGAAGGTGCGTTGGCTTGCGCGGTGCGTGAACTGCGCGAGGAGACCGGCTACGCCGCGCGCGAGTATGTGTATCTGACGCGTGTGCATCCGATCATTTCGTATTCCACCGAATTCATCGATATCTATCTCGCGCGTGGGCTGACGGCGGGCGAGCGCAAACTCGATGAAGGCGAGTTCCTCGAGCTTTTCACCGCGACCGTCGAGGAAGTGTCGGAGTGGATTCGCATGGGCAAAGTCACCGACGTGAAAACGATCATCGGTACGTTCTGGCTCGAGAAAGTGCTGTCCGGCGCGTGGCCGATGGCGGCGCCGGAATCGGCATAAGCTTGCGCGTATCGAATAATCGATTCGAAGCACGATGCGAAAAACCCTTGCTGGTCGATGACCAGCAAGGGTTTTGTCATTTCGGCGCAGTGCCTTGATGTCGAAGTGCACGCATGGGGAAACTGTACTGTCCATAGTTAACGTTGAATGATCGGCTTCAGCGAAAGGCTGAGGAAGGCAGTGACGTCGATGCCATCGGTGAGCCGGTTTAAACAGGGGAAACGCCTGCGGCTCGCGGGCCAACCCGCTTCGGCAATGCGTCGCGCAAAGCGTTAAAATCGCGCACCGCGTTCGATTTACTTGCAACAGCGGACCCCGGCGGGTCGCCTCGTCGACTTTACGAACGACCGTTCACAAATGTTCCTTTTGCGCTAAACTGGCACGCAAGCCCCGACTCCAATGAAGGTCCTCGATTTACAGTGTCCGCATGGCCATCGGTTCGAAGGCTGGTTCGCTTCCGCTGATGACTTTGAATCGCAGCAGTCCCGGCAGCTCGTCGAATGTCCGATCTGCGGCGCGAAAGAAGTGAGCCGTTTGCCTTCGGCACCGCGCCTGAATTTGTCGGGTGCGGCCGCGACGAAGGCGGCGGTGGGCGCGCAGCAAATGCAGGCGCGTGCCATGCGCGCGCTGCGCGAGGTACTGGAGAAGACGGAGAACGTGGGCGACCGCTTCGCCGAGGAAGCACGGCGCATTCACTACAACGAAGCGCCCGCGCGCAATATCCGCGGTGTCACGACACCAGAAGATGCGCGTGCCTTGGTCGAGGAAGGCATTGAAGTGATGCCGCTGCCGGTCCCGGCTGCGCTGAAGGAACCGCTGCAATAGCGTGGCGGCTTCCTGGCGGCCGAGGGTGGCGGCCAGGAGACACTGCGCATGAATCTCGACTATTCTTCCGCTGAACAGGCGTTCCGCGCCGACATCCGCGCCTGGCTCGACGCAAATCTACCTCGCGAGCTGAGCGACAAGGTACTCAACCACAAGCGTCTTTCCCGCGAAGATTTCGCGAGCTGGCACCGGCTGCTCGGTACGCGCGGCTGGTCGGCGGTTGCGTGGCCACGCGAGTACGGTGGCCCGGGCTGGGATGCGACCCAGCGTCATATCTGGGACGAGGAGTGCGCGCGGGTCGGCGCGCCGGTCGTGCTGCCGTTCGGTGTATCGATGGTCGCGCCGGTGTTGATGAAGTACGGCACCGACGCGCAGAAGCGTCGTTATTTGCCGCGCATTCTCGACGGTACGCACTGGTGGTGCCAGGGCTACTCGGAGCCGGGTTCGGGCTCTGACCTCGCGTCGCTGCGCACTCGCGCCGAACGTGTCGGCGATCATTACCTGGTCAACGGCCAGAAGACCTGGACCACACTCGGCCAGCACGCCGACATGATGTTCTGCCTCGTGCGCACCGACAGCGGCGCCAAAAAGCAGGAGGGCATCTCCTTCCTGCTGATCGACATGAAAACGCCGGGCATCACCGTGCGGCCGATCATCACGCTCGACGAAGATCACGAAGTCAACGAGGTGTTTTTCGAGGACGTGAAAGTGCCGGTCGAGAATCTGGTCGGTGAAGAAAACCGCGGGTGGACCTACGCGAAGTACCTGCTCGGGCACGAGCGCACCGGCATCGCAAGGGTTGGAGCGTCCAAGCGCGAGCTGGTATTTCTTAAGCGGCTCGCGCTGAATCAGAAAAAGAATGGCACGCCGTTGCTGCACGATCCGGTGTTTGCCGCCAAGGTCGCGAGTCTCGAGATCGAACTGATGACGCTCGAAGTCACCGTGCAGCGCGTCGTTGCCAACGAGGCGGGCGGACGCGGTCCCGGTCCGGAAGCGTCGATGCTGAAAATCAAGGGCACCGAGGTGCAGCAGGGCTTGACCGAGCTGATGTTCGAGGCGATCGGGCCGCTTGCCGCGCCGTTCGACGTGCCGTTCCTCGAAGGCGAACGCGAACATAGCCTCGCCGGTGACGACGACGCCGCGCCGTTGGCCGCGTACTACTTCAACTTCCGCAAGACGTCGATCTACGGCGGCTCGAACGAAATTCAAAAGAACATCATCGCGCAGATGATTCTGGGACTTTGAGGAGCGGCGCATGGACTTCACTTTCAACGACGAACAACAGCAATTTGCTGACGCGCTGCGCCGCTATCTGGACAAGAGCTACGGGTTCGAAGCGCGCCAGGCGATCGTGCAATCGGAGACCGGTGTGTCGGACGCGCACTGGACAGCTTTTACCGAACTGGGCCTGACTGCGTTGCCGGTGCCGGAAGCCCAAGGTGGCTTCAACGGCAGCCCGATCGACATGCTGGTGGTCATGCAGGAGCTCGGGCGCGCTCTGGTGGTCGAGCCGTACTGGGCGACCGCTGTGGGTATCGAGGCGCTGCGGCTGGCGGGCACCGGGCAGGGCGAAGACGCATCGCTGCTCGAACGTGCGGCCCAGGGCGAGATCAAGCTGGCAGTGGCATTTCACGAGCCGCACTCTCGCTACGATCTGTTCGAGGTCGACACGGTTGCGAACGGTCAAGACAATCAGCAGACGTTGACCGGCACGAAATCGGTTGTGCTGCACGGTGCGCAAGCGGATTACTGGATCGTGCCGGCTCGGCTGAATGGCGAGATCGCGCTTTTTGTCGTCGCCCGCGATGCGGCCGGCGTCAAAGTCACCGACTACCGCACAATCGACGGCCAGCGCGCCGCGACGCTCGAGTTCGATGGCACGCCTGCACGCCAGCTCGCCGGCAAACACTCGGGTGCCGCAGCGCTCGAGCACATTGCAGACTACGGCACGGTGTTGCTGTGCGCGGTAGCGGTCGGCGCGCTCGACGCACTGAACCATGCAACGGGCGAGTACACCAAGACGCGCCAGCAGTTCGGCCAGCCGATCGCGCGATTTCAAGCGTTGCAGCACCGTATGGTCGAGATGCGGATTCACGCCGAACAGGCG
>NZ_DASXHN010000188.1:0-30564 GCF_036488505.1 Paraburkholderia sp. | reverse complement strand
ATGCGCGCGGCGAGCTTCGATCAGCGCGCTCAATGTGATCCGGCTAGCCGGCGCCGATACGATCTTGCGTTGCAGCCCGCAGCCCGCAGCCCGCAGCCCGCAGCCCGCAGCCCGCAGCCCGCAGCCCGCAGCCCGCCGCCCGCCGCCCGCCGCCCGCAGCCGGCGCGCGCTTGTCGCGTTGCCGCCCAGCACCGAGTCGCACTTGTCGGAGCGACATCCGCGCGGCACAGCCGCAGCGTTGGAACGTTCCGCGCCGCGGAACACCAATGCGCGCGCGTGCTCGTGAAGCGCCTCACGACCCGCACCGCTTTCAATGCCGCGGACGCCTCCAGTGCGGCATATGCAAATGCTGATGGCTCAGCCAGTGATGCACGATGCCCTCCCCATCGTGTTCGCGTTTATAGGTTCGCGATTCGAAGAACGACAACGCGACCAGCACGACCAGGCCTATTGCGAGCCCGATCAGACCCGCGACCGATTCGGCGTCCATGGCAGTCTCCTGAAACATGCGAGGATCACCTCATAGTAGGTCAGGTCTTGCGAAATCTCACGAAATGGGAGCAGGTTGCGGCGCGCGACGGCATCGCGGCGCGCGGCTTGCGGGTAGACTCTCGGCGCGCCGGCGGATGTGTATCCGCCAATCGTTCGCCCGACCTTTCGTGCTGGAGACAACTACTGATGATCCGCGTTCTCACCATTGCCTTGCTGCTGTCGGCCGGCGTTGCCGGTTGCGCTGAGCATCCATCTGGCCATCGCGGCGCCCCGCCGCAGGATCCAGCCGACTACCACGGCGTGCCCACCGACGACCGGCCGCCTTCGATGGTGCCGGCGCCCGCCGCGAAGTAACGCAGCGCCCACGCGCAGCGTCATTCGCCGGCGTCGCGTCAGGACGGCCGTGCCACGCACAGCATGATCGACTCGAAGGTGGGGGATTCCGCGAGGGGGGCGACGAGCGGAAAGCGCAGGCAAACCGCGGCAGAAGCGCGCGGAGAACCCGGCAGCACGCGAAGCGCCGGCGCGGGCGGGCCGGCACTTGCGACCCGCGCCAACTGTTCGCGCGGAGAGCGCGGGCCGAAAAGGTCCGCGGGCGCGCGCGACAGGTGGTTAGGTATGCGCGTGTCCCAAGCGGTAACCGGCTGTCCGGAACAACGCGACAGCGAAACGCGGCGCGCGGCTAGCTGCGTCAGTCGCGCCTCGCGCAAACCACAGCGCGCTCGCTACGCGGCGGCGATTCCCCGCGCCACGCGCGGCAGGTAACGGGCCAGCGTAACGCCGCGCGCGGCCATGAACAGCAGCAGCGCGACCCACAGCCCATGATTGCCGTGCAGTGCGAGTAACGGCGACGACGCTGCGACGAACGTCGCCAGCGAGATCACCATCGACACCATCAGCTCGCGCGTGCGCGTGGCGCCGATAAACACGCCGTCGAGCACAAAGCCCCACACGGAGATCACCGGCGACAGCGCTGCCCACGGCAAATAGGTTTCGGCCGCGGCCCGCACGGCGGCCTGATCGGTCAGCTTCCCGATGATCCACCCGCCGGCGCCCCAGTAGACGCCCGCGAAGCCGAGCGCGCCGAGCGCCGACCACAGCGCGGTGACCTTGACCGCGTGCGCGAATGCGTGCCGGTCGCGCGCGCCGATCGCCGCGCCGACGAGCGCTTCGGCCGCGTGCGCGAAGCCGTCGAGTCCGTAGGCCATGAAGGTCTGAAAATTGAGCAGCAGCGCGTTCGCGGCGAACGTCGCGTCGCCTTGCCGCGCGCCCAGATGCGCGAACCAGCCGAACGACGCGAGCAGGCACAGCGTGCGCAAGAAGATGTCGCGATTGAGCACGACCAGCCGTTTGAGCGCGGCGGCATTGAACAACGCGGCGCAGTTCAGCGCGGGCAGACCGCGCGGGCGGCCATGCCATAGCAGAGCGAGGCCGAGCACGAAGCCGAGCGCGTCGGCGGTCGCGGTCGCAGCGCCGATCCCGGCCACGCCCCAATCAAACCCGTACACGTAAAGCAGCACCGCGACGATGTTCGCGCTGTTGATGAACACTTGCGACAACAGCGCGAGCCGCACCCGCTGCGTGCCAAGCAGCCAGCCGAGCACGACATAGTTGGCGAGCGCGAGCGGCGCGGCCCAGATGCGCGCGTGGCAATAGATCCGTGCGTGGTGCTGCACGGCGTCGCTACCACCGATCAGACGCAGCGTGTAGCCGATCAACGGCTGCTGCACCAGCACCACCAACGCACCGATCGCGACCGCCATCAGCAGCGCGCGTACGACGGTGTTGCGCAACTCGTCGCGCTCGCCCGCGCCGTATGCCTGCGCAACGAGGCCGGTGGTGCCCATACGCAAAAAGCCGAAGCCCCAAAACACGCAATTGAAGAACAGCCCGCCGAGCGCGACGCCGCCGAGATACGACGCATCGGCCAGATGGCCGGCGACGGCGGTATCGACCGCGCCGAGGATCGGCTGCGTCAGATTGGCGAGGACGATTGGAAACGCCAGCGTCAGCACACGGCGATGCCAGCGCTGCGGCAGCGCGCGCGCGTTGGCGGCGTTGCCGGAGGCTGCGTCGTCGACTTCGGGCGCCCCCGCTTCCGGGGTCCCGGCGTCGGGCGTCCCGGCTTCTGGCGTCCCGGCTTCGGACGCGGCGTCGCTCAAGAGCGCTCCTGCACGCAGACCCACGGGGATACGACCACCGCCCACAGTTCGGGGTCGCGCGCGGCGAAGTCGGCGGCGGTGTCCGACTGCACGCGCTCGACGAGGCCCGCGGATAACCATTGGGTGACCTGCGCGGTGTCATCGCTGGCGATCGCTTCGGCGACACTGACCAGGTCGAGGTCGCGCGCGACCCGCAGCAGCATGCCGCGCGCAAAAAAGCGTTCGAGTTCGCTCCAGCCGATCCTGGCGGTTTCGCCGAGCAGTTTCGCGTACAGCGGGCTCTGGGGGGTGTCGTTCGAAGTCATCGTAAGCGGGGGACGAGCGGGGCCGTCACTATAAACCATCGGTGTGGGCCGCCGGTGCGCGTGCGGCTGGGCGAATCCCTTCGGCGGTCTTGGTACAACCGCCGGGGCTGGATCCGATTTTGAACCTTCGGTTCGGCGGATTCAACGCAGGCCCGTGACGTCGCCGCTCGATACGCACGCCGCGTTCGCGTCCGATCACATGGATTCCCATTCGAATAACGATTAATAATTTGTCGGCTGAATGGGGTGATTATTGTTTCGCCATTCGCGAATTTTTACGGGATGAAATTAATCGCGATTCGCGGGTGCCTGCATATTAATCGTTACGTGCGGTGCCGCACCAAGTTTATAGCCGCGAGAAGAATCTGCTTTGGGCTTAACGCATTAGTGGAAATCGGCCAAACCGATTTTCTCCGGCAAATCGAAAGCGGTTCGGCAGACCCCGCCATCGCATTGACCGGTGCGCCGTTCACGAATCGAGTTCACATTTTTATCGCAAATCGGTTTGTAGTCACGCGGCGTATTTGGCCGGGCGCGTTCCGACATTTTCGATTCACGAATTGCGGAATCGGTACGGCGTGTAACACTGACCGTGAAATTAATGCATTGCGCTCGTAATTGGGGATTGATAGATTTCGTTCTGGCGCATGGTGAACCGGTCCTTTGCCGATATGCGCCGAACCCCCGTTAGCCCGGCCCTCGTGCCGGGCTTTTTTTTAGCAGATCGACTCGGCCTTTTGGCTGGCGTTGAAAACGTTCACCGCGGATTCATACGTACGCCGCATCATGGCGGATCACTTCTCGTCGCGCGGCTCATGAGCTGGTTGATCATCTTTCTCGGTGTCTGGCCGATCGCGCTTGCGTTGCTGCTGAGCTTTGCCGTGCGCATCGACCCGAACTCCGGGCACTGGCGCCGCCGCGAGGCGGCCAGGTTCGCCCGGTACGACGCGTCGCGGCGGTACGGCCGCTACTGCTTGCAGCGAACCACCATCGACCGGTTCTTGACGTTCGCGCCGAAAATGCCGCCGATCGAGCCGCCCGAGGTCGCGCCATTGTCGACGTCTTTCGATACCACGTCATAGCCGTAATTGCCGCAGACTTCCCCGGCGCGCTTGTAGCATTCGCCCCAGCTCGTGCTCGCGTCGCTGCCGCTGCAGTTGATCGCGAAGCCGGTCTCGCCGCTCGGCAGATAGGTCATCGTGGTGGTGCTCGAGCAGCCGCCGAGGCTGCCGAGTGTCAATAGACCGACACCGATCACTGCAGCCGTCGCGACGCTCGACAATGCGCTCTTCATTTCAGGTTCCTTGCGATAACGGGAAGGGCGTGGCGCGAAGCCGCGCCGCCTCGAATTGAGCGTTTATAGCACGCGCGGTTCCCCCGCCCGGTTTGCGGGGTGGGGTGGCAGCGCCCGCTTCGGCGCTCTGGCCTGGCAGGCCAGCGACGCGCGAAGACCTCGCGCGCGGCTATCCGCAAGCGGATACGCGGGGCTCGCGCCGCCCGTCCCACGTACGCCTAGCGTGGCGGCAGTGCCTTCGACGGATCGATCGAGCGGCCCTGATAGCGCAACTCGAAATGCAGCATCACGCGATCGGTGTCGGTGTCACCCATTTCGGCGATTTTCTGTCCACGTTTGACTGACTCGCCTTCCTTCACGAGCAGCACGCGGTTGTGCGCGTAAGCGGTCAGATAGTCGGCGTTGTGCTTGACGATCAGTAGATTGCCGTAGCCGCGCAAGCCGTTGCCCGCGTAGACGACCGTGCCCGCCGCGGCCGCGACGACCGGCGTGCCGGCCGAACCCGCAATGTCGATGCCCTTCGAACTGCCGCCGTCGAAGCCCCGGAGCAGGGTGCCGTCGGCCGGCCATACGAGCGAGATCGACGCGGGTGCGGTGGCCGGGGTGTTGTCCGCGGGCGCCGGACGCGGTGTGGCGGACGCGCTCGCGCCGCTGCCGCCACCGCCGCTGCCGCCGCTTCTAAGCGTGCCGCTAGTCGACGCCGCGCCGGCGGGCGGCGCGACGCGCAGCACCTGCCCGACCTCGATGCTGTCGGGATTGGTGAGGCGGTTCCAGCGCGCGATACTCTGCACCGATTGCCGGTTCTGGCGCGCGATCTTCGACAGCGTATCGCCCCGTTCGACCCGGTAGTACCCCGGCCCCACCGGCGCCGACCCGCACGCGGCGAGCAGCGCGAGCAACGCGGCGCAGCCGAGTCGCTTCATTCTTGTTGTTTCCAGCATTGGACCTCGCAAAGCGCTGCCGCGCGCCGATCCCGATCACGCGGTAGAAGAGACAAAGCGTGCGATTCTAACGGTTTTGCGTTGCAGCACGCGAATCCGGCGGCTGCGCATCGATGCCGCTGGCCATAAGGGCCAGCGACGCAGATCAGCGTCGCAGATCTGCGTCGCACGCAGCCAGCCCTATCAGCGCGTCGTCTCGACGGTAATCCGCAGTGCCGCCGTCTCGGTTTTGCCCGGCTCGAGCCAGCGCAAACCCCGGCCGTTATGAATCGCGTCCGGCAATCCGAGCCACGGCTCCACGCAGTAGAAGTCCGATTCGGGTTTCTCGGTCCACGTCGTCACCGCGTACCACGGCACCGAGCCGGGCCGGCGCAGATCGATCGTGATCACGCGCCCGATGCCCGGCGCGACCAGTCGCACCGGCCGCTCTGGTGCGCTCGTCAGGCAGTGGAAACGGTCGAGGATGCGCGTCTCGTCGAGTGCATAGCTCGGCTCGCCCGGTTCCGCGGCGCTGATCGAGCCGTCGTCCTGCTGATGACATCGCTCGGTGCGCGGCAGCTCGATCGTGGTCTGGCCGCGCTGCGTATGCGGCAGCGTGAAATAGAAGTGATGGCCGGCGTAGTACGGCAGCGGCGTGTCGCCGGTATTCGTGGTGGTCAGTGTCACGTCGAGCGTGCGCGCGTCGGCGAGCGTGTATGCGGCCTCGAAACGGAAGCCGAACGGATAGGCCGCGCGAGTCGCGTCGCTGTCGGTCAGCACCATCCTGAGGCCCGCGCCGTGCACGTCGGCGTGCGCGTCGAACGGCAGATCGCGTGCGAAGCCGTGCATCGGCAGCTCGCGCACGGCGCCCCGCGCGTCGCGCCAGTAACCGATCTTGCCGTCGACGCGATGGCGGCCGAGAAACGGAAACAGCAGCGGATTGCCGCCGCGAATCCGCGCGGGCACGCTCCAGTCGGCGTGCTCCGGCCAGTGAATCACCTCTTCGCCGTCGATCGTCCACGACAGCAGACGGCCGCCGGCTTGCGGCGAAAAGCGAAGCACGGAGTTGTCCAGATCGATCTCGAGAATGTCCTGTTCCGGGGAGAGAGGCATGATGGCTGAGCAGCTGGAAGAAAGTTGAGGGGCGCGCCGGCTGAACCGGCAACGCGCAGCGCCGCGTGTTCTGCCGGCGCATCGCGCAGCGCTGGCGGCACGCGCCGCCGCGCGCGGCGAATCGCGATTTTGCGCCGCTTTGCGCTACGGGGAAACCCTTCTCGGGAAATTGCGGGGTCAGCAAAACGACAACCTTAGCGATAATCTGCCAGATCGTCCGGTGTGTACAGCAGCCGGGCGCGACCCGCTCAGGAGGGCGTTATGGATCTCGCAATGGCAATGGGCGTAGGCTTGTTCGGAATCTTCACCGCAAGCACGTACTACTTCTTTCACTCGCTCAAACGCTGATTCCAGCGAGCCGTCCCGCTTTGCGCCGCAACCGGCGCTGTCGCCCGCCGCGGCAGCGACCCGCTTCGATCCACGTCGATGCGCCCGCGGGTCTCGCGTCACACCGCTCCGATCGCTTCGCGCTTTCCGGTCGATCGATGAGCGTCATCGCTATCGCAGCGCAGTCCATCTCTTTTTGCTCGCGTCACAACGGTCTCGAGTTGTGACGCGGCGCGTCAATATTTAGGCGAATGCGGCCCAGACGCTTGGCGCTGTCATCACAGCCAGGCATAATTCGGTGCGTTTTTGACGTGCCGCTCCTGTCGTTTGTGCGGCGCAGTTCCTGACATTTTCTTTACAAGGGCCGCCGCGTGAACCTGTCGTTTCTGATTTTCCTGAGCGTGCTACAGGGCGTCACCGAACTGTTCCCGGTCAGCAGTCTTGGTCACACGCTACTCGTGCCCGCGCTGTTCGGCATGCATATCGACAAGCACGCGCCGCAGTTGCTGCCGTTCCTCGTTGCGCTTCATCTGGGCACCGCATTTGCGCTGCTGTGGTACTTCCGCGAGCGCTGGTGCTCGCTCGTGCGCGGCTTGTTCGCATCGCTCGGCGGCCGCCGCAACGACGACGGCCACATGATGTGGGCGCTCATCATCGGCACGATTCCCGCGGGTCTCGTCGGTCTGCTGCTGGAAAAGCGCCTCGAGCGGATTTTCCATGACCTGCGTATCGTCGCGATCGCGCTGATCGTCAATGGCGTGCTGCTGTGGCTCGGCGATCGCCTGCAACGCGCGCGCGCGCATCAGGCGCCGGAGAAGATGACGTTGCGCACGGCGTTTTTCGTCGGTCTCGCGCAGATCGGCGCGTTGATTCCGGGCTTCTCGCGCAGCGGTCTGACGATGATCGCCGGCAATGCCGCCGGCCTCACCGCGGAAAGAGCCGCCGAGTTCTCGTTTCTGCTCGGCACGCCCATCATCTTCGCGGCCGGCGTGCTCGAGCTGCCCAAGCTGCTGCATGCGCCGGGCCAGCTCGCCGACGCGGCGCTCGGCGGCGTGCTGACCGCGATCGCCGCGTATCTGAGCGTGCGTTTTCTGATGCGCTATTTCGAAGGACGCGGCCGTCTTGCGTCGTTCGGCATGTACTGTGCGATCGCGGGGGTTCTGTTCCTCGGCTGGTTCATGCTGCATCCGCAGCCGGTCTGATGGCGCGGGGTGCGCGCTGTCTTGCGTTGAAAGCGATCGGTTATAATCCGGCCCCGGCGCGCGTGGCCGGCGCGAGGCTCGCGAGGCTCGCGCGGCGCCCGGCGAGGCCCGTGAAATTCGCGGTCTGCTGTTTGGTCAGTTAGAATTTCGGTCTGTCGGGAATCCGGTGGCTTCGGTCGCAGCGTGTTGCCACGCGGATCTCGATCGATACGGCAGTAGCTCAGCTGGATAGAGCATCGGCCTTCTAAGCCGAGGGTCGGGGGTTCGAGCCCCTCCTGCCGTACCAACGAATGCAAACGCCTAGCCCAGCCTTAACCGGCTGGGCTTTTTGTTTTCTGGAGCCATGTAGTCGCTGCAGCATGAGTCCCGCGTTCGTCCAGGTATCGCTTTCCAACCAAAAGTTCTTCGCGGACTGCTGCAGTGTGGCCGCTATCGAGGCTCTGCCGTCCTTCCCCAACACGGACGTTTGCACCCGGCTCCAAGTGCCTCGATGGCATGGAACTGGCATCGAACTCCGCCCGCGTCGACCCGCTTCGAAAAGCTTCCGGTAGACGCTTACCGTTTGTCCAGACAGTTGCAGCGCTCGTAATTCGTACGTCGGTGCCGCGCGCTCACGAAGCAAGGGCCGTTTTGAGACAACGGAATGACGCTTGCTTGGCCAGCGCATCCTCGTTGCGCACGCTGCGGCAGTGGACGCGGTGAACGAGGGATGGACACGCCCAACTCGCGAGCGACTGGCTGCGCCGCGCGCGATTGCTGACGTAATGCGCCTGTCTTCGAGGGGACATCTTGAACGCTCGCATCACGGTCCCAGCCGCAGCATCCGTCGCGATACCGGGCGATCCCGGAAGAGTCCGCTGCGTGGTCGCAAATGAATCCGGCGATGCCGCGCACGTCATCGCAAGCGCGTACGAGATCAAATTCGCGATGATCGGCGCGCGCCATTCGCTACCTCGCGAAGGGTGGGGATATGCGACGACGACTGCGATAGCGCCCGGCACCGAGCTGCCTGGCCGGAGCGAATTGTGGTTCACGCTCGACGCGCCGGAACGGGCCACGTTCGGCGGGGTGATATCGGCGCGGTGTCCTCCGGCATCGGAGGCTCAATGTTATTTTGCGGGCCGAATCCTGTATCGAACGGATAACAATGGGCTGACCGAGACCGCATTCCATCGACGCCTGTCTTACGCGGATATGACGTTCTCTCTAGTCGATCCCGCCGACGAGGACCTCAACTACGACGCACGGCCGCTCTTTCCTTCCCGCCTTTGAGCCGGCAGTTCTTGTTGTAGCAGCAGAGCCGGTGGCGTGCTCGCGCGTCGAGGGGTACGCGGGTTGCTGTGGAGTCGGGAGCAAAAACCCGGTGCAGTGATAAGCGCAACCAGAAGGAGTCCTCGTGTCCCAGCCCGCCCTGTTTCAACCCGCGCGCGTCGGCCAGCTGACGCTCGCGAACCGGATCGTGATTGCGCCGATGTGCCAGTATTCGGCCGAGAACGGCTGCATGAACGACTGGCATCTGATTCATCTCGGCCAGCTTGCGCTATCCGGCGCCGCATTGTTGACGATCGAAGCGACGGCCGTGCTTCCCGAAGGCCGCATTACCTACGCCGATGTCGGTCTTTGGGACGACGCCACGCAAGTGGCGCTCGCTCGCGTGCTGGAAGGCGTGCGCCGCTGGTCGGACATGCCGGTGGCTATCCAGTTGAGCCACGCCGGGCGCAAGGCATCGGCCGACGTCCCATGGGAAGGCGGTGCGCAGATCGCGCCCGGTGACGCCCATGGTTGGCAGACGGTCGCACCATCGAACCTGCCCTATGAGAACGGCGAAAACCCGCCGACCGCGCTCGACAAGTCGGGCCTCGCCAAGATCCGCGATGCGTTCGCCCGGTCTGCCGAGCGTGCGGCGCGGCTCGGCATCGATCTGATCCAGCTTCACGTGGCGCACGGCTACCTGCTGCATCAGTTTCTGTCACCGCTTTCAAACCAGCGCGATGACGAATACGGTGGCTCGCTCGCGAACCGGATGCGCTTTCCCCTCGAAGTGTTCGACGCGGTACGCGCCGCGTTCCCCGCCGAGCGTCCCGTGACGGTGCGTGTATCGGCAACGGACTGGGTCGATCGCGGGTGGGACCTGGAGCAGACCATTGCGTTCGCCGAAGCGCTGCAAGCGCGCGGCTGTGACGCGATACATGTTTCGAGCGGCGGGTTGCATCCGTCGCAGAACATCCCTGTCGGCCCGAGCTATCAGGTGCCGCTCGCGCGCGCGGTGAAACAGGCCGTGACGATGCCCGTGGTTGCGGTGGGGCTGATCACCGCCATCGAGCAGGCCGAAGCGATCGTCGGTACAGGAGATGCGGACATGGTCGCGATCGCCCGCACCGCGCTGTACGATCCGCGCTGGCCATGGCATGCGGCGGCGGAACTCGGCGCGCAGGTGCGTGCGCCGAAACAGTATCTACGTTCGCAGCCGCATCAGTACAGACATCTGTTCGAAGAAGATTGAGCATTGCGACGCGCTGGAGCTTCGACGCTGTGATGAACCCGCGCGCCGTGCGTGCCGCATAGCGTCGCTTTATCGAGCGACACACGAAAGATTGAGGACAGGGCCCATTACGCGCGTGCCGCGCTGCCTGATCATTCCAGGCAGCAGAGCACTGTGCGATAACTCGGGATCGAAGTTGACGACGCGCTGGCAATCTCCGGGCAAAGCAGATGTAGCGCAGCCGCTGCGGGCTGTTGCTCACGCGTAGCGGCCCTTCACGCTTTTTTGCCTGCGCGTGAGACGGCACGCTTGCTGGCACCGTTCGAAAAGCGATGACGATTGCCGAGGAGCGCAACCAGCCGCGTCTCGCATTCAGAAAACGAGTACCCGCGCCGCTGCGAGATCATGAACGTGAGGGCGCGCATGTGCCATGCGCGCCGTTGGAGTTCGACAAGTGTTCCGTTCGCGAGGTCTTCCGCAACCACATGATGCGGCATGTGCCCCCAGCATAAGCTGCCCCTGAGCAAATCGTGCTTCGCGCCGAGGTCATTCACCAGCCACTGGCGTTCACCGGCGACCCCCTGTTGTGTCTTTTCCGCATCAGGCTGATTGTCGGTTACGACGAGCTGGATGTGCCGGCCAAATTCCTCCCGCGGGATCGGCCCCGCGATTGCGGCCAGCGGATGCGATGGCGCACAGACGGTCACCATTTGCGCTTCACATAAATGCTGCCTTTCTATGGTGCCCGGGCTCAGCTCCGGCACGTCGGTGATCGTCACCGCCAATGCGCAAGTGCCTTCGAGAACCAGGCGCTCGCCGCCTTGCATGGTCGTCATGCGCAGATTGATTGCAACGGTTGGAAAGTCCGACTGCAGCCTGCGCAGGCATTCAATCAGGTGCGCACGCGGAAAATAGGTATCCACGGCAATCGAGACCTGGGGCACCCCGGCTTCAGCAATCGCAACCGCGCGCATCTTCATTTCCTCGGTGCGTGAGATCACCCCACGAGCATCAGGCAGGAGGCTCCGGCCCGCGGCGGTAAGCGTCGCTTTGCGAGTGTTGCGCTCGAACAGCGCGACGTCAAAGGCACTTTCGAGCGCGCTGATCGCGTGACTGACCGCCGACTGTGCACGCCTTAACTCCCGTGCAGCCCCGGAAAAGCTCCCCTGATCGCATACGGCGACGAAGGCACGAAGTTGATTGATGGTGACGTTGTCGAGCATAGCTATCTAAAAAGTAGATGGTACCTATAGATATTCAGTCAATTGGTTTCATGGATCAAGGGGTCCACAATTGCATTTCTCGCTTTTGCTTCGAAGGATGCATGACATGAACAGACTGAATGGAAAGACCGCCGTGATTACCGGTGGCGCTACCGGCATCGGCCGCGCCGCAGCAAAGCGCTTCATCGAGGAAGGCGCCTTCGTCTTCATCTTCGGCCGCCGGCAGCAAGCGCTCGACGCCGCCGTGGCCGACCTCGGGCCCAACGCGCGTGCAGTGAAGGGCTCCGTCTCGGATGAGGCCGACCTCGACCGACTCTACGCGGCGGTGAAGGCCGAGCGCGGAACCCTCGACATCGTCTTCGCCAATGCCGGGGCGGGAAGCCCGCTGCCGCTCGGCAAGATCACCGCCGAGCACATCGACGAAACCTTCGACACCAATGTGAAGGGCACGATCTTCACGGTCCAGAAGGGGCTGGCGCTGATGGGTAAGGGCGGTTCGATCATCCTGACCGGATCGAGCGCCGGCACCACCGGCGCTCCCGCATTCAGCGCTTACAGCGCGAGCAAGGCGGCAGTGCGCAACCTCGCGCGGACCTGGGCGGAGGACCTGAAGGGCACCGGCATCCGGGTCAACGTGCTGTCGCCCGGGGCGACGGCGACCGAACTCGCGAAGCAAGCGCTAGGCGAGGAGGGCCAGAAGGCCTTCGCCGCGCTGACTCCGCTGCAACGCATGGCCGATCCGGCGGAGATTGGGGCCGTGGCCGCCTTTCTCGCGTCGTTGGACAGCAGCTTCATGACCGCCAGCGAAGTCGCCGTCGACGGCGGCCTTGCGCAACTCTGACAGGCTACGCCCGCCGGTCCCTCCGGTTCGATATTCGGAGCCCGCAGGGCGCTGCGCACCAAAGGAAAACGTATGAGCTATGCAATTATCGGCTTCGGCAAGATCGGCCAGGCGCTTGCCAAGGCGTTTGCCCGAACAGGCATCGAAGTATCCGTTGCAACCACTCGCGACCCGGAAAGCTTTGCATCGGCTGCAGCCGCGATCGGACCCGGGATTATTCCCAAAAAACTCGCGGAAGCGGTCAAGGCGGACATCATCTTTCTGGCAGTCCGTTTCGAGTCACACCAGGATGTCGCGAAGGCGCTGCCCACCTGGCAGGGGAAGACCATCGTCGATGTCACCAATGCGTACGGCGTGCCGCCTGAGGAACTGGATGGACAACCTTCTTCCCGGGCCGTCGCACAGGCCTTCACGGGTGGAAGACTGGTTAAGGGCTTCAATCATCTGGGCGCTGCCGTCCTGGAGCAGGATCCGGCCGTACACGGTGGCAAGAGGGTCGTTTTCCTGGCGAGCGACGATGACGGCGCCGCAGAGGAGATCGGGAAGCTTGCGGAAAAGCTCGGTTTCGCGCCGGTCAAACTTGGCGGACTTTCGGAAGGTGGGCTGCTTGTGCAGGCGCGCGGAAATAGTTGGGGCCGGCTGATCTTCAAGGACCTGGTCAAGTTCGACTGATGAGTCGTGCTCGCAAATTTCGATGCGATCCCGCCGCGTGGACAAAGGGTCGACCACAGTTTGATTGAAGCGAGCGCGGCGCCGGCGGTGAGCCGTGCTCCGCTCATCTGGCGTTACGTCCTCGCGGCAAATCCACAAGGGAGCCGGTTAGATCGGACACGATCCGATAAAAGGAAATGGAGAGATTCGATGAGCACCGAAGAGAATATCCAGATCGTGAAGAACTTCTTTGCGGCGATCGGCAGCGGCGATAAGCAAGGTGTGCTGGCGCTGGTTGCCGAAGATATTGAGTGGATCATTCCGGGCGAAGACTGGCCGCTCGCCGGCACGCACCGCGGGCACGCGGCATTGGTGAAAGTGCTTCAGAAGGCTTCCGACGAGGTGGGAACGACGTATCCGACGCCTCCCGAATTCGTGGCGCAGGGAGACCGGGTTCTCGTCGTCGGCGTCGCCATTGGGAAAATCAAGGCCACGAACAGGACGTTCAAGGACGACTGGGTATTCGCCATTACCGTTCGAAATGGCAAATTGACGAATATCCGGGAATATATCGACACGCAAGCATTGGCGCAGGCCTCCGGGACCGACGCGAGCCCCGAGCCCTGAACGATCGGGATCGATACCACCCACGTCGAACTCGCCGCCTGAATGTCGCGGCGCAGCGACGGCGAAGCGGCTGCCGACTTTCGCAGCAGGCTTGCATCCTGATGCGCCCACCGCGCAACTAGCAATCCCGCGGCCCCGGCCACCCGAAAACTACAACCAGTGACTTGCCGCTTTGCAACCGCTGCGCACAGGCTATGTGTCCGCAAATCGCCGTTCGCGGGTACGCCGGTTGCGGCGCTCAAGCCCGAGGCAACTGTTCTCGCTGCAATCTCCTGGCAGCGATCCTCCGGCGGTATTTATCCACGCGGCCCGATCAGCGGAAAAGCGCCATGCGCATCTTCGTCGGGCCTTTGACGAGGGGAAGACATGAATTCTCATTCCGGGTCGGACCAACGGAACGCTGGGCGTCTGCAGCAACGGCTGCCGCAGCCCGATGCCATCGCGCGCGGACTGGGCTGGTTCAGCATTGCGCTCGGACTCGCGCAGATCGTCGCCCCCCGCGCGATGGCGCGCGCCGCCGGGGTGAGCGCTGGGGCGGGTACGATGCGTCTGTATGGACTGCGCGAGCTGGCTTGCGGCGTCGGTGTGCTGGCGCTGCGCAATCCGCGGCCCTTCCTGTGGGCCAGGGTGGGCGGCGATGCGCTCGATCTCGGCACGCTTGCGTTGTCGCCGAGGCTCGATGCGCGCGGCCGGGTGCGAGCCAAGCGCGCCGCCGTCAACGTCGCGTGCATCGCCGCGCTCGACGTGTATGCCGCGAGCTCGGCGACCGGCCCGCGCAGTACGCCGCCCGTCGACTATAGCGACCGCTCCGGCTTCCCGCGACCGCCCGCCGACATGCGCGGCGCAGCGCTAGCGGACTTCCAGATGCCGCGCGACATGCGCACGCCCGACGCACTCGCGTCTTACACCCGGCAGTAAGCGCCCCACCGGCGCTGCTGCGTTTTCGTCTCCGTCAAACGCGAGCGCCTCGAACTGGGACACTGACGAAACGAGGGCAGCGCTATGGCCGATCGAAACAATCTGCAGCGTTTCGTGGACGCACAGCAGCCGATGTATGCGCGCGTGACCAGCGAACTGCGCGCGGGCGACAAGCGCAGCCACTACATGTGGTTCATTTTTCCGCAAATACAGGGGATCGGCAGCAGCCCGACCGCGCAGCGGTACGCGATCTCCGGGCTCGACGAGGCACGCGAGTATCTCGCGCACCCGCTGCTTGGGCCACGTCTGCGAGAGTGCACGGCGATCGTCAACGGCATCGAAGGCAAGACGGTCGACGAGATCTTCGGCTATCCGGACAATCGCAAATTCTGTTCGTCGATGACGCTGTTTGCGCGTGCCGCGCAAGACAATGCGATATTCGAAACGGCGCTTCGCAAGTACTGCGACGGCGAGCCGGATCCGCTCACCGTCGCCAGGCTGCCGCGCGACTGATTCGCGATGCAAGCGGGTCTGTCATTCAGCCCTGCCAGCCGCTCACGTATCGTGCGATCACGGCGGCGCCCATTCCCACGACCGCAAGCCAGCTGAGCGCGCGCAACGTCCAGTGTGCGCTCAGATCGCCCACTGAAGAGTGCCGGGTGCTGAGCAGCACGAGCAGCGCCATCACCGGAGTGGCGGTGGTGCCGTTGAGCACCGCGCTCCAGTAGAGCACGCGAATCGGGTCCAGTTGCATTGCCGCCAGCACGACGCCCAACCCGCCGCCCAACGCGACGATCGACACCAGCGTGAATGCGATGCGCCGGTTGTGGCGTTCGTCGTTGGACCAGCCGACGGTGCTCGCGACCGCGTGTGCCGCCGAACCGGCGAGCGGTGGCAACGCAAGCAGCGCACTGCTGATGAGCGCCAGACCCAGCAGGTGCGTATCGAACCGGCCGGCGACCGGCGCGAGCACGCTGGCGAGCGTTGCCGCCGAATCAGCAGCCCGGCCGCTCGCGTGGAGCGTCGCCGCTGCCGCGATCATGATGGAGACCGCAACCGCGTTCGATAGCGCGGTTCTGATCAGCGTATCGCCGCGCATGCTTCGCAGGCGCTTCAGGCGAGCCTCGCGATTCTTATCACCGTTCGCGCGTTCGTCTTGCGGGCGCTGCGCTTCGACCTGCTGTTGCGCCTGCGAATAGAGAAGATACGGGCTGACAGTCGTGCCCAGAACCGCCAGTAGCATTTCCAGATAATGCTCGGACCACGAAACATGAGGGACGAAGAGCTGTGCCGTGAGCCTGGTCCACGGCAGATGCAGCGCGATGTCGACCCCGACATACCCGAACAATGAAAGCGCCAGCCATTTCAGTACGCGCGCGTACTTTGCATACGGGACGAACCACTGTAGCGCGATCGAGAGCACGAGAAAGAACATCGCGAAGCCGGGGATCGAACCGAGCCACAGCAATTGCGCGCCCAGGCCCATCGCGACGACGTCGGCGGCAATGTTGAACGTGTTTGCAATCAGGAAGCGGCCGACGGCAAGGAAAAACCACAAGCGCGAGTAATGCTTGCGCATATTGGTCGTCAGTCCGTCGCCCGTCAGAACCGCGATTCGCGCCGACACGAGTTGCAACGCGACGATCGACGGATAGGTCAGCACGCAGCTCCACAGCATGTCGTAGCCGAACTGCGCGCCCGCGAGCGAATAGGTGACGATGCCCGCCGGGTCGTTGTCCGCGGCCATCGTGACGACGCCTGGGCCGATGTCGGCCGCCCACGAATGCGCAGCCGCGCCCCCTTCGGCATTGCCGCGGGGATATTGGGTGACTCCCGTCTGATGGATCGAGGGCATGATATGCGTCGGCAAAGGAAGTCAATGCATGCAAGATTTCCGCGGCAGCTTGTCGGCCGGTCCTCGCTGTGCGAGCCGAAGGGTGTGCGCGGGTGTCGCGCTGCACAATGGCAGTCGCTTACGAGCAGCGACTACCGCAGTCATCACGCGGCGGATGTGTCGCACGCAGGATCCGTACCGGGTGGGGCTGTCGCGAGGATGTTCGCGCGGGGCGGACCAAGGCATCGAGTCGCGCCGCTGCGGCGGCGAGGCGCGGTCGCATCTGGAATTGCCAGCAGCACGTCCTAAGCGGCATGCCCCCCGTTGCCGAGCTTTCGCTGTATTGGCTCGACGTTCCGGGGGCAGCACGATGCTGGCGGGGTTAGTGCCTTTGCACGGCATCAGCGCTGCTGACGCCGTGTTCCTCAGACGAGGTCATCAGTTCAGGCAGCGGAAGATCGTCGGCGGCCAGGTATGACTGCGCTATTACTGCCTCGACCGGACGCGCGAACCAGAAACCCTGCACCTCGTCGCATCCGTTGTCGACCAGAAAACCACGCTGTTCTGGCGTTTCGACGCCCTCGGCCACAACTCTCATGCCAAGCGTTCGCCCAAGAGCGAGGACCGCTTTGACGATGACCTCGTCTGCACGGGAACGACCGATGCCCCGCACGAACGACATGTCCAGCTTGACCCGGTCGGCCATGAAATTCCGGATGTACGACAAGCTCGAATAGCCGGACCCGAAGTCATCGATGGCAATCGATACTCCCATTTGCCGAAGCGCGCGGAGGGTCCCGAGCGAGTTCGGCGCCATCATGACGCCCTCGGTGATCTCGAGTTCAAGATTGCGAGGGCTAACGCCGGCATTTTTCATCGTGTTCGCGATGACGGCCGACAGGTCTGATCGTTCGAATTGCACGGGCGATACGTTCACGGAGACAACCAGGTCGGAATACGCCTGCGCCCAGACGGCAGTTTGACGGCAAGCCTCTTCCAGCACGCGCTCACCGATCCTGACGATCAGGCCGCTTTCTTCGGCAAGCGGAATGAACGATGCGGGGCTCACTTGGCCCCGCTCAGGATCGTACCAGCGGACCAGGGCCTCGAAGCCGGTCGTGCGTCCCGTCACCGGATTGACACGCGGCTGGTAGACCACCGTGAATTCGTCGCCAGCTACCGCTCGCCGCAGCGCTTGCGCCATCAGAGTCCGCCGGTTGCTCCGTGATGCGATTTCCGGGTCGAAGAGCTGCAGGCTGTTCGGACCGATGGCCTTGGCCTGGTACATGGTGGCGTCGGCGTATCCCAGGAGCGTTTCTGCGTCGGTCGAATGGTCGGGGTAGACGGCGATTCCTACGCTTGCCTGCGGCACGACAAGCGTGTCACCGACACAGAACCCGGCATTCAGCGCATCTTTCATCGCGCCGGCGGCAGCCACCAGGCTGTCGACGTCGCCGCGGTGCAGGACCGCGACGAACTCGTCTCCCGCGTAGCGGACCACCAGATCTGCGAGCGACACGGACGCCGACAGCCGTCGCGCCACTTCACACAGCACCGCGTCCCCGCCGGCGTGCCCGAGGGAATCGTTGATTTCCTTGAAATTGTCTATGTCTAGAAACACCAGAGCCAGCCTTGTTTCCTGGTCGGCGGCACGGTTGACCAGGTCGCCCAGCCTTGCTTTCAGGCCTAGCCGGTTGGGCAGGTGGGTGAGCGCATCCTCGTAGGCCTGGGTGCGCAACTGGTCCTGATAGCGGATGCGTTCGGACACGTCGCTGAAGACGATGACGAAATGGGTCGGATGACCGCCGTCGCCTTGCACAGGAGAAGCATTGAGTTCGATCCAGTATTCCGAACCGTCGCGCCTATCGCATCTGAGCAGATCCGTGCAGGCGCGTCACGCCTTCAGGGACTCGCCTATTGACGTCACGTGGGGAGAAGTCTGGTCACATCCGATCATTTCCCATGGGCAGGCTCCCGTCGCCTCCTCGACAGACCAGCCGGTCGCGCTCTCAAACGCCGCATTGACGTACGTGACGACGTTTTTGCCGTCGACCCGGGACGAGATGACGACTGCGTTCCTCGAGGCCTCGAGGGCTCGGCCGCGCAGGCGTAGTGCCTCTTTGGCCGCCTCGTGCGCGGTCACGTCATGCGCGGTGACGAAGCATGCCTGCCTGCCGGCAAAATCCAGGAAATGATAGGTCACCTCGGCGTAAAAAACGCTACCGTCAGCATGTTTATGACGACGTACGCCGCCCAGTCCGCCGCTGGCGCCGGATGCAAGGTAACTTTGCAAGTCACGTCGGAAATGTTCGATGTCCGCAGCAGGGCGGATCTGGTCGATCGATGTAGCCCGGAGATCACCACCGTACTGCCGTTGAGCGGCGGTGTTTGCCGTCAGGATCTCGCGCGAGTTCACATCGAAGATCAGCATCGCGACGGGGTGCCGCTCGAAGTATTCCTTGAAGCGACGCTGTACCTCGGCAGCGACAATTGCCGACGTCATTTTTGCCAGCTCAGCGCGTTGCCGTGTCAACACCGCAAAGAGCAGCAGTAGGATGCCTGCAGCGGAAGCGACCGCCAGCGAGCTCTTTTGCTTCACCAACTGATCCTGAGAGGCGAACTGCATGTGTGCAATCCGCTCCCGTTCGTCTGCGCTGAGCTGTGACAGCAGAACCATGATGTGGCCAAGCGTCCTGTTCGCCTGCTGCAATAAAGCCGGTTTGATCGCTTTTGCTTGCGCATCGGCAAGCGCCAGGTTTGTTGCGGCAATCTCGAGCTGTTCGGGCCACACGGCGCTCAGCTGGCGAAGCTGCCGCAGTTTCTCGGGTGCGCCGCGCACGTTGGCCAGACTTTGCATGAGCCGATCGTACGTCTTTGCCGTCGCCGCTGCGCGACCGACAGGCCACCCCTGCGAGCTATAGCCAGCTTTACCAATGCCCTTGAGGAAGTCAGTATTCGCCGCAACGTGCAGGAAAAGCAGCGCCTCCAGATCCGACGCCACGGAAAGGGCAGTGCGAAGCCGACGGTCCGCGGCTTCGTGCGATAGCGTTGCGCTGATCGAAGCGGCGATCGCGACGCAAATCGCCAGAACGGCTACAACAGCAATGGCAGCGGTTCCGGTTAGGGGCCGCCGCAAGGCTGCTGTGTTGGGACGATAGTTTTTGCCAGCTTGTTTCATTCTCACGGACTACTTTTCTGTGCACGAGGTCGTGGGCGGCTGTGCTTCGCGAGAGCTGGCGACGAGCCTGCGCCGACGCTGCGTGGGAGCAGATCGACAGGAAAGTGCCCGGATGCGGACGCAGCTTTCACAAGCGCTGGCTTTGTCGACGATCGGACGTTGTGCAGCTTAACGGGCATCGCCCGTGCATTTCTTATTGGTATAAACGCCTATCAAAAATCTGCTGCTCCCCTACCAGCCTCCGTAATCGTGGGTCGCGGATGGGACGGGCAAGCCTGGGTCGCAATGGGCATGTAGATGCCCTCCGGGTGACTCCCGACTCAGGAAATCACGCGCCGCGCCGTTATCTCAGTAGAACTCGCTGATGCGCCGCGCCGTTGCGCGCCGCGACAGCGGTCGATGAGCGGACCTGGCCGTCAGGCAATACGCGAGGCAGCACCCGGGACGCGTCCCGGCAGGTGCCCCGCGGCAAGATTCAGGATCCAGAGAGCCAATACCATGATCGAGGCCGCCGGGCCCGCCCATCGGGCGCGGCCACGACGCCGCGTCATTCAGCCGGACCGACCCGGCGACGGAGCAACCCGCGTGAACCGATTCAGCCTCAATACCAAACTCTGGCTCGCCTTACTGATCACCTGGCTCGGGCTGCTCGGCCTCGGCGGCTGGGCCGCGTGGCAGTCGCGCGCGACGATGCTCACGGAGCGCAAGTCGGCGGTGCAAAACGTCGTCGAAAGCGCGTATGCGATCGTCGCCGACTACGCGAAGCGCGCCGACGAGCACGAACTGACGATGCCGCAGGCGCAACAGCAGGCGATGGCGCGGCTCGCGGCAATCCGCTACCCCGGCAGCGGCTACATGATCGTCACGACGGCGACGCCGGTCGTCATCATGCACCCGGTGCTCGCGGATCTGCGCAACAAGGACGTGTCGCATTACGCGGACACCGACGGCAAGCTGCTGTTCGTCGAGATGGTCAAGCTCGCCCAGGCGCAGGGCCAAGGCTTCGTCGACTATATGGGGCGCCTGCCGGGCCGCGCCGACCACGTGCCCAAGATCAGCTTCGTCAAGCGCTTCGCCGGGTGGGACTGGTACCTGATTTCGGGCGTCTACGTGAACGACATCAACGCGGCGTTCCGTGCGGATCTGCTGCGCTATCTGCTGACGATCCTCGTGATCGGCAGCGCCAGCACGATCGCGCTCGTGATGATCATCCGCAACGTGAAGCGCAGTCTCGGCGGCGAGCCCGCCTACGCGGCGGGCGTCGCGGAAACGATCGCGGACGGCGATCTGTCGACGCCGGTCGCGCTGGCCGGCGACGATCAGCAAAGCATGCTGTTCGCGATGCAGCGCATGCAGGAGCGTCTGGCCGACGCGATCCGACGAATTCGCGGCGGCACCGAAACGATCACGGTCGCGGCCGAGCAAATCGCCGCGGGCAATCTCGATCTGTCCGCGCGCACCGAGGAACAGGCGTCGTCGCTGGGTCAAACGGCGGCGAGCATGGAGCAGCTCACCGCGACGGTCAAGCAGAACGCCGATAACGCGTTGCAGGCGAACCGGATGGCGCGCTCGGCCTCGCAGCTCGCGGGCGAGGGCGGCGAGGCCGTGCAGCACGTGGTCGCAAACATGCAGAGCATCGCGGCGAGTTCGGCGCGCGTCGTGGACATCATCGGTGTGATTGAAAGCATTGCGTTTCAGACCAACATCCTCGCGTTGAACGCCGCTGTCGAAGCGGCGCGCGCGGGCGAGGAGGGACGCGGTTTCGCGGTGGTCGCGGGCGAGGTGCGCAATCTCGCGCGCCGCAGCGCCGATGCGGCCAAGGAGATCAAGAGCCTGATCGAGGACTCGGTCGAGCGCGTGGGCAGCGGCAAGGCGCTCGTCGAGAAGGCGGGCGGCACGATGGATTCGCTCGTCCACGCGGTCAAACGCGTGACCGACATCATCAGCGAGATTTCAGCTGCGTCGGAGGAGCAGAGCCGCGGCATCGAGCAGGTCAACGTCGCGATCGCGCAGATGGACGAGACCACCCAGCAGAACGCGGCGATGGTGGAGCAGGCAGCGGCCGCCGCGCAATCGATGCAGGAGCAGGCGGAGATGCTGCGCGGTGTCGTCAGTGTGTTCCGGTTGGAGGGCGCAGCCGCTTGACCGGCTGCCCAGACTCCCGAATCGTGCGTGCTATGCTTTTGAGGTCAGGATCAAGAGCCGTCGCGCGCACCGCGCACTTTCGAGGAGAACCCTTTATGTCGATGCGAACCCGTGTGCTGTTCCGTCTGAGTGCCGCGAGCCTGCTGCTTGGCGCCGCAGTCTGCGCGCAAGCGGCGAATCTCGACTTTCTGCACGATACGCCGCTCGCCTACATGAAACAGCGCGATATCGACTCGATCAAGCATGCGGTCTTCAGCGCGCTCAACGACAAGAAAGACGGCGAGAGCGTCACCTGGGTCAACGACGGCACCGGCAACAGCGTGAAGATCGACGCGAACATCACGCTCGGCAGCACCACCAGCAACGGCGGGCGCACCTGCCGCGACATGGCCGTGGCGCTCAATGCGAAGGGGCAATCGGTGAACCTGCGCCCCACCTTCTGCAAGCAAGGCGGCGGCACCTGGCAGATGCAAAAGAAGAATTGACGCGCATGCCAAAGATGAGGGTCTCGCGTGCGCTTGCGGTGTCGGCGCGGCTCGCCGCCATTTGCCGCCCAGGCCGGAGGGGGGTGCGGCGATGAGCGCACGAACCGTCTCATGCGGGATCGTGCTGCTCGACCCGACCGGGCGCGTGCTGCTTGCGCACGCCACCGAAACCACCCACTGGGATATCCCGAAGGGACAGGGCGAAGAAGGCGAGTCGCCCGACGCGACCGCGCTGCGGGAGATGGTCGAGGAGACCGGCATCGCGCTCGAGCCCACCCGCCTGAAGGATCTGGGGCTATTCGTCTACCGGCGCGACAAGGATCTGCATCTGTTCGCCGCGCGTGCGAGCGCCGGCGAACTCGATCTATCCGGCTGCACGTGTACGTCGCTATTTCCGCGCCGCTCCGACGGCACGCTGATCCCCGAAATGGACGACTACCGCTGGACCTCAATCGACGAAATCCCGCACTACGCGAGCCGTAGTCTCACGCGGCTGTTCGAGACGACACTGTCGCTCACGGAGCTGCACCGGTCGCTATGACGCGACACCCGCGAGCCGCGCTCGTGCCGCTCAGTCGAGCGCGCGGTCGTTCGGATGCGCAAACAGCGCGTGGTTCGCATCCGACAGCGGGAACTTGAGGTTGATGCCGAGCGGCGGAATCGGCTGCGTGAACCACTTCCTGTACAGGCGCTCGGCGTCGCCCGTGCTCTGCGCGTGCGCGATCACCCGGTTCACGAGGCTGCGAAAAGGCTCGTCGCCCTTGCGGAACATGCACGCGTAGACCTCGTAGCCGAGCGGCGTGCCCGTCACGACGAAATCGTCCGGATGCGGGTCCGTTGCCTTGAAGCCATAGACGATCGGCTCATCCATCACGAAAGCCACCGCGCGGCCTTCCTTGAGCGCGGTGAATGCTTCCTGGTGATCGCGCACGCTCGTGATGCGCATGTTCAGTTGCTTGTCGGTGTTCAGCCGGCGCAGCAGCCGCTCGTCGGACGTTGCCGCGGTCGTCACGACGGGTTTACCGGCCAGGTCGGCGAAATCGCTGATGCCACTATTTCTGCGCGTGATCATCCGCACCGCGTACTGGAAGAAGCTATCCGAGAACGCGGCGACGTTTTCCCGCTCGATCGTATGCGTGGTCGAGCCGCATTCCAGATCGATCTGGCTGTTGATTAGCATCGGCGTGCGGTTCGACGAGGTCACCGTGATTTCGTGCACGCGCAGTTGCGGCATATTCAGCTTGTTGCGGATTTCGTCGACGATTTCGAGCGCAATCGCCTGCGAGTAGCCGACCGTGCGCTTGCCGTCGAAATACGAGAACGGAATCGACGCTTCGCGCACGCCCAGCACCACCACGCCGTCGTCATGAATTTTTTTCAGTGTGCCGGTCAGTTCGTCCGCGTGGGCGGTGCCCGCGAGCAGGACCGTGCCGCACGCGGCGAGCGCGGCGAGCATGCCGCGCGCGCCAGCTATGGCCCCGGTATGGGCGCCGCCGAGGGCCGCAATTTTCATCGGACCTCCCGGACCGGCGCGCTCGGGCGAGCGTGCAATGAGTGTCGATCAAGCATCATGCAACCATCATGTAATGAAACGGCGTGCACCTCGTGAACGGGATGCACGCCGCAACTCAACCCCGGCGCCGTCAAGCCGCGCTTTCAGGCCGCCTGTCCAACCGACACGTCCAGGCGCAATCTGCCGGCAGCGCGGCGGCCGTGATCATTACCGCCAGCTTACGCCGGCTTCCCCCAACTGTCGCGCAGACTGACGATGCGATTGAATACGGGCTTACCCGGCTTCGAATCGACGCGGTCGGCGACGAAGTAGCCGTGGCGCTCGAACTGGTAGCGCTGCTCCGGCAGCGCATGATGCGCGCCCGTTTCGAGGTAGGCCTGGACCACGCGCTTCGAATGCGGATTCAGCGCCTCGAGGAAGTCGCGGCCGCCCGCGTCCGGTTGCGGCTCCCTGAACAGCCGGTCGTAGATGCGCACCTCGGCCGGGCAGGCGGCCTCGGCGCTGACCCAGTGGATATTGCCCTTGACCTTGTAGTTGTTCGCGCCTTCGGTGCCCGATCTGCTGTCCGGGAAGTAGTTGCAATGCACCGCGACGACGTTGCCATTTTCGTCTTTGTCCGCGTGCGTGCACTCGATCACATAGCCATAGCGCAGCCGCACCTTGTTGCCGGGGAACAGCCGGAAGTAGCCCTTCGGCGGCGTTTCGGTGAAGTCGTCGCGCTCGATCCACAGCTCGCGCGAAATCGGGAATTCGCGCATGCCGCGTTCAGGATGATGCGGATGCACCGGCGCGTGGCACGGCTCGGTCAGTCCCGCCGGGTAGTTGTCGATGATCAGCTTGAGCGGATCGAGCACGGCGGCGATGCGCGGCGCCTTCTCGTCCAGATCGTCGCGCAGCGCGCCTTCGAACACGCTCATGTCGATCCACGAATCGACCTTGCTCACGCCGATGCGCTCGCAGAACAGCTGAATCGACTCGGGCGTGAAGCCGCGCCGCCGCACGCCGACGATGGTCGGCATGCGCGGGTCGTCCCAGCCGTCCACGTGGCCTTCGTTGACCAGTTGCAGCAGCTTGCGCTTGCTGGTGATCGCGTAGGTGAGGTTCAGGCGCGAGAATTCGATTTGCTGCGGCAACGGACGCGTGAACACGCCAGCATCGGCAAGCTCGTTCAGGATCCAGTCGTAGAGCGGACGATGATCTTCGAACTCGAGCGTGCACAGCGAATGCGTGATGTTTTCCAGCGCGTCCGAGATGCAGTGCGTGTAGTCGTACATCGGATACACGCACCAGGCGTCGCCGGTGCGGTAGTGATGCGCGAAGCGGATCCGGTAGATCACCGGGTCGCGCATGTTGAAGTTCGGCGACGACATGTCGATCTTCGCGCGCAGCACGTGCTCGCCTTCCTTGAACTCGCCCGCCTTCATGCGGCGGAACAGGTCGAGGTTTTCATCGACCGAACGCTCGCGAAAACGCGACGGCGTGCCGGCTTCGGTCGCCGAGCCGCGGTTCGCGCGAATTTCCTCGGCCGACTGGCTGTCCACGTACGCGCGGCCGCGCTGGATCAGCAACTCGGCGAATGCGTAGAGTTTGTCGTAGTAGTCGCTCGCGAAGTACAGATGCTCCTGATTGTCCTTTTTCCACTCGAAGCCGAGCCAGCTCACCGCGTCGATGATCGAGTCGACGTATTCGACGCTTTCCTTTTCCGGGTTGGTGTCGTCGAAGCGCAGATGACACACGCCGCCGTAGCTGCGCGCGATACCGAAATTCAGGCAGATGCTCTTTGCGTGACCGATGTGCAGATAGCCGTTCGGCTCGGGCGGGAAGCGCGTTTCGACCCGCTGGCCCCATTTGCCGGTGCGGTTGTCGTCGTCGATGATGTTGCGGATGAAATTGGATGCCGCTGGCGCGTCGTTGCGTTCGGTAGTCATGCGAGAAGGTCAGAAGTCCGTGGGGGCGCGCAGCGCGCCCGCTAAGCGTTCAATTCTACCTGACGCGTCCGCTCGCGGCAGGGGTGCGGCGAGCCGCCGACGATGCGGCGGGGCGCGGGCGGGGCGGGGGTTGCCGGCGCTGGCAAAAACGGCGAGGCAAGCGGGCGGAAGCTGCGATCGAAGCGACGCACGGGCCGCGCTGGCCGGTGCTGTAACAGGAGGTAAAACGGGTTGGCCGGCTTTGCGGCCGCGGCTTAGGATGCGTGCGGCGCGGGTAGGGGTGCCGCGGACGGTGTGCGCTGCCCGCGTACGGGACACAGCGGATTGAAGTGATTGGCGCCCCAGTCAGCCTGTCTAAAAAAGCGGCTTTCGCCTCGCGCGGTCCCGCGCGTGTGCTCCGTTCGTATCGGTCGTGCCCGGTGCCGTTGCACCGCAGTGCCAGCCGGGGATCGAGCGCAAGCAGAAGCGCAAGCGCACGCCCGGCCCATGCCCATGCCAGCCCCACGCCGATTTGCCGCCACCTTGCATGAACCGCCCTCGTTCATGCACCATGCTCGCCTCGTTGCCGGAGTTTCTCGGATGCCTGTCCCGATGCACGGCGCGTTCCGCGCGCCTTTCGCTCGCGCTTGTATTAGCGCCCGTTTTTGTTCCTGCACCCGCGTGGCGCTGGCGTCGGTATGCTTCGCCGCGCTTGCCGGCGGCCTCGCTGCGCCGCTACGCGCGGTCGCGAAAACGCCGCCGCCGAAACCGGCGCTCGATGCGTCGGCGGTGGCCGTGCCGGATAGCTACAGCGCCGACGCCGCGCAGCAGATTTTTGCCGCCGGCGGCAACGCGGTGGATGCCGCCGTCGCGATCGCCTTCACACTCGCGGTCACCCGGCCAGACGCGGGCAACCTCGGCGGCGGCGGGTTCATGACGCTGCTGGTCGACGGCAAGCCGTATTTTCTGGACTACCGCGAGCGCGCGCCGCAGCAGGCGACCCCCGATATGTACGTCGACGACAAGGGCAACGTAGTGCCGGGCATGAGCACGGTCGGGTATCGCGCGGTCGCGGTGCCGGGCACCGTCGACGGCATGTGGCAAGCGCAGCGGCGTTTCGGCAAGCTCAAATGGAAGCAGGTGCTCGCGCCCGCGATCCATTACGCGACCGATGGCTTTCAGGTCGATGCGCGACTGCAGCAGCGGCGCGACGCGGCCGCGAAGCATTTCGCCGCCCACACCAATTTCGATGCGTACTTCTCGAACCTGAAGGCTGGCGCGACGCTGCGCCAGCCGGAGCTCGCGCAGGCGCTGTCGCGGATCGCAAACGACGGCGGCCGCGAGTTCTACGAAGGCCGCACCGCCGAGCTGATCGCCGCGCAGATGTACGGCCACGGCCTGATCACGAGGCAGGATCTGAGCGGCTACCAGGCGGTGTGGCGCGAACCGCTCGCGGCCGACTGGCAGGGCTACCGCGTAATCACCGCACCGCCGCCGAGTTCGGGCGGCATTGGACTGATCCAGATGCTGAAGATGCGCGCCGATCTGGAGCCGGCGTTCGACGGCCTCGCGCTGAATTCGGCGCCGTACATCCACCTGATCGCGCAGATCGAGGACCGCGTGTTCGCGGACCGGCAGCGCTATAGCAGCGATCCCGACGCGAGCCCGGTGCCGGCCGCCAGGCTGATCGACGATGCGTACCTCGCGCAGCGCGCGGACGAAATCAGGACCGACGAAGCACCGGGCGCGGCACCGGTGCAGCCTGGTCCCGGCGACGGGGCGGCGGAGAAAGCGCAGACCACCCATTTCTCGGTGGTCGACAAATGGGGCAACGCGGTATCGAACACCTACACGCTGAACGGCGATTTCGGCTCCGGCGTGGTCGTGGACGGCGGCGGCTTTCTCCTGAACGACGCGATGGACGATTTCGTCGTCAAGCCGGTTCGCGGCGGCGCGGCCGGCGCGAGCACGACGCCTGTCGCGGCGGATGCCGAACTCAACACGATAGCGCCGGGACGCCGGCCGATTTCGTCGATGACGCCGACGCTGCTCGTGAAGGACGGCAAGGTGGCGCTCGCCATCGGCACCCCTGGGGGCTCGCGCATCCTGACGACGATTTTCCAGGTGATGACGAACCTGTACGACTTCGGCATGACACCCACGGACGCGCTTGCCGCGATGCGTTTTCATCACCAGTTGCTGCCGGCCAAGACGATCTACTTCGAGCCGTATCATCCTGTTCCGGATGAACTGTCCGCGCAGTTGAAGGCGCTCGGCTACACGCTCGACCAGCAGTCGTTCAATGGCGACGTGCAGATGATCCGCGTCGACGGCACGACGCCCGAGCCGGCGAGCGATCCGCGTGGCGCCGGGGTGGCACGCGTGATACGGTAGCCAGCGCCGATAATCGACGCCGGTAAACGACGCCACTGAGGGCCGACGGTAAGGTAAGCCCCACGCCAAGCGAAGACGGTAAGCGAAGACGGTAAGCGACGCCGATAAGCCAAGACGGTAAGCGAAGACGGTAAGCAAAGACGGTAAGCGACGCCGATAAGCAAAGACGGTAAGCGACGCCAACGGTAAGCGACGCCAATAAGCGAAGACGGTAAGCGGCCCCCGTGGCCGGCGACGACAACAGACGGCCGACCCAGCTACGCGCGAGCGGCCGATCAACCAACAACGGACAATGCGATGATCGAACCGAAACTGAACGCACTCGTGCTGCCGGGATACCAGAACTCGGACGCCGGTCACTGGCAAACGCGCTGGGAAGCGCTCGATCCCGCGTTTGTCCGCGTTCAGATGCCGGACTGGGACCGTCCTTCTTGCGACGCATGGTGCCGTGCGCTCGACGCCGCCGCCGCCGCCGCTGATGGGCCGGTCGTGTTCGCCGCGCATAGTCTCGGCTGCCTCACCACGGCGTTCTGGGCGTTGCAATACGCGAGCGACGCGCAACTCGCGAAAGTGGCTGGCGCGCTGCTCGTCGCGGCGCCCGATCCCACCGGGCCGCATTTCCCAGCCGACGTGGTCGGCTTCGCGCCCGTGCCGCTCGCGCGGCTGCCGTTTCCGACCATCGTCGTGGCGAGCAGCGACGATCCGTATGCCGGCGTGCCGTTTTCGCAAACCTGCGCGAAGGCCTGGGGCAGCCGCTGGATCGGCCTGGGCGCGCGCGGCCATATCAATGCGGACAGCGGTCTTGGCGACTGGGACGAAGGGCGAGCGTGGCTCGCTTCGCTGGTGAGTTCCCACTGAGTCCGCTTGAGTCTGCTTTGAGTCCGCTTTGAGTTTGCGCTACTTCGCCGTCAGGCGGCCACGGCCACGTGTGTGCCGCCTTCTGTCTCTTTTATCTCAAATCACCGACTTTGCTCGCAACGCCGCAATCTTCTGCGCGTCGTATCCCAGCACGTCGCTCAGCACACGCTCCGTGTGCTCGCCGAGCAGCGGCGGATGACTCGACGCTTGCGGCGGGGTGCCGGTCATGTTGATCGGGTTGCGCACCAGCTTGACGGTACCGCCCGACGGATGCGGCAGATCGACCTGCAGCCCGCGCGCGACCACCTGCTCGTTCTCGAACACTTCGTTGAGGTCGTTGATCGGCCCGCACGGCACGCCGGCCGCTTCGAGTGCGGCGATCCATTGCTGCTTGCGCCGCGTGCGGACCATGTCGGCCAGAATCGGCACCAGAACATCGCGGTTGCGCACGCGTGCCGGGTTGGTCGCGAAGCGTTCGTCGTCGGCCAGTTCCGGGCGGCCGCCCACTTCGACGAATTTGCGGAACTGGCCGTCGTTGCCGACCGCGACGATGATCCAGCTGTCGCTCGTCTGAAAGGTCTGGTACGGCACGATATTCGGATGAGCATTGCCCCAGCGCGCCGGCGGCTCGCCGCTCGCCAGGTAGTTCGAATTCATGTTGGCGAGCATCGCGACCTGCACGTCGAGCAGCGCCATGTCGATGTATTGCCCTTCTCCCGTGCGGTCGCGGTGCGTGAGCGCGGTGAGTACCGCGACGGTCGAATACATGCCGGTCATCAGATCGGCAATCGCCACGCCCGCCTTTTGCGGGCCGCCACCGGGCTGCCCGTCGCGCTCGCCGGTAATGCTCATGAAGCCGCCGATGCCTTGCACGATGAAGTCGTAGCCGGCGCGCTGCGCGTACGGTCCGGTCTGCCCGAAGCCGGTGACCGAACAGTAGATCAGATCCGGCTTCACGTGCTTCAGCGATGCGTAGTCGAGCCCGTACTTCCGCAATTGCCCGACCTTGTAATTCTCGAGCACCACGTCGCTTTGCGCGGCAAGTTCGCGGATGATCTGCTGCCCTTCCGGTGACGCGATGTCGACCGTGACCGAGCGCTTGTTGCGGTTCGCCGCGAGGTAGTACGCGGCCTCGCGCGTATCGGCGCCTTGCGGCGTTTTCAGATACGGAGGGCCCCAGTGGCGAGTATCGTCGCCGGCCTGGGGGCGCTCGATCTTGATGACGTCGGCACCGAAATCGGCAAGCGTCTGCGCGCACCATGGGCCGGCGAGCACGCGGGTGAGATCCAGCACGCGGATGTGACTAAGAGCGCCCATGTCGTTGAATGTCTCCTGATGGTTGCAAACGGCTCGCGAGCTGCCGTGCGTCGTTTCGCGCGAAGTTTCGTGGAAGCCATCTTAAGCGATTCCCGCCTCCGGGCGCAGTCAGCCGAACGTCATAGCGCGGATCGGACGCGGCGACACGCGAGCGTCGCAGCGGGCGCGTCCCGTCCTGGCCGGATGGCCAGCGAGGCGGCGCGCAGTGCCGCGCGCGCTAGCCGATCCCGTATAATCAGTCGTTTAAGAAACCGACAGTTGGCGCATCTCTCTGGCCGCCAGTCACAGTCAGGAACCGTCCCCCGCACGCTATGAAAGCCGCTGAAATCCGCGAGAAATTCCTCAAGTTCTTCGAATCGAAGGGCCACACGATCGT
>NZ_DASXHN010000157.1:0-32917 GCF_036488505.1 Paraburkholderia sp. | reverse complement strand
TGGCCAAGGGCTTGTTGCCCGACACGCACGAGCAATCCGCATCGGCAGCGCGCTCGTTCGTGCTGCAGGAAGCCGACGTTGTCGTGCTGATCGGCGCGCGTCTGAACTGGCTGCTGTCACATGGCAAGGGCAATACGTGGGGCGCGGCGCCCAAAAAGTTCGTGCAGGTCGATATCTCGCCGACCGAAATCGACAGCAATGTCGCGATTGCCGCGCCGGTGATCGGCGATATCGGCTCGTGCGTGGCGGCGCTTCGCGCCGGCCTCGACGAGAACTTCGCCAGGCCGGGGGGCGAATGGACCGGTGCGATCGCCGAGCGCAAGAGCCGGAATCTCGCGAAGATGGCCGCGATGCTCGACAAGAACCCATCTCCGATGAATTTCCACAGTGCTTTGCGTGCAATCCGTGACGTGCTGAAGACCCGCCCCGACATCAACGTCGTCAACGAAGGCGCCAACACGCTCGACTACGCGCGCAGCATCATCGACATGGCCGAGCCGCGCAAGCGCTTTGATTCCGGCACGTGGGGAATCATGGGTATCGGTATGGGCTTCGCCATCGGCGCGGCGGTCACGACAGGCAAACCGGTGGTCGCGATCGAGGGTGACAGCGCCTTCGGATTCAGCGGCATGGAACTCGAAACGATCTGCCGTTACGAGTTGCCGGTTTGCACGGTCGTGTTCAACAACAACGGTGTCTATCGCGGCACCGACGTGAACCCGACGGGCGGCAAGGACGTTGCGCCGACTGTGTTCGTCAAGGGTGCGCGCTACGACAGGATGATCGAGGCATTCGGCGGCATTGGCTACCACGCGAGCACGCCGGAAGAACTGACGAAGGCACTCGTCGACGCGATCGCATCCGGCAAACCTAGCTTGATCAATGCTGTTATCGACGAAGCGGCCGGCACCGAAAGCGGCCGCCTGACGAACCTGAATCCGCAAAGCGCGGCAATGAAAAAGTAATCGGATTAACCACGGAGATACCAACATGACCAAACCTCTCGAAGGCATCAAGATCATCGACTTCACTCATGTTCAGGCCGGTCCCGCGTGCACCCAGTTGCTCGCCTGGTTCGGTGCTGACGTGATCAAGGTCGAAAGGCCGGGTTCGGGGGACGTCACGCGCAACCAGTTGCGCGATATCCCGGATGCCGACGCGCTGTACTTCACGATGCTCAACAGCAACAAGAAGTCGCTGACACTCGACACGAAGAAGCCAGAAGGCAAGGAAGTGCTGGAAAAACTGATCCGCGAATCCGATGTTCTCGTCGAAAATTTCGGGCCGGGCGCGTTGGACCGGATGGGTTTTTCGTGGGAACGTCTGAACGAACTCAACCCGAAGATGATCGTCGCCTCGGTGAAAGGTTTTAGCGATGGTCACCACTACGACGACCTGAAGGTCTACGAAAACGTTGCGCAATGCGCGGGCGGAGCGGCCTCCACCACTGGCTTTTGGGACGGTCCGCCGACCATCAGCGCCGCGGCGCTCGGCGACAGCAACACGGGCATGCATCTCGCGATCGGCATTCTGACTGCACTGCTCGGGCGCGACAAAACCGGCAAGGGCCAGAAGGTCGCCGTGTCGATGCAGGACAGCGTGCTGAACCTGTGCCGCGTGAAGCTTCGCGATCAGCAGCGATTGGAGCGAGTGGGATATCTCGAAGAGTATCCGCAGTATCCGCACGGCGAATTCGGCGATGTGGTGCCGCGCGGCGGTAATGCGGGCGGCGGCGGGCAGCCGGGTTGGGTGCTCAAATGCAAGGGCTGGGAAACGGATCCGAATGCCTACATCTATTTCACGATCCAGGGCCATGCATGGGAGCCGATCTGCAAAGCACTCGGCAAGCCCGAGTGGATCGATGACCCCGCCTATAAAACCGCTGAGGCGCGTCAACCGCACATCTTCGAGATCTTCAAAACCATCGAAGCCTGGCTCGCCGACAAGACCAAGTTCGAAGCTGTCGACATCTTGCGTAAGTTCGATATTCCGTGTGCGCCGGTGCTGACGATGAAAGAACTGGCCAACGATCCATCATTGCGGGCGAGCGGAACAATCGTCGAAGTACCGCACAAGAAACGCGGCTCGTATCTGACCGTCGGCAGCCCGATCAAATTCTCGGACATGAAGCCGGAAGTCACTGCGTCTCCGCTGCTCGGCGAGCATACCGAAGAAGTGCTGGCGGGCCTTGGCTACAGCAAGCAGGAGATCTTCAATCTACGCGAAATCAGGGCGGTTTGACGGCGTCAGACAGGCCGGGCAATCCGGCTCTGACGTACAGACAAGGCGCCTCTGACGGCGCCGCGTCCGATTCGAATCCGCATTTTTCCCCGGAGGAGCGCCGTGCCAACTGCCATCGACTTTCAGCAACTTGCCAACGCGATCGGCGACGCGATCATCATCTCCGATGCCGGCGGCGGCATCACCTTCTGGAACCCCGCAGCCGAACGCATGTTCGGCTTTACCCAAAGCGAGGCGCTCGGCAATTCGCTCGACCTGATCATTCCGGAACGCTTGCGCGGCCGACACTGGGACGGCTATCACAAGACCATGGCAACGGGCAAGACCCGTTACGGCAATGACGTGCTACGCGTGCCCGCCGTGCATAAGGACGGACGGTCAATGTCGATCGCCTTTACCGTTGCATTGCTGCATTCGCCGCAAAATGAACTGAACGGCATCGTCGCAGTGATTCGCGACGAAACCGCCCGTTTCAAAGAGGATCGCTTGCTGCGCCAGCGTCTTGCGGAGCTGGAGGCATCCGCGGGCGCTTGAGAGGCGATGAAAAGCGCAGTCCCCGTTCAGCCGTCTGCGGCCAGGGCGGCAGAATGGGCTACGCCCTCTACCGCTAGCTGTTCTTGTTGCGATTGAACGTGCCGAAAAAGCCCGCGCCGGAGCCGCGCAACGAACGCGTACTGTCTCCACCGATCGGCTCGATCCTCCACGTGTCCGTATAACGCGTCGCCGGGCAATGCTTCCGCGAGTTCGCTTGTTGGCTGAGGACCAGGGATACCGCGAGCGCAGCGCCTGGCCGCACCTGTCAGCGGTACGAGGGTGGTCGACGCGGCGCGGGCTGGTTCGCCCGGTGCGTCGGTAACGCACGCACATCATGACGACACAACGGTTCTTTTCACTGATGAGGTCAGCCAGCCGTCAACGCGCCAGCAACGACACCGTCGCGATCCCGAGAATCGTCATGACGAGCGACGCGCTCACATGAATCACCACTTCGCCCGCCGCCCAGCCGAGCCGGCCGTCCTGCAGCCGCTGCACGACTTCGGCGGAGAAAGTCGAGAACGTCGAAAGTCCGCCCATCAGGCCGGTGATCACGAACAGCCGCCATTCCGGTGCGAGCTGCGGCATGCGCGCGAAGCCCGCCACCGCGACGCCGATGATGTAGCCGGCGATCACGTTCGCGGCGAGCGTGCCGAGCGGCAGGCCGCTAAAAATGCCGTTCAGACGAAAGCCGAGGAACCAGCGGAACAGCGAGCCAAGTGCGCCGCCAATGGCGACAGCGAGAAAGGACCAATACATGGAAGGTGTGGGCAAACCGGAATGTCGACAAACCGGTTCATGCGGGCGGGTGATGCCGCGTCCGCATAACCGGGCGTAGCAGGCATCATCAGCCCCGAGGGCGGTTCATGGAGAATGCCATCTCCAGCGGCGAAGTCTACCATCGGCGCAGGCCCTCGGGGCCGGCCTGGCAGCGGTGAGGAAGGGGGCAACGACGGGGCGACGGGGGCGGCGGGGGCGGCGGCGTTTCGCACGCGGCGCGCAGTGATTCGTCGTTCCCGAGCGCGGCGAGCGCCGACTGTTCTACGCCAGCCACAAGCAAACGCGCCACGCCAGCGCACAGCTCGCCCGTCGCCACGTCACTCCGGCGTGGCAGAGATCTTGTGAATCGACAGGTCCGCTCCGTTGTATTCCTCTTCCTGATCGAGCCGCAGGCCGACGGTCATGCGGATCGCGCCGTACACCAGCGTGCCGCCGACTCCCGACACGACGATCCCGCCGAGCGTGCCGACCACCTGCGAGCCGAACGACACGCCGCCCAGACCACCGAGCGCGTGCGTGCCGAAGATGCCGGCGGCGATGCCGCCCCACGCGCCGCACAAGCCGTGCAGCGGCCACACACCGAGCACGTCGTCGATGCGCCAGCGGTTCTGCACGCAGGTGAACATATAGACGAACAGCGCACCGGCGATGCCGCCCGTCACCAGCGCGCCGAGCGGATGCATGATGTCCGATCCCGCGCAGACCGCGACGAGCCCGGCGAGCGGGCCGTTATACGTGAAGCCGGGGTCGTTGCGGCCGGCGAACCATGCGCACAGCGTGCCGCCGACCATCGCCATCAGCGAATTGACCGCGACGAGGCCGCTGATCTTGTCGAGCGTTTGCGCACTCATCACGTTAAAACCGAACCAGCCGACCGTCAGTACCCATGCGCCGAGCGCCAGAAACGGAATGTTCGACGGCGGATGCGCGGCAATCCCGCCGTCGCGATGGTAGCGGCCATGACGCGCGCCGAGCAGCAGCACGGCCGGCAGCGCGACCCAGCCGCCGAATGCATGTACGACCACCGAGCCGGCGAAGTCGTGAAACGGCGCGCCGAACACGTGCGTGAGCCAGTCCTGGATACCGAAGCGGTCGTTCCAGGCGATCCCTTCGAAGAACGGATAAACGAAGCCGACCAGCACGAAGGTCGCGAACAGCTGCGGGTTGAATTTCGCGCGTTCGGCGATGCCGCCCGACACGATCGCGGGAATCGCGGCGGCGAACGTCAGCAGGAAGAAAAAGCGCACCAGCCCGTAGCCGTTGTGCTGCGCAAGCGACTCGGCGCTGCCGAAGAATTGCACCCCATACGCGATCGTGTAGCCGATAAAGAAATACGCGATCGTCGAAACCGAGAAGTCCACCAGAATCTTGACGAGGGCATTGACCTGATTCTTCTTGCGCACCGTGCCGAGCTCGAGAAACGCAAAACCCGCATGCATCGCCAGCACCATGGCGGCCCCGAGCAGAAGGAACTCGGTATCGGCGCCGGTTTTCAGACTATCCATCGATGTGTCCCGCTTATGCCAAAAAAGTGCGCTATGTGAGCAAGAAGCGGGCCAAAGTTGTGCGGGCCGCGTCGACGCGGTGCATCCAGCACCAGCATAGGATTCGCCTAGGATCCACTGACCTCATGACCGGCAGGATGGTGCACCTTAATGGCGACAGCAAGCACCTAACAGGTGCATTCCACAGCGAGTCGAAGCATTGATGACTCAGACAGGGGCATAACTTTATATTTCACTTACAGATCGACACCATGACGGCGGCGTCTTTGTCTTCCCACGCAAACGCCGACATAATGTGCCGAGCCGCGCATGCTCCACCGGCCATTTCCCCCACTCGCAAGCATGAGACTGACCACCAAGGGCCTGTTGCTGATCGCGATTCCGGCCATCTTCGAACTCGCGCTGCTCTGCGCACTGGTGAAGGCCCAGGCCGACACCGCGCAGGCGGAGCGCTGGGCGATGCATAGCGAGCAGGTGCTGCGTCAGACCACCGCGATCCTCGATCCGGTGCTTGCGGAGTCCGTCGCGTTGCGCGGCGCGGTGCTTGCCAACGACGCGCGTTTCAACACGCCGGTCGCGGCCTGGGTGGACGTTGACCGGCGCATCGATCAACTGGCCGAACTCGTCGCCGACAACCCCGCGCAAGTCGAGCGCGTGGTCGAAGTCCGCCAGGCGGCGCAGGCCTACCGCCAGTGGTCGGACCGAATCCAGGATCTGCTGCAGGCGGGGCGGCGCGCCGATATTCTGCGGCGCTTTCGGGATCTGGCCGGCGCCGACGTGCTCGACCGTTTCCGTTTGCAGGTCACCGCGTTCCAGACCGAGGAAAGGCGTCTCGATGCGCTGCGCTCGAACGCCGCGAGTGCCGCGCGCGAGCGGCAGCAGACGCTGATCGCCGCAGCCGGGTTCGGCTCGCTGCTGTTCGTCGCGCTGGCCGTGTGGTTTTTCACCCGCGGCGTGCGCGGCCGGCTCGCGCTGCTGTCGGACAACGCCGGACGCCTCGCCGGCAACGAGCCGCTCGCGCCGGTCAGCGCGGGCCGCGACGAGATCGCGCGGCTCGATCTGACCTTGCACGACACCAGCCGGCGTCTGCTGGAGGCCGAGCGCATCGAAGCGCGCTTTCATGCGGACCTCGAGCGCCGCGCGGCCGAACTCGCGCGCATCAACGAGACGCTGCGCCAGCAGACTCAGGAAAACGAGATGTTCATCCACAGCGTGTCGCACGATCTGCGCGCGCCGCTCGTGAACCTGCAGGGCTTCTCGAAGGAGCTGATCCGCGCGTGCGAGGAACTGCGCGCGGCGGTGCGCGAATCATCGCTGGCGGCCGGCACGCCGCGGCGCATCGAGCGGATCGTCGACGAGGATATCGGCGAGGCGCTGCATTATCTGCAGACCGCCGTGCTGCGGGCGTCGCACATCATCGACGCGCTGCTGCGGCTGTCGCGGGTGGGCCGCGTCGAGTACCGCCGCCAGAAGGTCGACATGCGCGACCTCGTGCAGCGCGTCGTCGATGCGATGCACGGTTCGATCCGGGCCCGGCGCGCGCGCGTGAGCGTCGGCGAGCTGCCGGCGGTGTGGGGCGATCCGACCGCGCTCGAACAGATCTTCGCGAACCTCGTCGGCAACGCGGTCAATTATCTGGATCCGGCCCGCGAGGGCCGCATCGAGATCGGCACGACGCCCGCGCCGCCGGGCGTCCATTCCCTGCGCATCTTCTATGTGCGCGACAACGGTCTCGGCATTCCGGCTATCGCGCTGCCGCGTCTTTTCAACGCGTTCCAGCGGCTGCACGGCAATGCGACGGCCGGCGAGGGCGTTGGTCTCGCGCTCGTGCGGCGGATGGTCGAGCGGCACGGCGGACGCGTGTGGGCGGAATCGAAAGAAGGCAGCGGTACGACGTTTTATCTGTCGTTGCTGGAAGCGGGGACGGCCGCGGCGAATGCGGGCGTACGGCAGCCTGCGGCGCTCACGGCCGAGCCCGGCGCGCGGGCGGTAGCGGCTGCGGGCCAGCTGCCGCGTGATGAGCGCAAAGCGCGCGCGGAGCTCGAAACACGCGAGTAGTGCAGGTGCGAGTGCCAACGCGTCGGTGCGTCCCGTCGATTCGGGACCCGGCATCCGCACCGGGCAAGCGCGAGTCGAGAACACAGCACGACTGCGATCGCGTTTCACAGAACAGCGACGAGTGCGAACGATGGCTGGGGCGCGGCGCGCTTCGGCGGTATCATGGGCGCGTCTTCGTATCTACCAGCCGCGTCGCGCGGCCCATGCCCATACATGAATTCAGCTCTTTCCTCGTCGTTGATGCGCCGTGCGGCGTGCATTGTTGTCGTATTCGGCGCGCTCGCCGCGTGTCAGAAGAACGACGCGTCGGCCGGCCAGGTCGCGGGCAAGCTCAACGACGCGGCCCAAGCCGCCGGCCAGAAGCTCGATCAGGCGGCGAGCTATGTCGGCCAGCAAGTCGATGCGACCAAGTCGGCCGCGCAGCAGAACCTCGAATCCGCGTCTGCGCCGTCGATAACAATCGATCCCGGCGCGCTTGCATCCACCGCGCAGGCCAACCTGCACAACGCGGCAAGCGTGGCCAACGCGCAACTCGACAAGGCCGCATCGCTTACCGGCCAGGGTCTCGAAGTGGCGGGGCGCAAATTGCAGTCGTGGTCAGCGCAGAATGCGGCGGCGGCCAGCTCCGCCGATCCCTCCGACGCACAGAAGCAGATGGACAAATAAGCTGCATGCAGGTCCCTTCGAGTTCGACGTCGGCGATAAACGCAATTGCTGACGTTACGCATCGCCGTTGCCGGGCGGCTCCGCCGCGAAAACCAGTCGCCAACTGAAATCACGCGAACGCGGGCGCGCTGCGGGTCTGAAGCGCGTGCGGGTAGTGGGCGGCGAGTTCCACGGGTGCCAATGCGCGAATCGCCGCACGCGCACGGCAATAGCCGCTGTCCCCCGCAAGCCAGTGCAATCGCCTGCGAAAACCCCGACGCACAGCCGTTGCTGCTCGCGCAAGCGCACTAACAATCGGTTACGCATGTTCGGGCGCGCCGGCCACAACTGCGGCTACACTGGCGTGTTCCGTTTTTCTACGGATTGCCATGCCGTCATGTCCGTTGCGGTATGAGTCCGAGGCCGCATCGTCTGATGGCGCGCAGCAGCCGGCGACTCGCACCGCCCCTCGTATTTCCTCCGATCCCGCCGCCCGCACGAGCCAGCGCGAACACCGCGAGGCTCGCGACCGCGCGCGTCGTCCGACGCACATGCCAGCCAAATGGGCGAGCCAGATCGCCGCGCTGCTGTGCGCGATGTTGATCCTGTGCGCCGGCGCGATACCGATGCGCGCCGTAGCGGCCGGACCGGCGGTGGGTACCGGCACGCCGGTCATTCCCGCATTGCAGAGCCTGATCAACAGCGCGACGGTGAGCGCGGCGGCGCCGGCTTCGGCGGCCTCGGGCGCATCGGCGGCCGAAGCGGCCTCCGCGCCTTCGCCCGCTAGCCAGGCCGAACTCGCGCGCTCGCTCGACAGCGTGATCGCGACACTCGATAACGATCGCCAGCGCGGCGCGCTCGTTAGTCAGTTGAAGAAACTGCGCGACGTATCGCAAAGCGCGGCGCAAGCCGTCGGACCGCCCGCGCCGCCATCACCGAGCCCTGGTTTGCTCGGCGCGATCGCGTCTGGCATTGCGTCGTTCGAATCCGACGTGAATCAGGGCCGCACACCGGTGCGCTATTGGGGCGGGCGTCTCAACGCGGCCGGCAACGAGCTGTTCACGATCGTCTCAGGGCAGGGGCGCGAGAGCCTCGGCCGCATCCTGCTGTCGATGGCCGCGATGCTGGCGGGCTGGGGTGCGTGTGCAGGCGCGCTGATCTATCTGCAGCACCGGCTCTACCGGCGCTGGGGCATCGATCTGAAACTGCGGCCCAATCCGACCACGCGCGAGCTGCTGATCTTCGCGCTGCGCCGTGTCGGCCCGTGGATCATCGCGTTTCTCGCCGCGCTGCTGTTCGTGCGCGCGATGCCCGATGCGCTGGGCCGGACGCTCGGCATGGTGGTCGCGTATGCGATCGTCGCCGGCGCGGTGTTTTCGGCGATCTGCCTGATCATGTTTTCGCTGTTCGGTTCCGGGCACCGCCGGATCGCGGTGCGTCTGCTGATCGATCACGCGCGGCGCGTGCTGTTCGTGATCGGCGTGTGCGGCGCGCTCGGCGACGCGGCCGTCAATTACGACGTCGCGCATCAGCTCGGCTCGAATCTGGCCGCGCTGGTCTCGACCGCGGCCAACATGACGGCCGCCGTGCTGACCGGCTATTTCGCGGTGGCGTTCCGGCGCCCGGTCGCGCATCTGATCCGCAACCGGCCCTACGAGCAGCGCAACGATCACAAGGCCGCGACCGATGCGTTCGAGGTGCTCGCCGCGCTGTGGCATGTGCCGGTGCTGTTGCTCGCGGCCGCTTCGGTGGTCGCGACGCTCGGCGGTTCCGGCTCGAGCGAGAACGTGCTGCAGATTTCGATCGTCACCGCGCTGTTGCTGGTGCTGGCCTTTTTCCTGTCGGCGATCGTGCTGCGCATCACGCGTCCTCGCAGCGCCCGCGCGCGGCGCCGTTCGCCGTATCTGACCCGGCTGCTGCGCTTTTGCGGCACGCTGCTCACGCTGTTCATCTGGCTGTTTTTCTGCGAGTTCGCGGCGCGGCTGTGGGGCGTGTCGCTTGCCGCGATGGTCGAAGAAAACGTCGCCGCGCGCGGCATCGCGCATGCGATGACGGCCATCGTCGCGACGCTGTTCATCGCGTGGCTGCTATGGATCCTCGTCGACACCGCGATCACCGAAGCGCTCAATCCCGGCAATGCGCGCAACAAGGCGCGCGCGCCGAGCATGCGCGCGCGCACGATGCTGCCGCTCGTACGCAACGTGCTGCTGGTAACGATCATGACGATCGCCGTGATCGTCACGGCCGCCAATCTCGGCATCAACGTCACGCCGCTGCTGGCGGGCGCCGGCGTGATCGGTCTGGCGATCGGCTTTGGCGCGCAGTCGCTCGTGACCGACCTGATCACCGGGCTCTTCATCATCATCGAGGACACCATTTCGGTGGGCGACTGGATCGACGTCGACGGCGGACACGCAGGCACGGTCGAACATCTGTCGATTCGCACGGTGCGGCTGCGCGACGGCCAGGGCGCGATTCACGCCATCCCGTTCTCGCAGATCAAGATCGTCAAGAATCTGTCGCGCGATTTCGCGTATGCGGTGTTCGAGGTGCGCCTGTCGTTCTCGACCGACGTCGATCAGATCGTGGAACTGATCCGCGAGGTCGGCGCCGAGCTGATGGCCGATTTCCGCTACCGGCGCGAGATGCTTGGACCGATCGAGGTGTGGGGGCTCGACCGCTTCGACCCGAACTGGATGGTCGTCAAAGGGCAGATCAAAACGCGCCCGCTGCAGCAATGGAGCGTCGCGCGCGCGTTCAACCTGCAGCTCAAGCGCAGGATGGACGAGGCGGGCATCGAGATTCCGGTCGCGCAGATGCGGGTGTACACGTCATCGAAGGATGCCGAGGGCAAACCGTTGGGCGACGACGAGATGACCGGGTTCGTCGCGCCCGTGGACGCGCAGGAGAGCCGCCATACGCAGGACGAGCCGCGTGCGCGCGCGCATGAGCGGGCAGATGATTGGAGCGGGGGCAGCGCGCGCGGTCGGGCCGCGGCGGCGAGGCCGGCGCGGCCGCACGAAGGGGCCGACGACAGGAGCTACGACAGGGGCAACGAGAGCGCGCATGTGTGGACGCCCGAAAGCACCCGCGCACGGAGCCACGACAACGCGCATGACAACGCGCACGCGGGCGCGCGCGAGCCCGCCGGGATCGGCCCGTCGCCGCACGCGTCGACTCAGTTGCCGCTTGCGCCGGCGCGCGACGTCTCGCATGAGCCGCGCCCAGCCCCGCCGCCGACCGGGCAGACCGCGCCGGTTCCACCGCAGATTCAGACGGCCGGCGATGCGGGCGGCAAGAGCTGAGACACGAGACAGCAGGCGGCCTGGCCATGCACGACCGCAGGCACGGCCGCACGCATGCTTCGTGACATGGATAGCGGCCGCACCGCGCGACTAGTTCGATCGATATCGGCGCAGGCCGCGGCGGGCTCGACGTCCGTCTGTCAAACCAATGCGGAGGACTCGGCTACGCGCACGATGTCATTCACACCGGTGCCGATCCGCGCGCCTTCGACCCCATAGACATGCAGCGACACTGCGGGAGCGTCGCTGCTATTGCCGAGCTGATGAATCGCGCCACGGCCGCTACCCACGAACGACACCGCGCCGCGCTTGCGCGCCCGGGAGCGCAACGGGCTCGCGCGATCCTGTGCGTGGTTCCAATCGTAGACCGTCTCGCTCAGCTGGCCTTCGAGCACCGCGTAACCGCACCATGTGTGATGCGCGTGCACGGGGCTGCGCTGGCCCGGCTGCCAGACCAGTGCGGCGATTGCGTAGCGGCCGAGCGGATCGGCGGCGAGCAGGTGGCGGCGGTAGCGTTCAGCCGCACCTTCTCGTTGCGCTGGCTCGAGCAGGTCCGCCTGGGCGGCGGCCTTGGCGAGCGCGCTGCGCATGCTGCGCGCAAAAAACGCGGAGCGCGACGACTCGGGACATTTCGCGCCGGCTGCGAGTATCGCGTCGAGCGTGTCGCATAGCCGCTCGAGCGGCGTGTCGCCGCAGCGGGCTGGCGTATAGGCCGAAGCTGTTGCGGCGCGCCCGGCCGGCTCGGCGAGCGATGCGACGAAGCTCGAAGTGCGCTCTGGAGTGCTGGTGCGAAGGTCGTCGCTCATGGTCCTGATGCAGCGTGCCCGCTGCTTATTGGCTGTTTTCGGTACCGATATTTATACCGGTTTGACCGGAGAAAGAGTTTCCATATAATTCCATCGAGGCTTTAAAACGTAGAATAATTTCCTATCGGGGGCGCCGTATGGGTATGGATATCATCGACCGCAAGCTGCTCGAACTGCTGCAGGAGGACGCGACGATGCCGATCGCCGAACTCGCGCAGCGCGTGAACCTGTCACAGACACCATGCTGGAAGCGGCTGCAGCGCTTGAAGGAGACGGGCGTGATCCGCGCGCAGGTGGCGCTGTGCGATGCGCGCAAACTGGGGGTGGGCACGACGGTGTTCGTCGCCGTACGCACCAACCAGCATACCGACGCGTGGGCCGCCGCGTTTACGCAGGCGGTGCGGGACATTCCTGAGGTGGTCGAGGTGTATCGGATGAGCGGTGAGACCGACTATCTGCTGCGCGTGGTGGTATCGGATATCGACGATTACGACCGTATCTATAAGCGGCTGATCACGAGCGTGCCGCTGTACGACGTGAGTTCGAGCTTTGCGATGGAGCAGATCAAATATTCGACGGCGCTGCCCGTGCGCTCTTCCGCGGTAACGTGAAGATCCGAGGCCACAGGCAGAGTGCCAGGCGCGGTGACGGTCGATACGCGGTGAATCGGTTGGGTGCACTGCTTGCTGCATTGAGGGCGAGTGACACGGGTTTCGTGTCGGCCGCCGCGCTGTCGACTGCAAGCAGTGTGCAAGCTCAGTGGGCGTAGAATTCCGCCTTCCCTGACCCATCCGCGATTGCTTCGCGAACCGAGCCTGCTTCATGAATAAACCGCCGCGCAAGAAGAACCCGACCTTTGGCATCGCCGTCTTCATCGTGGTCGCGATCCTGCTGGTGATTGCCACGCTGTTCTATAACGCGATCCACGAAAAGCGCGAGTTCGACCGTCAGGACGCGCAGGCGCCTTCGCCGGTATCGCAGGCCGCGGCGGCGGCCGATGCGATGAAGCCTGCGAGCGGTGCCGCGCAGTAACGGAGGGTGCTTGCGGGCCATTTCACGGCTGCTGCCAGGTCCGTCTCGGAGCCGTTTCCTGGCCGTTCGCGGGCCGTCTTCGGTCCGTTCCAAAGCTTCTTTCCAAGCGGTTCCGTAGCCCTTTCCAAGACCTTCCGAAGCACCTTCCGAAGAACCTTCCGTAGCCCTTTCCAAGCCCTGCCCCAAGTCCCTCCCCAGGCGGCCGGTCACGGCGTATCAGTCGCCCGGCAGCCGGATGACGCTCGCATCCTTGCGGATTTGCGCCGATGCCGCGAGCATCTGCTTGCACTGGTGAGCAAGCTGCTTCATGTCATGCACGGCATCGGCCGCATGGTCCGGCGATTTCTCCGTTGCGACGACCATCGCGTCGAGTTCGCGATTCATCAGCTTGATCTGCTCACTTTGCTCGCCGGGCAACGCGGTGCCCGCTTCCGCCGCGGTGAGGTTGTCGCGCACGAGGGTTAACGCACGTTGCAGCGGTTGCAGGGAGATGTCCTCGCCGGGTTGCCGCTGTTGCGCGACAGTGCGCAGCAACGGCGCGGCGGCGGTGATCTGCGACGCAAGCACGTGGCTGCGCACCAGCAGGCCATTGAGCTCGGGCACGAACTTCTGCGCGGACTTGGGCTCGAGCATCATCCGCTGGAACGCCTGGCCGAGATTTGCGAATGCGACGTGGACGTTCTTGCGCGCGAGCCGGTAGCGGTAGTCGCGATCGAGCGCGGTAGCCGCCGCGGCAGCCGCTGCGGACGCGCCACTGGACGGACGGGCGGTCGCGTTGCTGATGGTGGTCGTGCCGGCAGTATTGGCGGCGCTTGCAGTCACGCTGGCCTCGGCGACCGGCGGCGCGGCCAAGCCAACGTCTGCATCCGCGCCTGCGTCGACGTCAGCCCCGATCGCCAGGCCAACGCCGAGCGCGGCACCAGCACCAGCGCCAGCACCAGCACCAGCACCAGCGAGCACCGGCCCGCCGAAGCCGAGCGCCGGATCCGCCATCGCCGCGGCCGGCGCGCGCGCGCCCGCCTCGGTCACGGCGGCGACCACGGCCGCCGCCGGCTTGCCGCTCCACCACCAGCTCGCCTCCAGGTACTGCCGCGTCGCGCTGAGCATCGTGTTCACGAGCTTGCCCATCAGCCGGTATTCCCAGTACGGGAACAGATGGCTCGCCGCGATCGCGATCGCACAGCCGATCACGGTGTCGATCGCGCGTTCGCCGATGATGCGCATGCTGCCCGGCGCGAGCAGATGAAACAGCATCAGCACGTACGACGACGTGAACACCACGCTCGCCGTGTAATTGAACAGCAGCAGGCTGTAGCTCATCACCATCGACGCGAACATCACGACCATCAGAATGTGCGGCTCCTTCACGAAGATGATCAGCGCGATGCTCGCCGCGCAGCCGATCAGTGTGCCGATAATCCGCTGGCCATTGCGCTGCTTGGTCAGCGAGTAACCCGGCTTCAGGATGATGACGGTGGTCATCACGATCCAGTACGCGTTGGTGAGCGGCAGCAGCCGGCCGAGCCAGAAGCCGATGGCGACCGCGATCGTCACGCGCAACGCGTGGCGAAAGCTCGGCGAAGCCATCGTCAGGTTCGAGAAGATTTGCCCGAACGGCACGCGCCGGCTCGACACGAAGCGGGTGAGCGCCTCGTCGATGCGCAATTCGGTTTCGGTCGCGCTCGGCGGGGTCGTCAGACTGCGCCGCATCTTATCGATCAGCCGCGTGGCGCTCCAGATGCGCCGGAAATTCGCCGACACCGCCGAATAGGCTTCGGGGTTCTGCGCTGGCAACGCCTGCTTGCGCATCAGCTCGATTTCGTACTCGATGGCGCGCAACTCCGCCTTCGCGTTGACGGCCCGGCGCGGCGCATGGTTTTGCAGCACGGCGAGCCCGATCTCCTCGAGATTCTCGGCCGCCTTGCGGATCAGGTCGCGATAGAACACGAGCAGATCGGAGCCGCCAAAGGTACTGCGCACCAGCGTGTAATCGGTGTGCGCGCCGACGAATAGCTCGTGCAGATCGACGCTATTGATGAACAGGTTGTACAGCATCGCGCGGCGCGCCTCGAGCTTGCCGCGCTTTAACCTCGGCAGATTGCGCAGCACGATGTCGCGCGCGGCGTCCTGGCGCTCCACCGCGGAGATCTGCTTGTCGACGAGATTGCGGTAGCACTCGTCGAGATCGTTGTCGAGATCGTAGAACGCGGCGCGCGCGAGCAGATAGTCGGCGCACGCGAACACGCTTTCGGCGAGCGCCTGCTGCTCGATGCGATGGATCATCCGGCGGCTGACGAAGGTCGACCAGTAGGTGTACCAGAGGCCGCCGAGCAGGATCCACGACGCATTGACGAGCGCCTGCATCGGCGTGAAGTGCTCCTCGAGCGTCATGATCATCATGAACAGCGTCGCGAAGCTGATCTGCGGCCAGCGGTTGCCGTATACGACGATCAGCGACAGCACGAACGTAAGCGGCACGACGGTGCACCACAGCGCGACCGGATTCACGGTGGCGAGCCCAGTGGCGAGCGCGGACAGAAAGCCGATCACCGTGCAGGCCAGCATCTCGTTGTGCTTGTACTTCAGCGGACCCGGCATGTCGACGACGCAGGCGCCGAGCGCGCCGGTCGCGATCGTGAAGCCGAGGTCACGATCGTGAAACACGATCAGGCACAGGATGGCCGGTAACGACACGCCGACCGCGATACGCAGGCCTCCATAGAAATACTGGCTGTAGAGGAATTTTTTTATTTCGACCGAATAGCGCATCGACTAGCTGGAATCCATTCACCGAGAAAACCGCGGTTGAAAACACGGCGCGAAACTGCCGTTGAGTCTAACTGATTTTGCGCGCGTTCTAACCTTGGCCGTTCGGCCAGGTTATGCGCTCGGAGCGCGTTTGTTATGCTGTCGCTTCAATGTCCGCGGTGGCTCGTGGGCACCGCTCCGCGCACCGCTCGATAGCCACGCCTCATCCCGAATCCATGCTCCAGATCTTCTACTCGAACCGCTATGAAACGCTGGTCGGCGCGCTGCTCGACGACCTCGCGCGCGCGCCGTCCGACCCATGGACCGCGCAGCCCGTGATCGTGCCGAGCGCGGCCGTGCGCAGGCGGCTCGAGCTCGATATCGCGACGCGCCAGGGCATTTGCGCGAACATTGACTTCGGTTACCTCGCGCAATGGCTGTGGGCTCAGATCGGCGGCGTGATCGAGGTGCCGCGGCATTCGCCGTTCGCGCCCGACCGGCTCGTGTGGCGCTGTTACCGGCTGCTCGACAACGGCCAGCACGCGGCCTCGTCGCTGCCGTGGAACGCGTCGCCGCGTCTGCGAAGCTATCTCGACGCGGCGGACGCGTCGATGCGCTATGAACTCGCACGGCGCGTGGCCACCGTGCTCGATCACTATCTGACCTATCGTCCCGAATGGCTGCTGCAGTGGCAAAAGGGTGGGTCGATCTTCGCGGCCGGCGCATCAGGCGCAGCGGCCGACGATACCGGGCCGCGCCTCGTCGGCGCGAGCGAGGCGGCGCGCGAGGACGAGCGCTGGCAGGCCGCGCTGTGGCGCGCGGTGCTCGCGGAAGTCGCGCAGGCCGCGCAGCCGGACACGGGGCACGCGCATGCACCCGCGGCCGCGCTGCCGCCCGCGTATCGTTTCCTCGATCAGATCGGCACGCTCGATCTCGAAGCCATCTCGAACGCGCAATGGCCGGAGGCCGTCAGCGTGTTCGCGCTGCCGACCATGCCGCCGCTGCACATCGCGTTGTTGCGCGCGCTGTCGCGCTGGGTCGACGTGCGTCTGTACGTGATGAATCCGTGCCGCGAGTTCTGGTTCGACGTCGTCAGCGAAGGCCGCGTGCAGGCGCTCGACGCGGCGGGGCAACTCGACTATCAGCAGGTCGGCCATCCGCTGCTCGCCGAATGGGGGCGGCAGACCCAGGCGCAACTGCATATGCTGCACGAGCTGACTGAAAGCGCCGCGTCCGCCGAAACGAGTGAGTTCACCGAAAACTCCGAGCCGAGCTGGCTCGCGGCCGTGCAAAACGGCATTCTTGATCTGCGCGCGGAGACGGATACCGATGAACCGCCGATCGAGCGTGGCATCGAGGTCCACGTCTGCCATAGCCTGTCGCGTCAGCTAGAAGTACTGCATGACCGGCTGCTTGGCTGGTTCGACGAATTCGACGATCTGCAGCCGTCCGATGTGCTGGTGGCGGTGTCCGATCTGGCAGCCGCCGGCCCGCTGATCGACGCGGTGTTCGGCACCACGCCGGCCGGCGACACACGCCGCATTCCATATCGGATCACCGGCTTGCCGCCGTCGCAGGCGAACCCGGTCGCGCGCGTGCTGCTCGACTGGCTAGCGCTGCCCGAGCGCAGCGTCGGCGCGCCCGAGCTGATCGAATGGCTGCGTGTCGACGCGATCGCCGTGCGCTACGAGATCGATCCCGGTTCGCTCGAAGCCGCGCAGGAATGGCTCGCGGCGGCCGGCGCGCGGCGCGGGCTCGCGCCGCTCGAACCGGTCGGCGAAAACGTGCCGGTCGCGCGTCACACGTTCGCGGATGCGCTCACACGCCTTTACCTCGGCTACGCGATGCCACCCGCGAGCGAGCCGGTCGACGCATGGCTGCCAGTCGAAGGCGCGGGCGGCTCGAACGCCGAACTGCTCGGCCGCTTATCGCGTTTCGTCGACGATGTCGAAGGCTTCGCGGCGCAGTGCGGGATCGATCGGACGCCCGCCGAATGGTCGCGGCTGCTGCTCGACACACTCGCGCAGTGTTTCGATGGCGGCGTCGAGTTTGCCGACCCGCTTGCCGCCGTGCGCGACGCGATCGACGCGATGAGCGACGCAATGCAGGCCGGCGCGCACGATGTACGGTTGCCGGCGGCGGTGGTGCGCAGCGCGCTGACCGAAGCGCTGGACGATCCCGCGCGCGGCGGCGTGCCGTGGGGCAGCGTGACGTTTTCGTCGCTTACCAGCCTGCGCGGCTTGCCGTTTCGCGTGGTCTGTCTGCTCGGCATGGATGACGGGGTGCTGCCGTCGCTCGCGCGCGCCGACGAGTTCGATCTGATGGCAGCGTTCGGCAAGGCGGGCGATCGTCAGCGCCGCGACGACGAGCGCAATCTGTTTCTCGATCTGCTGCTGGCCGCGCGCGAGCGGTTCTTTATCGCGTATACCGGCCGCAGCATTCGCGATAACGCGCCGCTGCCGCCGGCCGCACTCGTCGATGAACTGCTCGATCATCTCGCGCAGGTATCGGCGGGCGAGGGCGCGAGTCCGGCCGAGGTCGAGCGCGCGCGGCGCGAATTTATCGTCGAGCATCCGTTGCAGGCGTTTGCGTCCGACTACTTTTCGTCGAAACCGGATCTCTTTACGTACGACGCCGATCGCGCCGAACTGGCGACGCTGCTCGCCGAGCCGCAGCATCCGGCCACCGCGCCGTTCTTCGATCACCCGCTGCCGCCGGAAGACACCCACGAGGTCGAGTTCGACGACTTCGTGCGCTTCTGGCGCCACCCGACGCGCGCGCTGCTGCGCGATCGTCTCGGCATCGCGTTGTCGGACGCGCAAGGCGAATTGCTCGACACCGAACCGTTCGATCTCGATTACGCGGGGCGCGACGCGCTCGCCGAGCGTCTGTTGCCGGTGCTGCTCGACGCCGGCATCGAAGAGGAGGTCATGTTCGGCCGCGTGCAGCGTGTCGCCGAGGCCAGCCCCGAGCTGCCCGGCGGCGCGACCGGCGCGGTATGGCGCGCGCGCGAACTCGCCGCGTTGCGGCAACTGGCGTCGAGCGTTCGGCGCGAAGCGGCGTCTGGCGTCGAGCGTTTGCCGTTCGTGCTCGATCTCGTACCGCGCTGGCCCGATGGCGCGTCCAGTGCCGCTAGCCCTGACTTCGCTGCCCCGCTGTTCGGCGCGCACGACGCACTGCTGCGCGAGGCCGCCGAAAGACCGCTGCGATTGCGCGGTACGTTGAACCTGCTGACCGGAAGCGGACAAGTGATTTTTCGTTACGCCAAAGCGACCGCGCGCGACTATCTGTCCGCGTGGCTAGCGCATCTCGTCTATTGCGCGGCGCAGCCCGATGGCCCGCGCCGCACCGTCTGGTACGGGAGCGGCGAGAGCTTCGAGCTCGCGCCGGTCGCGGCGCCGCGCGACGAACTCGCGCCGCTCGCCGCGCTGTTTACAGCAGGGCGGCGGCTGCCGCTGCGCTTTTTCCCGAAGAGCGCGTGGACCCGGGTCAGCGAGAGCGATTCGGCCGCGCAAGCTGTGTGGGTCAACGACCGGGTGCGCGGCGAATCCGACGACCCGGCGCTGCGCATCGCGCTGCGCGGCGCGCCGCTTACGCTCGACGAACCGTTCGGCCGCCTCGCCGCGATCGTCTTCAAGCCGTTGCTCGAACATTTGCGGAGCGCATCATGAGCGACGCGCTGCGCCACCGCAACCCGGTCGCCGATGAGCTCGACGTGTTCGCGTGTCCGCTCGATGGCGTCAATCAGATCGAAGCGTCGGCGGGTACCGGCAAGACGTGGAATATCTGCGCGCTGTACGTGCGTCTGCTGCTCGAAAAGAATCTCACCGCGGATCAGATCCTGGTCGTCACGTTCACGAAGGCCGCGACCGCCGAGTTGCACGAGCGGATTCGCAGCCGCCTCGCCGAACTGCATCGTGCAATCGAGATGGACGACGATGGCGACGACCCGTTTATCCGGCGGCTGTTCGAAACGACGCTTGCGCCGCACCGCGGTATCGAGCGCGAGGCTGCGTTGAAGGTCATACGGCGCGCGCTGCGCACCTTCGACCAGGCCGCGATCCATACGATTCACGCGTTCTGTCAGCGCGCGCTGCAGGAAGCGCCGTTCGCTGCGGCGATGCCGTTCGCGTTCGAGATGGAAGCCGACGACGCTGCGCTGCGCTTCGAACTCGCCGCCGATTTCTGGCGTGAGCAGGTCGAACCGGTCGCGCATGCGCATCCCGCCTTCGCCGCGTGGCTGGTCGCGAAGCGCGCCGGTCCCGCGTCGCTCGACGAGCAGCTCGCGCGGCGCCTGAAAAAGCCGCTGGCGCAACTGCGCTGGGGCGGCGTGGACGTAGCCAGTGCCGGCGCCGACGCGCAAGCCGGTTTCGACGCCGCCTGCGCGGTGTGGCAGGCCGGGCGCGACGCGATCGTCAGCCTGCTCGCCGAAGCCCAGGAGCGACTGAACAAGACCACGCACAAGCTGGATCACGTCGATGCGGCGATCGCCGCGTGGACCGATTACTTCGCGCAGGGCGACTGTCATGCGCCGCCGCCGCGCGCGGCGTTGAAGCTGACGGCATCGGCGTTGAAGAAGGCGACGAAGGTCAAGTTCGAGCCGCCCGAGCATCCGTTCTTCGCGCATGCGGAAGCGCTCGCGGCCGCGGCGGTCGCGGCCGAAGCCGCGCAGCGCGCGCGCTGGCTCGCGCTGATCCAGACATGGCTCGACTACGCGCCGGCCGAACTGGTGGCGCGCAAGCGCACGCGCCGGGTGGTGTCGTTCGACGATCTGCTCGCGAATCTGTACCGCGCGCTGGCCGCTCACGCATGGCTCGCCGATACGTTGCGCAGCCGCTATCCGGCCGCACTGATCGACGAGTTTCAGGACACCGATCCGCTGCAATTCGCAATCTTCAGCCGGATTTTCGCGCCAGCCGGGCCGCTGTTCCTGGTCGGCGATCCGAAGCAGGCGATCTACAGTTTTCGCGCGGCCGATCTGCATACCTATCTCGCGGCGCGCGCATCGGCATCGGCGTGCTACACGCTTGCGGTGAACCAGCGTTCGACCGCGCCGATCGTCGACGCGTGCAACCGCGTTTTCGAAGCCAACCCGCAAGCGTTCGTGCTCGACGGGCTCGATTATCAGCCGGTGCGCGCGGGCGAGCGGCGTCGCGCGCCGTTTGCCGACCCACAGGCGAGCGGCGGCGATTTCCGCATCTGGACGCTGCCGCAAGGCGACGCGGCGCTGAACAAAGGTGCCGCGCAGCGCGCCGCGAGCGAAGCGTGCGCGGCCGAGATCGTGCGGCTGTTGCGCGGTGCGCGCGAACGCACGGTGACGATCGGCGACAGGCCGCTCGCGCCTGGCGACATCGCGGTGCTCGTGCAGACGCACAAGCAGGGCAGTCTGGTCAAACGCGTGCTCGCCGCGTGGGGCGTCGGCAGTGTCGAGCTTGCGCAGGCCTCGGTATTCGCGACGCTCGATGCCGAGCAGATCGAGCGCGTGCTTGCCGCGATCGATACGCCCGGCGATCTGCGGCGCTTGCGCGCCGCGCTGGCGACCGACTGGCTCGGGCTCGACGCCGCCGCGCTATGGCGCCTCGCGGAGGTTGCCGACGCGCCGGTGGCGCCCGACGACCCGGCACAGACTGCGGATGCAATGGGCTGGGTCGAGCGGTTTTCGCGCTATCGGACGCTGTGGCACGAACGCGGCTTCGCGGTGATGTGGCGCACGCTGATGCGCGAACTGCGCGTCGCGCAGCGGCTCGTCGCCGGCCCCGATGGGGAGCGCCGGCTGACCAACGTGAATCACCTCGCCGAACTCGTGCAGGCGCGCGCGGCCAGCCAGCCGGGCATCGCGCCGACCTTGCGCTGGCTCGCCGCGCAGCGCGAGCAGGGTGGTGGCGAAGAGGCACAGCTGCGGCTGGAATCGGATCGCAACCTCGTGCAGATCGTGACCGTCCATAAGTCGAAGGGCCTCGAATACGCGATTGTGTTCTGTCCGTTCCTCAACGACGGCGGCTTGCGCGAGCCGCCGTCGTCGGGCTTGCCCGATGCGCGCGAGTACCACGACGAGACGGGCGACGCGGTGCTCCACTACGGCTGTGATGACGAGCAAGGCGAGCGCGCGTCGCGCTACGCGGTGCGCGAGCAGGCGGCGGAGCGCGCGCGCCTCGTGTACGTGGCGCTCACGCGCGCGGTGTATCGCTGCTATCTGGTCGCGGGGACCTATCTGTCGTCGCGGTCGACGAAAGAGTCGCGCCGCAGCGTGCTGAACTGGCTCGTGGGCGGCGCCGGTCACACGTTCGACGCGTGGCTGGCGGAGCCACCCGACGAAGCCGCGTTGGCAGCGAGCTGGCACGCGCTCGCGGGTGGACCGGTCATCGTGCAGCCGTTGCCCGACGTCACGCGCCGTACGCCGCTCGAAAGCCTGCAGGCTCATGGCGCGCATCTGCGTGCGCGCGCGAACCGCCGGCCGCTGCGCGATCAATGGCGCATGGCAAGTTTCAGCGGCCTGATCGCGGCAGGCAGCAAGCGCGCGGATGGACACGCGCAGGCGCCGCAGGAAGACCTGCGGCCCGATCACGATGAGATTGCCGACGCGCTCGAACCCGCGTCACTGCTTGCGCCGGGGCCGCTCTCCGTCGCGAACGCGCCCGCGCGCACCGACGACGACATCCTCGGGTTTCCGCGCGGCGCGGCGGCCGGCGACTGTCTGCATCGGATGTTCGAGCTTGCGGATTTCAGCCAGGCGAGCACGTGGCCCGACGCGATTCGCGGCGCGTTGCGCGAGCGTCCGGCCCCGGCCGCGCCCGAACTCGCGGCGCGCTTGCCCGCGATGATGCATCGGCTGATCGGCGATGTCGTGTCGACCGAACTGGTGCCGGGCATGACGCTCGCCCAGCTGGATCCGCAGCGGCGCCTGAATGAACTGGAGTTTCTGTTCGCGGCGCCGTCGCTCGACTTTCCGGGGCTGCGCGAATTGCTGATCGAATACGGCTATCCCGACGTCGCGCTGGAGCCCGGCGTGTTGCGCGGGTTCGTCAAAGGATTTATCGACATGATCGTCGAGCACGACGGCCGCTTCTGGATCGTCGACTGGAAGTCGAACCATCTCGGCGACACTGCCGCCGATTATGCCGGCGTGCCGCTCGAAGCGGCGATGGCAAGCCACGCGTATCACCTACAGGCGCTGCTTTACACGGTTGCGCTGCATCGCTACCTGAAAACGCGGGTGCGCGATTACACCTACGACACACATATCGGCGGCTATCTGTATCTGTTCGTGCGAGGCGTGCGCCCGGACTGGCGCGATGCCGATGGCCCGGCCGGCGTATACAGGCGGCGCGCGCCGTTTGAGCTGGTCGCGCTGCTCGACGCGGCGATGATCGGAGGTAGCGCATGAGTACGCTGGAACAAAGCGCGGTGTCGCCGCTCGGTCTCGAGGACATCGGCGTCAATCTGCCTGCGCCGGCCGACTTCAGCATCGCGCTCGCGGAGGGATTCGCGCGCCGCATCGGCATGCTCGCGCGGCGCGGTGGCGCGTCGACCGATGCGGTGAAGTGGGCCGCGCGGGGCGCGTTTGCCGCGAGCCGCGCGACCGCCGAGGGGCACGTGTGCGTGCCGCTCGCGTTGCTGGCGCGCCGCTTCGATGCGTCGAGTGCCGAGGTGCGCGCGGCGTTGCTCGCCAGTGGCATGGCGAGCGACGGTGAACGAGGCGCGGCGGCGTTGCGGCCACTCGTGATCGACGCACAGGGGCGCTTGTATCTGGCCCGCTACTACGATTACGAGCGCCGTCTGGCGCGCGCGCTGGTTGCGCACGCGACGGGCGAAAGCCCGGTGACGGATGCGGATGCCGGCACCGCTTCGCACGCATTGCGCGAACGCCTGCTGCGCTATTTCGGGCCACCCAAAGACGATGCAGTCGACTGGCAACGTGTCGCGGCCGTGATGGCGTTGTCGGGGCGGCTGACGATCGTCAGCGGTGGGCCGGGCACCGGCAAGACCACGACTGTGGTCGGCGTGCTCGCGTGCTTGCTCGATGCGCGCGCCGATCTGCGCATCGCGCTCGCGGCGCCAACCGGCAAGGCGGCGCAGCGGATGCAGGAGGCGTTGCTCGCGCGTGCCGGCGATCTGCCGCCCGAACTCGCCGCGCGTCTGCCGCAAAGCTCGTACACGCTGCACCGGCTGCTGGGCTCGGGGCCCGGCGGGCGCTTGCGTCATCATCGCGACAATCCGCTACCGTACGATGTGATCGTGATCGACGAGGCGTCGATGATCGACGTCGCAATGGCCGCGCACCTGCTCGATGCGATCGCGCCGAGCACGCGGCTGGTGATGCTCGGCGACAAGGACCAGCTTGCGGCGGTCGAGGCGGGCGCGGTGTTCGCCGAACTCAGCGCGCGGCCGTCGCTGACCTCGCGCGGCTTGCGGCGTGTTGCGCAGGCGCTCGATATCGATGAGGCCAGACTTGCCGACGCGATGCCGCGCGCGTCGCGTGATGCCGATGAGTTGCCGCCGCAAGCATCTTTCATGGTCGCCGACACGCTTGAAGCATCCGAACCGCAACCGTTGGGCGATCTCTTCCATAGCGTCGAGCCAAAGCCGGCCGAGCGGGGCGGGCAGGCCGCGCCGCCAGCAGGCGTTGGCGATCCGCTTGCCGACTGCGTCGTCTGGCTCGAACGCAACTACCGTTTTGGCCTCGAATCGCCGATCGGCCGTCTGTCGCTCGCGATTCGCAACGGCTCGGCAAACAGCGCGCTCGACGTGTTGCGGATCGATCCCGCCGAAACTTGCGCGGCGGCACTCTACGAAGACGCGCACACGGCGTTGGCCCAACGCACCATCGCGCGGCTCGCCACCGGCTTTGCGCCATACGCCGATGCACTCGCCGCGGCGCTCGCCACCGATACACCCGACCCATTGCCGCTGTTCGACGCATTGAACCGGTTCCGCATCCTGTGCGCGACGCGCCTCGGGCCTCGCGGTGTCGATCAGGTCAATGCCGCGATGGCGGCTCAGGTTCGCCGCGCGGCGGGCGTCACGCTGGCAGTCGGCGCGCAATGGTTCGCCGGGCGGGCGGTGATGGTCACGCGCAACGACTACGCGCTAGGCCTGTTCAACGGTGACATCGGCATTGCGCTGCCGGGAGCGGGCGGCGCGCTACGCGTGTATTTCCGCAGCGGCGACGGCAGTCCGCGGGCGGTGTCGCCGGCCGCGCTGCCGTCGCACGATACGGCTTTCGCGCTGACGGTCCATAAGTCGCAGGGCTCTGAGTTCGAGCACGCGGTGCTGGTCCTGCCGGCCGCGTTCAGCCGGGTGTTGTCGCGCGAGCTGGTGTACACGGCGATCACGCGCGCGCGCGAACGCGTCGAGGTGATCGGCGCGCGCGCGGTGCTTGCGCAGGCGATCGCGACCCCAACGCAACGCGATTCGGGGCTGGACGCGCGGATCGCGGATGCGTGGCGTCGCTCAGCTCAGGGCGTGTAGCAGAGCACTGGGCGCGGTGCGTGCGTGCGGTCGTTAGCCGGTGACGCCGCTCGCTGGCGCGCCCGCTTCGACGCGCGCCCGCATCGTCTTCCGATACCACAGCGTCCATAGCGCGAGCCCGGCATAGATGCCGTAGCCGGTAAACGGCGAAACCAAGAGGAAGCGTTCAATCGGCCATGTGAGCGCCATCCATGCGCGCAACCCGGTTTCGGCCGTGAGGCCGACGCCCCATACGAGCGTCATCGTCCGCATGGCCGCGGCGAGGCCAGGGCGCTCACGCCACAGCGCTTCGAAGTGCGCGGCGCCGCCGTCCATTTCGCGCGCAACCGTCGCGCGGGCGAGATAGAAGATCAGCGGGCGGCGCATCGGCAGCGACAGCAGGAACAGCACGCCCACCGCACCGGACACGAGCGACTCGCGCAACAGCAACATGCGCGGCGTACCGCCAAGTGCCATGGCCGCAACCGACAGTACGATGCCGGCGACCACCATCACGCTGAGCGCATCGACGCGGCGAAAGCGCGCGAGCTCGATCGCGCTCCACACGAGCGGCGGCAGCGCGGATGCGATCAGCGCGCCGGTCTCGCCGGCATGCGGCAACGTGAGCCGGTACGCGAGCCACGGCAGCGCAAAATTGATGGCCAGTTCGAGCACGAAACCGGGGCGGATTTTCATCATGAATTGACGGCGTAGGCGAAGCATCCAGTATCGATGAACGGGGCGCGTGCACGCAAATCGCTTTTACCTGAACCGTTGTTCGGCGCGGGAGCGCGCGCGTTGCATGTAGAAGGCCGCGCGGGCCCACGCGGGGCTACGCACGGCGAGGAGCGCACGGCCTATGCAGAGCCACGCTCGAGCGGCATCGTGCGGCCGCGGCCTGTACACTCAACTTACTTCACCGCATCTCATCCATGACATCCCGCTATCGGATCCCGCCGAGCGAAATCGAATTGACCGCCGTGCGCGCGCAAGGGGCGGGCGGCCAGAACGTCAACAAGGTCTCGAGTGCTATTCATCTGCGTTTCGACGTGCACGCCTCCTCACTGCCCGAGGTGCTGAAGATGCGTCTGCTCGCGCTGTCCGATCATCGGCTCACGCGTGATGGCGTCGTCATCATCAAGGCGCAGGAGTATCGGACTCAGGAGATGAACCGTGCGGCCGCGCTCGCGCGGCTGGATGAATTGATCGAAAGCGTGAGTGTCACGCGTAAGCCGCGCGTTGCGACGCGGCCCACCCGCTCGTCGAATCTGCGGCGGCTCGATAGCAAGACCAAGCGCGGCGAGGTCAAGTCGGGGCGGGGGCGAGTGCACGAGTAGCGCTGCGCGGCGTCGCGCGACGAGGTTCAGCGCGAGCGTTGCGTCGATGCCGGGCATCTGGCCAACGACAGCCGCGCGCGACGCCGCAACCCGTCGTTACCGTTTGCCGGCGCGCTTGCCGGCGCGCGCATCCGTGCTGGAAGAGTCCGGCACGAAATCGACGCATAGCACCTGCGTGCCGTCGCGCTCGAATGCGACCGCCGCGGTGTAGCAATCCCGCCCGTCGGCGAGCGAATAGTGCGGGCCCATCATCGCGACACGTCCCGGCGCGGCCAGCGCGTGACGGAAATACGCCCGCCGCGACCAGTTGGCACGCGTCTGCGCATAGAGCGGCGCGAGCCGCGGAGGCGGCGGCGGCACCGATGCCGCCGTCACCGATGCCTGGGTCTGCTCGCCGTGGCCGTCGGTAAGAAACACGCGGCGCGCTTCCGGTAGATGCCAGACCTCTTGCGCGGCCTGTTCGAGGTTGCCGGTCGCCTCGTAGGTATCGGCGGCGGCCAGCACCGCCTCGGCGAACCCTTCGAACTCGAGCCGCTGATGGCCCACGTGTGCGCGTTCGTAGTCGGCGAACTTGCTCCAGATCGACGCGACGAGTGCCGGCACCTTCGCGCATGCTGCCTGCACCGAGCTTTGCGGGTGACCGAACCAGAATCCTTGCACGAAATCGACGTCGGCCTGCACCAGCATCATCAGTTCCTCGTCGGTTTCGACGCCCTCGGCGAGCACGAGCGTGCCCGACTGATGAAGCATCGCGATCAGGTGGCTGATCATCGATTCGTCGCCGTTTCGCTTGCCGGCGCGCGCGACCAGCGAGCGGTCGAGCTTGACGATGTCGGGGCGAAAGCGCCACACGCGGTCGAAGTTCGAAAAGCCGGTGCCGAAGTCGTCGATCGCAATCAGGAAGTCGCGCGGTTGCGAAGCCGCGAGCATGCTGGCGACGGCGGATTCATCGTCGGCGGGCTGTTCGAGCACTTCGATCACGATGCGCTCCTGCGGCAGCCCGAAATGTGCGGATAGCTCGTCGATAAATGCGCGCTGCGGCCAGCCGGTCTCGAACACCTGGGGGCGCGTGTTCAGAAAGAGCCACCCTGTGCTGATGCCTTGCTCCATGAAATTCGCGACGTGCAGGCAGCGCGCGATGCGGTCGAGTTCGCGCGCCTCAGCGGCCGTGCGGTTGCCGGAAAACAGCACATCGGGGGAAACGGGCAGGCCGACCGGATCGAACGCGCGCAGCAGACCCTCGTAGCCGACCACGCATTGATGCGTGACCGAGAGCACCGGCTGGAACACGCTATGCAGCGTCAGCGCCCGCCATGTCGCGGTCCAGCCGGACTCGCCGCGAACCAGATGCGGGAGCAGACCGCTCAGGGTCAATTCGCTGACGGATGGCATGGACGCGGGCATGAGAGCTGACATGGGACTCTTGCGGCAAGCGGGTGGAGGGGCACGTAACCCCGATCGGCGCACGGCAGTCGATCGCCCGAAGCATCGACGGGGCAACATCGATACGGCCCGGGAACGCGGAGGGCGATGCCAGCCATGCTGGACTCCGGCGGATAGGTCAAAACGAGTCTAGCAGTTTGCCGCACGTATTAATGTGCGGGTCATCACAAACGCGCGAGCAGGAGAATCGCCAGCAAACCGGCTTTGCGCGGCGCTTCCGGCAACGCATTGGGAGTCAGTGCGCCGGAGCGTTTCGCGTGCTTGTCGAGCATCAGACCGATTCTCAATCGCAATCACTTGCCGCATCAAGCCGAGCGTAACAGGGCGGTAAGCGGCCGCCCGCCAAACTCCAGGCAACGACGGTGCTCAAATGTTAGCGGCGGCTTGCAGCTTGCAGGGGCTCGTGCCGTCCGTCTCGGCCGCGCTCCCAGCCGCTTGCTTGTGCGCGCGTCGGATCGCGCGCGGTGCGGCACGCAAATACCGGCTGCATGCGTCCCCGTTACGCGCGGATGCACTCGCACGTGCACTCACCGGCAGGTTCGCCGAGCGCCGGGTATGCTGCTGCTTTTCATGAAAAGGGGAACAGCCATGGCGGAAATCGCAGTGGTGGCCATTTCGGTGGCGAAGCCGGGTTACGAGGAGCAACTGCGCTCGGCGCTCGAAGGAATCGTCGGTCCGACGCGCAACGAACAGGGGGCGCTGCAATATGACCTGCATCGCGATGTGCAGGAGCCGCGCCGGTTTGTGTTCGTCGAGCGCTGGGAAAGCCAGCAAGCGCTTGCCGCGCATGCGAAATCCGCGCATATCCAGGCGTATAGGAAAGCAGTCGCGGATTGGGTCGAGCACTCGGAAATTCGCGTGGTGTCGAAGATCGCCTGAGTGTCGACGTCGACGTCGGGGTCGGAGGGCTGCCGATGCGCGCGACATCCGTCGCGCCGTCGAGGTCAGTGAGTGGCTTGCGGGACGTCGAGAATCAGGATGATGGTCCAGTCGGCGTCGCCGTCATGGTGATACTGGCGTTCCGCGACGATGAATGGCTGCTGCTTGCCAGCCGGCCCGAGAAACAGCACGTCGCCTTCCATCGGCAGGCATTCGACGGGCGGCAGCGCAAGGTAGGCTTCCTGTCCGCCACGCGGCATCAATTTTTCGATTTTGCGGGATGCTGCCTCGGTCCATTCGATATCTAGCTGGATGTTGCTCATGCTGTCCTCCGCACCAGGGTGCGCACGGGTTGGGGATGCCGGCTGGGTACCGGTCGGTGCGGGACTTTAGCATACCGGGCGGGGGGCGCCGCGAGCCCGGCGGCTTCGCGCTCCTGTCCTTTGCGGGCCGCATCCCGAGCCCGTGCGTTGTCCGCGCCGGAAACAGAAAAGCCGAAGCCGGCGGGCGCCAGCTTCGGCTTTTCACCTTCACGGCAAAGCCGCGAAGCAAGACTGTGACCGCGCTCAGGTGCCCGATGCGTCGGGAGCCTTCTTGTGATGATGCGGGGCCATCTTATGATGCTTCGACGGCATGGCGGGCGCGCTTCCCATCGATTGCTGGCGGTTTTGCAAATCCTGCGCGCGCTGTTCGACGTCCGCGGCCTTGGCCGGATCGGTACTGGTCGTGACGCCGTTGTCCTGCGCATAGGCCGCGCCCGCTGCGGCGCAGAGGGAAACCAGGATCGCCAGGGACACTTTCTTCATCGTTACCTCCGTAGAGTGGTGGTGAATCCAAGTATTGCCTGTCCGTTGGGAAAGACAATGCATTCTATCGACCAAACTCTACTCCAGCGGATCGCTTTGTAACCGCGACGACCATTTGTTACATCTCGTAACGTTCGCGCGTTCTCATCGCCGGACGGCTTGCTCAGGCCAGCCCCGCGCCAATCTGCAACATAGTCGCAGAGCGTGAGCACAGTCGAACGACGCGCCGCGTGACCGCGCTCGGCTCTGCCCCGCCGCGATCAAAACCAGCCGATCGCCCGATATAGATGGAATTGCGCAAGCCCGCCCAGCTCATGCAGCGCGATTTCGGCGGCCACGAGATTGTCGAAGCGCGGCAGCACGCCGAGCCGCGCACGCCGCGCGCTCGAGATCTGCGGCTGAGGCGCGATGCCGAAACAGCGGAAGTCGAGTAGCGCGCGCGGCATCTGATATGCGGACGTGACCAGTATCAACGCATCGTAATGTGACTCGCCGACAATCGCGGCAACGTTGCGCGCGTTCTCGTATGTCGTACGGCTGCGATTCTCGAGCACGATGTCCGAGCGTGGCACCCGGTGACGCAGCAGATAGGGCAGGTAGGTGTCGGCTTCGGTCGCGGGATGCCGCTGCGGGTTGCCCCCGCTCACGATCACCTGACAGGTCGCCTCCGTTCGTTTGCAGGCCGCGTAGTTCCGCGCGCTGACGTCGATGCGGGAGAGCGCGTCGCGCGGGGGGACGAGCATGTGGTCGCCATCGTAGACGGTGCCGCCGCCGAGCAGAATGATCGCCGTGCGCGGCCCGAATTTCGGCGGCGCGGCGCTTTGCCGACGTGGCTGCGCGAGATCCAGCAGCGGGGCGGTTAGCCAGCCCGCCGCGAATAGCCAGAACAGGGCGATCGTGCATCCGATCAGAGGGCGGCGCGCACCTTTCCATAGCACGATTGCTGCAAAAAAAAGCGCCAATAAAGTGAATAGAATCAATTTAAATGGGGTAACGTATGTCTTTCGGGACAAATCTACGGGCTTGCCATCGCACCGCGGCGGTTGCATCGCCGGTTCGTGGAGAGAACGCTAATTGACGTTCAGACGGGGGTTCCGAAACCGAGACCAGGCAGCGTCTGGCGGAACTGCGCCGCTCGACCCGCGGCGCGCTTCAGGCCAGAGGCGGTTGCCACGCCCGTCACCGGTGGCGCGGTGATGCGGAGGCATCAATGTGTCATGGCTGCACCTTAAGAAAGAAGTGAGATGACGACGTATTCCAACGAAGCGGTACTTGAAGCGCTGCGGCGAGCGCAATATCGTCAGGTGCCTTGGGCCAGAAGGCCGGGCGTATTCCAATATCTTCGCGCGCTGGGTCTGATGGACACCGTTCGACAGCGCACCGTCGCGCCGGCGCCGGGCTTTCATGCCCCTGTCGACATCGCCGTGCTGACCGAGCGGGGCAAAGCCGAATTCGCCCGGCTCGAGCATGCCGAACGACTGCTCACATGGACCGTGCAGCGCATGAACGACTATGTGCTCGCGGCGATCGAATCGCAGGCTGCGACCGCCGCCGAAATCAGGTCTTAGCTCCAGCTTCATCGTTCCTCACGTCAATAGTCCGCACGGGCGTACCGCCCGTCCGGATCAGTTGCTTTTCTGCGCCGATCCGGCCGACTCGCGTGCCAGGCGGCAATTCTTGCATCCCACTAGTCACGACGTTCACGAGGCGCTATCAATCGCACCGGCAGTCGTGCTGCGTGCAAAAAAAAGCCCGTATCACGAAGATACGGGCTTACCGGAATTACTACTGCCACGCTGTGCTAATGGCGTTCAATGAGACTGGTGCGGCGCCCGGTGGTTCCCTGACATTCGATTGCAGTGCGAGCTTCGCCTTCCAGTGGCATACCAACCGGCGCCTGCCCAGCGGCGCGGTCGATCGCCGGCCGCTCGAGCGCCGCTAGCGCCGCCGCGGCGGTTCCTCGCGTGGCGTATCGGGGCGCGCGCGTGCATTGCTCGCGATATCGCCGCGCAAATCGCCACGGGGCGTGGGCGGGGTGAATTCACGATTGTGCGCTTCGCTTTGCTGCCACGCTTCCAGAGTAGCGGCCCGGTCCGGCCGCCAGTTCCACGCTTGCGGACGTTGCTGCGCGAGTGCCGTGATGGCTATCGATGAAATCACAATGCCGCACAACAGCGGTGACATTGGTTTCATGCTGGTTTTCCCCTTCAAGCCCATTGATGCAAGGCCTGTTTGCATATATGCAAAGCTAGGCCCCATCACGAAAGCACGCTGTAATTAATAGTAAATGGATGTTTCAGCGGAAGCGATCCGCGGCATGAGGTGTCAGAGGCCGCGCAGCAGAAGGGCGTGGGATGAGCGGAAGAGAGGCGAGGCTCGCGTGCGCGAACGGAACGTCAGCGGTGAGCCTGGTGGGTGAGCACTGCAAACCGTGAAGACGGTCGCGGTGGCCGAAATGAGAACCGGACGCCGCAGGCGTCCGGTGACAACCTGGTTTCGCTCAGGCCATCTTGACCGGGGCGCGCCACGATTCCGGATTGGTCCAGAAGGCGCCGCGCAGGCGGTCGCGGCTCGGTGGTGCTGGCGGTTTCGCGGCAGTCGCGCCGATACGGCCACGCAGCGAGACTTCGCGGCCACTCGTGCCGAGCAGTTTCACGATCTCGGCGAGTGTGCCGTCGGCCTGCCACTCATCGAAGCGCCGGCGGCAAGTGGGCGGAGACGGATAGCGGCCCGGCAGCTTGGACCAGCCTTCGCCTGTCGACAGCACCCACAGCACCGCATTGACAACCGCCCGAGCTTCCACTCGCGGCCGGCCGCGCCGTTCGCTCCGTGCCGGCTCGGCGCAGAACAAAGCCTCGACTAGCGCCCACTCGTTGTCTCTCAAATCGTCGAACAGCATCATGTTTCACCTCAGCGAAGCTAATTCCGGTGCGCTGCCCCGCGCCGCGCACTCTATGCACTCGGATAGGTGAGTGCCAAAGGGGACGGGCTTGCCACGCTCTGCTATTCAGTCATCATGGCGTCAGCCCTATGCGCTTTGGTATGCATCAACTGTGCCAATCTGTGCTCGATCGCCTCGAAGCCCCGTGGCGGCGGGCTAGCGCGGGCGCCAGCCAGGGCCGTATATGAATCCAAAAAACCCATCTCGCAAATCGGGACAATCACCAATCTTGTGCAGATCGTCCCGGCCAGCGTGCGTTTGCGCCTTTTTGTTGCGGTGCGGCGAAAGGTTTTCAAAGCGCAACGCGGGATAAGTTTGGTCGTACAATCGCATCAAACTGCGCTATTGATGAGGACGATAAATGAATGTGACGCTGCGACAGCTCCGGGTTTTCATTGAGGTCGCCCGCC